>JAKADK010000013.1 GCA_021820665.1 Actinomycetes bacterium | reverse complement strand
CCCGCTGTGGTCCCGACCCCGACGGTGGCACCAACCCCGACGGCGACACGGGTCCCGATCCTCCGCCGTCGTCCCGGGGCCCGTCTCCCTGTCTCCGCCCGTCTGCGGCCAGGTGCGCCCAGAGATCCTGCTCCGTCCGGCGCATCTGGTCCCGCCCGATCGCCACCGCCTGGTGGACACGCGCCGAGGCGACCTCGGCGGCGCCCCGCGCCGAGCGGCCGAGCTCCATCGCCAGCGCGTCGGGTCGGAGGCGGGCTGCGGCCTCGTCGACGGCCCGGCGGACCCGGCGCTCGACCCACAGCGAGGACCCCGCGCCCACGGCCAACCCAGCGGTCAACCAGAACGTTCGTTTCGGCATCGGATCACCGCTTCCTCGGTCGCCCGGCACCCGGGGACGGGGTCACCGTCCGGCCTGCCGGCTGGGATGCTGCGCCCTCACCATACCGGAGCGACCGCAGACCCCCGGCCGCGCCGGCACGCACCGCCAGGAGCTTGACGACGGGGTTGGCGAACGCCCGATAGGCGAGCTTCGTGGCCCCCTCCACCGTGTGGGCCACCGCCTCGGTCGACCCCAGCACCGACCCCACCCGCTCCATCTCCGTGGCGGCCTGGTCGACCACCCGCTGCGCATCGGTCACGAGCGGCATCGCTCGGCGCGTCAGTTCCCCGACGACCGCCTCCAAGCGCCCGACGTCCCGGCGCAGGGAGCGCACCGCGGTCACCATGACGATCGCCAGCACCAGGATCACCCCCGACGCCACGAGGACCACGATCTCGGCAGCGGAGCCCATCGCCAGAGTGTAGAGCGCCGCCTGGCAGGCCCGGTCGGCCCCTTCAGGCGGTCCCGCCGGGTGGACCGTGCTCCCCGCCGGGAGCGCCGCCGCCGGAGCACCCGGGCGCTCCGGACGACCGGGAGCGCAGCCGGGCCAACCGCTCGCCGATCGTCGCCTCGTGGCCCTGGTCACTGGGCTCGTAGAAGACGGCGTCGTCCATGCCCTCCGGGCGGTACCGCTGGTCGGTCCACGCCCCCGGGTAGTCGTGGGGATAGCGATAGCCCGCTCCGTGGCCGATGCGGCCAGCTCCCTGGTAGTGGGCATCGCGCAGGTGGACGGGCACGTCCCGGTAGCGTCCGGCCGCCACCTCGGCCCGCGCCCGCCCCAGGGCCACCGTCACCCGGTTCGACTTCGGGGCACACGCCAGGTGGACGACGGCCTGGGCCAGGTTGAGCTGTGCCTCGGGGAGGCCGACGAGCTCCACGGCCCGGGCAGCGGCGTCCGCCACCACCAGGGCGAGGGGATCGGCCTCGCCCACGTCCTCACTGGCCAGGATGACCAGCCTGCGGGCGATGAACCGGGGGTCCTCGCCGGCTTCCAACATCCGCGCCAGCCAGTAGAGGCCGGCGTCGGGGTCCGAGCCCCGGATCGACTTGATGCAGGCACTGATCTGGTCGTAGTGGTCGTCGGTGCCGTAGCGCTCGAGGCGGCTGTGACGCGCCCGCTCCAGGTCCCCGAGGCCCACTGGTCGGCCCCCGCTGAGCTCGAGGGCGACCTCGAGCGTCGTGAGCAGGGCCCGGGCGTCCCCGCCGGCCACGACCACCAAGGCGGCGAGCGCGTCGTCGTCGATGGCACCGCCCTCGGCCGCCAGCGCCCGCCGGGCCACCGCCGTCAGGTTGTCGACGGTGAGCGGCTCGAGGCGCCACAGGGTGGAGCGCGAAAGGAGGGGGGCGTTGACCTCGAAGAACGGGTTCTCCGTCGTCGCCCCCACCAGCACGATCAACCCGTCCTCCACCGACGGCAACAGGGCATCCTGCTGGGCCCGATTGAACCGATGGACCTCGTCCAGGAAGAGGATGGTCCCGACACCCTGCTCGCCCAGCCGGCGGCGGGCGCCCTCGGTCACCTCGCGGACATCCTTCACCCCGGCCGTGACGGCGGAGAGCGATACGAACGCCTTGGCCGTCCGGGTGGCGATGACCGATGCCAGGGTCGTCTTTCCCGTGCCCGGCGGTCCCCACAGGATGGCCGACGACAGGCGATCCGCCTCCACCAGGACACGGAGGGGGGCGCCCGGTCCCACCAGGTGCTGTTGACCGATGATCTCGTCCAGGGAACGGGGCCGGAGGCGAGCGGCGAGCGGTGCTCGCTCGGACAGGCGATCCCGGGCCGCCGTGGCGAAGAGGTCGTCACCGTCGCGCACGCCCCGCAGGCTACTCCGGTGCCGGGACCTCCCTCAGGCCGAGGTCGGCCATGACGCGAGGCGCCACCGGCTTGGGTGCGCCCGTCATCGGGTCGCTCCCCGACTGGGTCTTCGGGAAGGCGATCACCTCCCGGATCGACTCCTCGCCGGCGAAGATCGCCACCAATCGGTCGATGCCCACGGCGAAGCCGGCATGGGGCGGCGCGCCGTGGCGGAATGCCCCCAGGAGGAAGCCGAACCGGGACTCCGCCTCCTCCGGGCCGATCCCGAGCACGGCGAAGATGCGGCTCTGGACATCGGCCCGGTGGATCCTCACGCTGCCCGAGCCCAGCTCCCATCCATTGAGGACGAGGTCGTAGGACTGGGAGCGCACCGAGGTCGGATCGCTCTCCAAGCGGTCGAGGTCGTCGGGATGAGGCATGGTGAAAGGATGGTGGGCGGCGACCGGGTTCCCGTCACCGTCGATCCCCTCGAAGAGGGGGAAGTCCACGATCCACGCGAACCGGTACGGGCCCTCGCTCACCGGGCGGCCGCCGAGCAGGACGCGCAGCCGGCCGAGGACGGTGCAGACCGTCAGGTGCTCGTCGGCCACCACGAGGACGAGGTCGCCGGCGGCCGCCCCGGTGGCGACCAGCAGGCCGGCGACGTCGTCCTCGGTGAGGAAGCGGGCCAGCGGGCCGTCGAGCCCGGTCCCCCCCTCCCCGGTGGGGAGCACCCGGAACCAGGCCAGGCCCTTGCCTCCGAGCTGCCTGGCCTGATCGGTGAGCTGGTCGAGGCGGGAGCGGGTCGTCTCGCCGCCGCCTTCGACCACGATACCCTTGACGCACGGAGCGGCCAGCGCCCTGACCTCGGTCCCGGCGAACACCGCCGTGAGGTCGACGAGCTCCATCCCGAAGCGGAGATCGGGCTTGTCGGTACCGAAGCGGTCCATGGCCTCGGCCCACGTGAGGCGCTCGATCTCCGACGGTCGTGTGCCCGTCGCCCGCTCCGCGGCGTCGAGGACGGCCTCGGAGACGAACCGGAGCACGTCCTCCTGACCGACGAACGACGCCTCCACGTCGAGCTGGGTGAACTCGAACTGCCGGTCCGCCCGCAGGTCTTCGTCCCGCAGGCACCGGGCGATCTGGTAGTAGCGGTCCATGCCTCCCACCATGAGGAGCTGCTTGGCCAGCTGGGGGCTCTGGGGAAGCACGTAGCAGGTGCCGTGCTGGAGGCGGCTCGGCACCACGAACTCCCGGGCACCCTCGGGTGTGGGCGCCCACAGCAGGGGGGTCTCCACCTCGCAGAACCCCTGGCGCTCCATGCCGGCGCGGAGGGCGGCGTTGATGACGGCACGCAGCCGGAGATTGGCCTGCATGCGGGGTCGCCGCAGGTCGACGAACCGGTACCGGATGCGGAGGTGCTCGTCGGCGTCCACCCGGTCGTCGACGGCGAACGGGGGCGGCTCGGCCACGGAGAGCACCTCGACCGTGCACTCCTGGATCTCGACCTCCCCGGTGGCGAGGTCGGGATTGGCGGTGCCGGCAGGGCGGGCCCGGACGACGCCTTCGACGGCCAGGACGTACTCGCTGCGCACGTCGACCGTCCCCGGGACCACGCACTGGACGAGACCGGTGTGGTCGCGCAGGTCCACGAAGGCGAGGTGCTCACCGTGCTCGCGCCGCCTTGAGACCCACCCGCACACTCGCACCCTGCGACCGACGTCCTCCGGCCGGACCTCCCCGCACCGGTGGGTCCTCATCGAGGTGGTCGGGTCGGGAGCGGTGGTCATGCCTCGTCCTTCGGTCGGTGGGTGGTAGGGCGTCGGTCGGCCTCGCCGCCGACCAGGAGGGCGCGCACGGCCGCTGCCGCCTCGGCACGGGCCACGGTGCGCTGGTCGCCGCCGGAGCGCAGCGGACGGAGCGTCACCTGGCCGTGCTCGAGCTCGTCGGCCCCCACGATGACGGCCACGCTGGCCCCGGAGCGATCGGCCGACTTGAGCTGAGAGCGCATCGACCGGCCGTCGAAGGCCCGGTCGGCCGCCAGGCCGGCCCGCCGGAGCTCCTCGGTCAGGTCACGGGCCGCCTCACCCCCGGTGACGTCGACGACGTAGGCGTCGAGCGGGTGGGCGACCGTCGGGAACACGGCCTCGGCGTCACACGCCAGGAGCAGCCGCTCGATCCCCACGCCGAACCCGATGCCGGGCGTGGGGGGGCCGCCGAGCATCTCGACCAGCCCGTCGTAGCGCCCTCCGCCGCCGATGCCGTTCTGCGCCCCGTCGAGCGCACCCGAGACGAACTCGAAGGTCGTCCGGGTGTAGTAGTCGAAGCCCCGGACCAGACGGTGGTCGAGCACGGCGGCGACGCCCACGGCGGCCAGGCCGGTCCGCACCCGGGCGAAGTGGGCGGCGCACGGTTCGCACAGGGCGTCGAGGAGGTGGGGGGCGTCGACGGTCGCGGCGCGGCAGGCCTCCTTCTTGCAGTCCAGCGTGCGCAGGGGGTTGGCCTCGAAGCGCTCGGCGTGCTCGCCACACAGGGAGCTCCGGCGATCGGCCAGGTAGCGTCGGAGGTCCTCGACGTAGACCGGCCGGCAGGCATCGTCGCCCATGGAGTGGAGGTGGAGCACGACGTCGCCCAGGCCCACCGAGGCGAGCAGCCGGGCCGCCAGGCCGATCACCTCGACGTCGAGGTCGGGGTCGGCCGAGCCCAGCACCTCCACGCCCAGCTGGTGGTGCTGGCGGTACCGCCCCGCCTGCGGGCGCTCGTAGCGGAACGCCGGCGTGACGTACCACGCCTTCCAGGGCGTCGGCGGCCGGTGCTGGACGAACGCCCGGACGACCGGTGCGGTCCCCTCGGGGCGAAGGGCCAGGAGCCGGCCACCCCGGTCCTCGAACTCGTACATCTCCTTCCCGACCACGTCGCTGCCTTCGCCCATGCCCCGACGGAACACCCGGGCGTCCTCGAAGATCGGCGTGTGGGCCAGCCCGTAGCCGGCCCGCTCCACCTGCCGGGCGAAGCGGGCCACCAGGAGCTCCCAGCGGGCCGACTCCGGGGCCAGCACGTCGTGGGTGCCGCTCGGGGCGCGCGCCACCGTTACATCGTCGGACATGGCGGCGCTCAGCCCTTCTTCCCGGGGAGGATGCGGTAGGCGTCGTAGACGGCGTCGAGGTGCCTGATCGACGACAGGACCGAGTCCAGGTGGGTGGGATCGGCCAGCTCCACGTCGAAGCGCATACGGCTGATGCGGGCCTCGTCGGTCTGGGTGTTGGCGCCGACGATGTTCAGGTGGTGCTCCGACACCACCTTGGCCACGTCGGTGAGCAGCCGCGACCGGTCGATGGCGACGACCTCGATGGTGGCGACGAAGACGCCGGTCGACCGGTGGTCCCATTCGACCTCGATCAGGCGCTCCCTCGACCGGCTGGCCAGGGACGCGGCGTTGGCGCAGTCCGACCGGTGCACGGAGACCCCCCGCCCCCGGGTGACGAACCCGACGATCTCGTCCCCGGGAACCGGGGTGCAGCACCGGGACAGCCGGACCATCAGGTCGTCGAGGCCCTCCACGTAGACGCCGACGGCCGCGCCCCGCCCGGGGTGTGGCCCTCTGGTCCGGGGCCGGGCGGTCACCGGGAGCTGCTCGTCGAACCCGTCGCCGTGGAGCTGGCGGGCCAGGCGCTGGGCCACCGTGCGGGCCGAGAGGCGGTTGTCGCCGATGGCCACGTAGAGCGCCTCGGAGTCGGCGTAGTTCATGGTGGCGGCCAGCTCGGCCACCGTCCGTTCCGAGGCGAGCTGCTGGATGGGCAGGCCCTCGCGGCGGAGCTCCTTGACCAGCTCCTCCCGACCCGCCTCGATGGCGTCCTCCCGCCGCTCCCGCGAGAACCACTGGCGGATCTTCGACCGGGCCCTCGAAGAGGCGACCGTGCCCAGCCAGTCCCGGGACGGCCCGGCCGTGGGCGCCTTGGAGGTGAAGATCTCCACCGTGTCGGCGGAACGGAGGGTGGTGTCGAGGGGGACCAGCCGGCCGTTCACCTTGGCGCCGATGCACCGGTGGCCGACCTCGGTGTGGATGGCGTAGGCGAAGTCCACCGGGGTGGCGTTGGCGCTCAGCGCGATCACCTTCCCCTTCGGGGTGAACACGTAGACCTCGTCCTGCTCCAGGTCGAGCTTGAGCGCCTCGAGGAACTCGATGGGGTCGGTCGTCTCGTTCTGGAAGTCGACGATCCGCTGCATCCACTCGATCTCGGCCACTGTCGACGACGTGCTCCGGGCCAACGCCCGCTGCTCGGACTGGCGCAGCGCCTCCCGGTCGGCCGGCATCGCCGCCCCGTCCTGCCGGCGCCTCACCCCCCGCCGAGACGACCGGGCCGGTAGGGCTTCCTTCGGCTCCCTGCCCGGCGCCCCCCCGTCGCGCCGGGGTCGAGACGCCACCGGCGCATCCCCCGGCGGGGCGGCACTCCGGATCGGCGTCTCCTTGTAGCCCCAGTGGGCGGCGATACCGTACTCCGCCCGACGGTGCATCTCCACGGTCCGGACCTGTACCTCGATCGGCTTGCCATCGAGCCCGATCACCGTGGTGTGGAGCGACTGGTACAGGTTGAACTTCGGGGAGTTGATGTAGTCCTTGAAGCGGCCCTGCACCGGTGGCCAGATGGCGTGGATCGAACCGAGGGCGGCCCAGCAGTCCTTCTCGGCCTCCACGATGACCCGGATACCGACCAGGTCGAAGAGCTCGTCGAACTCCTTCCCCCGAACCACCATCTTCTCGTAGATGCTCCACAGGTGCTTGGGGCGACCGGTCACCTCGGCGGCGATCCCCGATGCCGCCAGCCGCTCCCGAACCACCACGAGGACCCGGGCGATGTACTCGTCGCGCAGGGGCGCGCGCGTGGCCACCATCTGCTCGATCTCTGCAAACCGCTTGGGATGGAGGGTGGCGAACGCCAGGTCCTCCAGCTGCCATTTGATCTGCTGGATGCCCAGCCGGTGGGCCAGGGGGGCGTAGATGTCCAACGTCTCCTGGGCGGTGCGCCGCTGCTTCCACTCCGGCATCACCGACAGGGTCGACATGTTGTGCAGGCGGTCGGCCAGTTTGATGACGAGAACCCGCCAGTCGTCGGCCATCGCCACCAGCATCTTGCGCACCGTGGCAGCCTGCTGGGCCTCCTTGGAGTCGAACTGGAGCCGGTCGAGCTTCGTCACCCCGTCGACGATCCGGGCCACCACCGACCCGAAGGAGCCCTCGACGTCGTCGATCGTGAGGCCGGTGTCCTCGACGGCGTCGTGCAGGAGCGCGGCGGCCACCGACTGGGCGTCCAGCCCGAGCTCGGCGACGATCTTGGCCACGGCGATCGGATGGGTCACGTACGCCTCGCCGGACCGGCGACGTTGCCCCTCGTGCGCGGAGGTGGCCAGCTCGGCCGCCGCCACGATGATCGGCGTCCCGGCGACGTCGTGGCGGCGGAGGAACGCGTCGAGGACCGCCGCCACCAGGGCCCCTTCGGGCTCCGGCAACGTCGAGCCGGCCACCAGCGCAGCACCGTCGACCGGAGCGAGGCCGCCCGCCCCCTCGTCCGGGACATGCGCGACCAGAGCCATCCCTCTACGGTACCTCCCGAAGCTGGTCCCCGGCGCCACGACCGGCGTCAGCGGCGCCGCCCCTTCGACCCCTTCCCTTTCCCCTTTCGGGGACGCGGGGCGGGCCGGGGTCCCGCCGCCCGAGCACCGTTTTGCGGCCGCCTGGATGCCCCACCCGACACTGCGGTGTCGGGAGCGGGGACGTCAGCGCCGAGATCCTCTGCCGCCGGCCTGGCCCGCACCGCCACACCGCCACTGGAGCCCGCAGCGGAGCCCGCAGCGCCGCTCTCCGGACGGGCAGCGCCGGGACGGAGGGTGCCGGCGGCGGATCTCGCCCGCCCGCCCGCGACCCGGGTCACTCCGCCACCGGCGGCCGCTCCCGCCATGGCGGCCGCCGCCGCCGGCGTGAGGATCCCCATCCGGTCACCCCGGGTCTCCAGGCGCTGCCGGATGGTCCGGTAGCGCGGTTCACGCTCCTTCATCATGGCGAGCAGGGGCGACGCGATGAAGATCGACGAGTAGGCCCCACTGGTGAGCCCGATGACGAGAGCCAGGCCGAAGTTCTCCAGCGTGGTGGCGCCGAGCAGCAAGGCCCCCACCACCAGCACGGAGAGGACGGGGATGATGGCGACCAGCGACGTGTTGATCGACCGGGCCAGTGTCTGGTTCATCGACAGGTCGACGGTCTCGGAGTAGGTGACCCTACCCGACGCGCCGAGGCCCTTGGCGTTCTCGCCGATCCGGTCGAAGACGACGACGGTGTCGTAGAGCGAGTAGCCGAGCACGGTCAGGACGGCGATGGCCGTGTCCGGGGTGACCTGGAAGCCAGCCAGGGAGTACACGCCGACGGTGACGAGCAGGTCGTGGATCACGGCCACGAGGGCGGCGATGGCCATCTTGAACTCGAACCGGAACGAGATGTAGACGACGACGGCGATGAAAAAGATGATGAGGGCAAGGATGGCCTTGTTGGTCACCTCACCGCCCCAGGTCGGGCCTACGTCGTCGAAGGAGACCTTGGTCGGTGAGACCCCGGCGGCGGCGGCCAGCGCGTCGGTGACCTTGGGCTCGATGGCCAGTCGGGCCGCCGTCGACCGGTTGTTCAGGTCGGCCTGCACCTCGATGGTCTTCTGGTGGGTGAGCTGGTTGGTGAGGACGACCACGGTCGTCTCGCCGACGCCCAGACGACGGACGACCGAGGTGGCCTCCGCCACCGTCAGCCTGTTCGTCTGCACCGACCAGGACTGGCCGCCCTTGAAGTTGATTCCCAGGTTGAGCCCCCGCGTCCCGAGGGAAACGAGGCCGGCCAGGATGATCACCGACGAGAGGGCGAACCACCACTTCCGGTTGGCGATGAACGAGAACGAGGTGTTGCCGGCGTACAGGCGGGAGAAGGAACGGGGACCGTGGGCGGGGCGAGCGACGTGAGCCGAGCCGTCGCCCGGGCTGTCCTTGCCCTCCCGCTCGGAGCCGACGACCGGTCCCGACCCGTTGTCCACCCGGGCGCCACCGGCGGGCTCGGCGCCGGATCGCTCCTTGTCCACGTCCCTGCCGCCGCTGTCCATCGTCACGTCGCCGCCTTCCGTGTTGTCCCTGTGACGGCCGTCCCCGGCCCGGTCCCCCGGCCGTTTCGCCGCGCTCACTTCGCCCCCTCGCTGGCCATGCCCAGGCCTCGGGCCACACCCAGGTACCGGGCACCCGTGGCCGCCGCGCTGCGTCCGAGGAGGATCACGAACGGACGGGTGAAGAAGTAGGTGACGAACACGTCGAGGATCGTGGACAGGCCGAGGAACAGGGCGAACCCCCGTACGGGGCCGATGGAGACCAGGTAGAGGATGGCGGCGCCGAGGAACGACACGGCATCGGCGGCGAGCACGGTCCGAAAGGCGCGGGCAAAGCCCTTGTCAACGCTGGACCGCACCGTGCGCCCTGCCCGGGCCTCGTCTTTCAACCGTTCGAAGTAGACGATGTAGGAGTCGACGGTGATCCCGACCGAGACGATGAGCCCGATGATCCCCGCCAGGTCGATGGTCGTGGAGAGCCCCTGGCCCATGAGCGAGATGATCGCCCACAGCAGGGAGCCGCTCACCACCAGGCCGGCCACCACCACGACGCCGAGCAGCCGGTAGTAGAAGATCATGTAGACCATCACGAGCAAGAGGCCGGCGACGCCTGACAGCAGCCCGGCGTCAAGTGAGGACTTCCCGAGCGTCGGGGACACCGTCTGGACGTTGATCCGGTCGAGGCGCACCGGCAGGGCGCCGTAGTTGAGGTCGGTGGCGAGTGTCTTGGCCTGGGTCGCGGTGAAGTTCCCACTGATCTCGACGGTGTTGCCGAAGGACTGGAAGCTGGCGGCGGACGGGAGGGTGATCGGCGCCGAGATCACCTGACCGTCCAGGTCGACGCCGATGATGGCGTGGAACTGCTGGGCGGCCAGCGTGTTCCACGCCGTGGCCCCCGGACCGGTGAGATTGGCCACGACGTCCCACTGGCCGCTGGTCAACTGGGCCGAGGCCGACTTCACTGCCGTCCCGGTGACCGTGGCAGGACCGAGCACGTAGCGCAGTGCCCCCCCGCCGCTGGAGGCGGCGTCCGGCAACAGGACCGTGGCGTGCTGCCGGTCCTTCGAGGGAGGCGTCGACGGGTAGTTGGCGAAGACGGCGTTGGCCGACAGTGACGCCTGTTCCAGGGACGCCAGGTTCCCGTTCGTGTTCGATGCGGTCGGGGCGATGTTCGAGGCGGTGAGCAATGCGGTCGACGAGCAGGCCGGGAGGGGCGCCGACGGCGGGGGTGGCTTCGACCCCTTCTTCGGCGAGTAGGGCGGGACCACGCAGATGGCCGGGCGGAAGAAGAGCTGGGCCGTCTGACCCAGGGTGTTCAGGATCTGCTGGGTGTTCTTCACCCCGGGAATGGACACCGCGATCTGGTTCTTCCCCTGGGTCGCGACGGTGGCGCCGCTCGCCCCCTCCGCGTCCACCCGGCTGTTCAGGATGTTCGCCACCGTCGACAGATCGGACGAGGAGACCGGGTGGGCAGTCTGGTAGACGACCGACAGGCCGCCGTCGAGGTCGAGGCCCAGCTTCGGGGACCACCCGGCGCCGAGCGTCGCGCCCAGGCCCACCGCCGCCAGGGCGACCACGACGAACAGGCTGATCCAAAGTGGGCGCTTCTTCATCCGTTCACGTGGCCGGGTTGCCCGGGGTCGTCGGCCTCCTCCCCGTCGTCCTCGCCGTCCTCGGCGTCGATCCCCCCGGTCCCGACGTCGTCCTCGCCATCCTCTCCATCCTCGCCGTCCTCTCCATGCTCGTCCTCGCCGTCCTCGTCCTCTCCGTCCTCGTCGGTGTCGACCTCGTCGCGGCGGGTGGCGCCGCCGCGACGCGCCCGCCCTCCGATCGCGGCACCCCCGATGGCGTAGCCTCCGCCGTGCTCGCCCGAGCCGTCCTCGTCGGTGCTGGCGTCCGCCCCCGACCCGGTCGCGGCCGGATCCGCGTCCAGCCGGCGGATCACGTAGGAACGGAGCACCACGAACGACGCCCCGACGCTCGTCTCCAGCGTCATCCGGTCGCCGTCGATCTCGATGATGCGGCCCACGAGGCCACCGGCGGTCAGCACCTCCTGACCCACCTCGAACTGGCTGACGAGCGCCCGCTGCTTCTTCGCCCGCTGCCGTTGCGGTCTGATGGCGATCAGGTAGAACGCCACGGCGATGATGGCAAGCAACAGGAACTCCGAAGAGCCCGAGGACGTCTTCGCTGTCGCCCCGAGGAGCGTCGGTACGATCAGGGCAGGCAGGGTCATGGAACCTCGGAACGCGTGGTGGGGGTGGGCACAGCGCACAGACACTAGCCCAGCCTGGACCCCAGTCCCCGGCACCTCGGCGGTGGTGCGTCGTCAGGCTCCCCAGACGGAGCGAACTCCCTGTCGGTAGTGCTCGAAGCATCCCTCGGCGATGGCCCGGCCCGCTCCCCGCACCAGGTCGATGGTGTAGGTGAGGTTATGGACCGACAGGAGCCGCCAGGCGGTCGGTTCGTGCACCGTGAGCAGGTGGCGGAGGTAGCCGCGGCTGTACCGGGCGCAGGTGGCGCACGGACAGTCGGTGTCGAGCGGCCCGTCGTCGGTCCGGTGGACGGCGTTGCGGACCACGAGGCGGCCGTGTGTCGTGAGCACGCTCCCGTGGCGGGCCATTCGGGTGGGTCCGACGCAGTCGAACTGGTCGACCCCGAGCGCGATCGCCTCCACCAGGCCGACGGGGTCTCCGACCCCCATCAGGTACCGCGGCCGGTCCTCGGGCAACAGTGGCACCGTCGCTGCCACGGTCTCCAGCATGACCTCCCGGGTCTCCCCCACCGAGAGGCCACCGATGGCGTACCCGTCGAACCCGATGGCCACCGTCCGCTCGGCGCTCTCCTTGCGCAGGACCGGATCCGTCCCGCCCTGGACGATCCCAAAGAGGGCCTGGCCCTCCGGTCGGGCCTCGATGGCGGCGTGGCGGACCGCCGCCCGCTGGGCCCAGGACGCCGTCCGATCGACCGCCAGGCGGATCGTCTCGGTGCTGGCCGGGAGCGTGGTGCAGACGTCGAGGACCATCTGGATGTCCGCCCCGATCAACCCCTGGACCTCGACGGCGCGCTCCGGCGTCAGGCGCACGGACCGCCCGTCGTAGACCGAGACGAACGTCACGCCGCCGTCGTCGACCGAGGGGCGGAGCGAGTGGACCTGGTAGCCACCCGAGTCGGTCAGGGTATGACCACCCCACCCGGTGAAGCGATGGATCCCCCCCAGGGCGGCCACCACCTCGGCCCCTGGCCGCAGGAGGAGGTGGTAGGTGTTCGCCAGGACCAGTTCGGGCGCCAGCGTGTCGAGATCGGCGGCGTCGAGCGACTTCACCGCGCCACGGGTGCCCACGGGCATGAACGCCGGGATCCGGTAGGCACCACGGGCCGTCGCCACCGTGCCGGCCCGGGCCGCCCCGGACCGGGCCGTGAGCGTCACGTCCAGCGTCATCGATGCCCTCGCCCTGGTGCCCGCCGTTCGAGCAGCATGGCGTCGCCGAACGAGAGGAACCGGTACCCCGACGCCAGGGCATGGCGGTAGAGGTCCCGCCATCCCGGACCGTAGAACGCCTCGACGAGGAGGAGGAGGCTGGAGCGGGGCAGGTGGAAGTTGGTCAGCACGACGTCTACCAACCGGAACGGGTAGTCCCCGTGGATGAACAGGTCCGTCCGACCCGAGAGCGCCCCCGTCGCCGCTGCCGACTCGAGGGCCCGCACCACCGTGGTGCCCACCGCCACCACCCGACCGGCAGAGGCGCAGGCCTCCATCGTCTCGGCCGGGACGCGGTAGCGCTCCTCGTGCATGACGTGGTCCTCGGGACGGGCGGCGGTGACGGGCCGGAACGTCCCGATCCCGATCGACAGATCGACGGTGGCCACGCTCACCCCGCGCTGCCGGCAGGCATCGAGCACCGCGGTCGTGAGGTGGAGGCCGGCAGTCGGGGCCGCCACCGAGGATCGATCGAGCGGGGTGTCGGCGGCGAACACCGTCTGGTAGCGCTCCTCGTCCGCGAGCGCCCGGTGGACGTACGGGGGCAGCGGCACCGACCCGGCCCGCTCCACGACACCGGGGTCGACCAGCCGGACCAGCCGCCTGCCGTCGTGGTGCCCCCCCACGGGTGCACCCACTTCGACGACCGGCCGGCCCGGATCCTCGGGCAGGCCCAGGCGGGTCCCGGGGGGGAGCCGGCGCCCGGGCCGCACCAGGGCCTCCCACACCAGCGGCACGCCGTCGAGGACAGCACCCGGCCCTTCCCGACCGGGCTCCAGGAGGAGCACCTCGGCCGCACCGCCGGTCACCTTGGCCAGGACGAGGCGGGCCGCCATCACCCGGGTCTCGTTCACGACCAGGACGTCTCCCTCCGAGCAGAACCGGGGAAGGTCGCCAACGGTGGCATCGACGACGGTCGACCCCCCGGCGACACCGGCCGAGACCAGCAGGCGGGCATTGCTCCGCGGCTCGACCGGCTCCTGGGCGATCGCCTCGGTGGGAAGGCTGTAGTCGTAGGCATCCATGGCTGACCCCATGTGAGGCTCCGTCGATCCCCCCGATGATCCAGTCGATCCCCCCGATGATCCAGCAACGGGCACGGGCTCCATGGTGGCAGACCGGCCGGCACCGCCCGGTCGACGGCCCGATGCGGTGGTCAGAGCAGCATCCCGTCCGCCGGGGCCAGCCCCAGGTGGCGGTAGGCCCGCCCGGAGGCGACCCGACCCCGGGGCGTCCGCAACAGGAGCCCCTGCTGGAGAAGGTAGGGCTCGTAGGCGTCCTCGATGGTGTCGGGCTCCTCGCCGATGCACTGCGCCAAGGTGGTGAGCCCTACCGGATGGCCCGAGAAGCGCCGGCACAGGGCATCGAGGATGGCGCGGTCGACCTTGTCGAGACCGAGCTCGTCCACCCCGAACACGTCGAGCCCCGCCACAGCCGTCGCTCCGGTGATCCGTCCCTCCGCCCGCACCTCGACGTAGTCCCTCACCCTGCGCAGCAGGCGGTTGGCGATGCGTGGGGTGCCCCGCGACCGTTCGGCGATGCGCCGCGCCCCGTCGGGCTCGATGGGCACCCCCAGGATCCCGGCCGACCGCTCCACGATCCGGTGGAGGTCGTCGACGTCGTAGAGGTCGAGACGGCCCACGAAGCCGAAGCGGTCACGCAGCGGACCGGTCACGAGCCCCGTCCGGGTGGTGGCGCCGACCAGCGTGAAGCGGGGGAGGTCGAGCCGGATGCTCCGGGCGGTCGGGCCCTTCCCGATCAGGATGTCCAGCTTGAAGTCCTCCATCGCCGGGTAGAGCACCTCCTCCACCGCCCGGTGCAGCCGGTGGATCTCGTCAATGAAGAGCACGTCGCCCTCGTGGAGGTCGGTGAGCAGGGCGGCCAGGTCGCCGGTGCGCACGAGGACCGGCCCTGAGGTGATCCGGAGACCGACGCCCATCTCCGCCGCCACGATCCCCGCCAGCGACGTCTTCCCGAGGCCGGGCGGCCCGGCGAACAGCACGTGGTCGACCGGCTGGCTCCGGCGCCGCGCCGCATCCAGGACGATCTGGAGGTGCTCGGTGAGCTGTCCCTGGCCCACGAACTCCTGGAGCGCCCGGGGCCGCAGGCTCACCTCGTCGCCCGAGTCCCCCGCCTCCTCCACCAACGCCACCGGGTCGACCTCGCGCCGTGGCTGCCAGGCCCCGGCACGGTTCCCTCCCCCGGCGCCCTTCTGCAAGCTTCCCGAGACGGGCGCGTCGTCCGTGGGCACGCCGCCTGCCATCGCGCCGTTGTCAGGGGCGGCAGACGTCGCGCCGGGACCAGGAGTGCCGGCCTGGTCGGTGCCGAGGACCTCGCGCCTTGCCCCCGGGGTCACGACACCCGGGCCATCTGCCGGAGAGCGGCGCGCAACAGGTCCTCGACGGCGCCGTCCTCGGGGAGGTGCTCGACGGCGGCGCGGATCTCCTCCGGGCCGTAGCCCAGCTCCACCAGCGCGGCCCGAACCTCGGCCTGCGCGCTCCGGTCGGCGCTGCTGCCCAGTCCCCCCCCGGGGCCACGCTCCTCGGGGAGCGGGACGTCGAGCCGGTTCTTCAGCTCCAGGGCCAGCCGTGCCGCCGTCTTCTTTCCTACGCCGGGCACCGTGCAGAGCACGCCGATGTCGTCGTCGAGGACGGCAGCGGCCAGTGCCGCCGGGGAGAGCGACGAGAGGATGGCAAGGGCGAGGGACGGCCCGACCCCGTGGGCCCCGAGGAGCGCCTCGAAGCACCGACGCTCATCGGCGTCGAGGAAGCCGAAGAGCACGATGGCATCTTCCCGCACGTGGGTGTGCACGTAGACCAGGACGTCACCGGTTGGGGCATCAGGTTCGAGGGCGGCAAAGGCGCCACTGGTCACTGACACCCGGTAGCCCACGCCGTGCACCTCGACCACCACCTCACCGGCTGACGGCCGGTCCACGACGACGCCCCGGAGCGACCCGATCACGGTCGGCGCTCCGCGGCGGCCACGGCACGGGCGAACGGTCGGCTGGTGAGGTGGCACACCGCCAGGGCCAGGGCGTCGGCGACGTCGGGCGGCCGCGGCGGTGCATCGAGATGGAGCACCGAGGCCACCATCCGCTGCACCTGGTCCTTCGTGGCGCTCCCGTACCCGACGAGCGACTGCTTCACCTCGTTCGCCGTGTACTGGGCCACCTCGCACCCCGACTCCCCGGCCGCCACCAATGCCACGCCCGCCGCTTGGCCGGTTGCCATCGCCGTCCTGGCGTTCACCTGGAAGAACACCCGCTCCACCACGACCGCGCCGGGACGGAACTCGGCGACGAGCGCCCGGAGCTCAGCGGCCAGCACCGTCAGCCGCTGGGGCAGCGGCATCGAGGGCTCGGTGGAGACGACCCCGCCGGCCACGGCCGCCAGCCGGGACCCATCCCCGGTGACCACGCCGTACCCGCACCGCGACAATCCGGGATCGATCCCCATCACGAACACGTGTTCGATCCTATCCGACGGTGGCGGGCCGAAGGGGGATGCCCCGCCGGCCCACGGGGGCGTAGGACTCGCTCACCCGTCGTAGGCGGACATGACGTCGTCGGGGATGTCGAAGTTGGCATAGACGTTCTGGACGTCGTCGTGCTCGTCGAGGACGTCGATCAGCCGGAGCACCCGCTTGGCCCCGGCCTCTTCGGACACCTCGACCGTCGACGAGGGCACCATGGTGAGCTCCGCCGACTGGGGAGCCAGACCCCCCTCCTCCAGGGCGGTGCGCACGGCGGCAAGGTCACCCGGGGCGCACGTCACCACCAGCCGTTCCTCCTCGACGGTGAGGTCCTCGGCTCCGGCCTCCATCGCCACCTCGAGGACCTCTTCCTCTGTGTGGTCCGCCGGAAGCACGATCACGCCTTTGCGCTCGAACTGCCAGCTCACCGCCCCGGGCTCCGCCATGGACCCGCCGTTCTTGTTGAAGAGGTTGCGGATCTCCGCTCCCGTCCGGTTCCGATTGTCCGACAGGCACTCAACGATGACCGCCACTCCCTCAGGGGCATAGCCCTCGTAGGTGATCGCCTCGTAGCGGACGCCTTCGAGCTCGCCGGAGCCCCGCTTGATCGCCCGTTCGATCGTGTCGATCGGCACCGAGGCGTCACGCGCCTTTGCGTACATGGTGCGCAGGGTGGCGTTCGCCGACATGTCGCTGCCGCCTTCCCGGGCAGCCACCTCCACCTGCCGGATGATCTTGGCGAACACCTTGGCCCTGGCCTGGTCCTGGGCCCCCTTTCGGTACTTCGTGGTGGCCCACTTCGAATGTCCCGACATCTACGAACGCCTCTCCCCTGCTCGCTCCTTCACCATCTCGACGAACCTCCGGTGCAGCCGCCGGTCGGCGGTGAGCTCCGGGTGGAACGCGGTCGCCAGCACCGAGCCCTGCCGGGCGGCCACCACGGGACCGGTGGGCTCGCCGTCCACGACCGGCCCGGTCGCGGCCAGTCCCCCTCCCGTCGGTAGTCGGGCGACCACCTCGACGCCCCCGCCCACCGCCTCCACCACGGGAGCACGGATGAACACGGCGTGGAGCGGGACACCGGGGGGACCCCCGAGCCCGGGTACGTCGAGGTCGCATTCGAAGGACGCCCGCTGCCGCCCGTAGCCGTTCCGGCGGACGGTGAGATCGATGACCCCGAAACGCCGCTGGTCGCTGCGTCCGTCCAGGACCTCCGTGGCCAGCAGGATCATCCCGGCGCACGTCCCGAACGCCGGCAGGCCGGCAGCCAGCGCTGCGTCGAGAGGGTCGAACAGCCCGGAGGAGTCGAGGAGCATCGACACCGTGGTCGACTCCCCCCCGGGGAGCACGATCCCGTCGACGCCCTCCAGGTCCTCGGGCCGCCGCACCAGCGTCACGTCCTCCCCGAGGTCACAGAACGCCGCCACGTGCTCGCGCACGTCGCCCTGGAGGGCGAGCACGCCGATGGTCACCGCCGCCGACGGCCTCCGGCCGTCACCCGCCTACCAGCCACGATCGGCCAGGTGGACGTCGATCGCCTGGATCTCCTGACCGGGCATGGCCGCACCGAGCCCGGTCGACACCTTGGCCACCAGATCGGCATCTGCGTAGTGGGCCGTCGCCTCGACGATGGCGCGCGCCATCTTGGCTGGATCGGCGCTCTTGAAGATGCCCGAGCCGACGAACACCGCCTCGGCACCGAGCTGCATCACGAGCGAGGCATCCGCCGGAGTTGCGATACCTCCGGCGCAGAACAAGGGAACGGGGAGCCGGCCCGTGTCGGCGATCTCCTGGACGAGCCCGATCGGCGCCGAGAGCTGCTTGGCCCAGCCGAACAGCTCGGCCGAGTCGGCCTGTGTGATCTTCCGGATGTCGCCGAGGACCGCCCGGAGGTGCCGGACCGCTTCGACGATGTTCCCGGTCCCCGCCTCACCCTTGGAGCGGATCATCGCCGCCCCCTCGGAGATCCGCCGGAGCGCCTCGCCGAGGTTGGTGGCACCGCACACGAAAGGGATCTCGAAGGGCCACTTGTCGATGTGGTGCGACTCGTCGGCCGGGGTGAGCACCTCGCTCTCGTCGATGTAGTCGACACCGAGGGAGGCGAGCACCTGGGCCTCGGCGAAATGCCCGATCCGGGCCTTGGCCATCACCGGCACGGTGACGGCCGCCTGGATACCCTCGATCAGCGCCGGGTCGCTCATCCGGGCCACGCCCCCGTCACGGCGGATGTCGGCGGGGACCCGCTCGAGGGCCATCACGGCGACCGCGCCGGCGTCCTCGGCCACCTTCGCCTGGGTGGCATCGACCACGTCCATGATCACCCCGCCGCGCAGCATCTCCGCCAGCCCACGCTTGACGGTGAACGTCCCCGTGGGACGGTCGGGACCGGGATGGGAGGCGGGGCTCTGCGGATCGCTCATGGTCGCGATTGTACCCGCCGCGCCCCCCTGGCCGGGCTGGTGCTCCCGACGTCGTCGCACCGGGCCGGCCAGAGGGGCATCGCCGCTACGCCTGGAGCACCGCTTCGGCCTCGATCTCGATCGTGACCCGCTTGCCCACTACCAATCCGCCCGCCTCCATGACCGCTCCGAACGACACTCCGAAATCGTCGCGATCGATGGCCGTCGTGGCGCTGAAACCGACCCGGTGGTTCCCGTAAGGGTCCTGGATCACGCCCTCGAGGCTGGTGTCGAGCGTGACGGGTCGAGTGGTCCCGCGGATGGTCAGGTTCCCGTTCACCTTCCACGCGCCCTTGCCGGCCGCCTCCACCGACGTCGACTCGAACGTGATGGTCGGGTAGTTGGCTACGTCGAGGAAGTCGGCCGTGCGCACGTGATTGTCCCGCGTCTCGTCCCGGGTGTCGACGGTGGCGGCGTCGATCGTCACCGACACCGAGGACTGAAGGGGATCCTCGGCCACCACCAGCGTTCCCTGGACGCCGCCGAACCGACCCCGCACCTTGGCGACCCCCATGTGCCGGACGGAGAACCCCACATGGGTGTGGGCGGCGTCGAGGCTGTAGGTGCCCACCGCCGGGAGCTCCACGCCGTCGACGATCCGGCTCTGCACTGCTGCGCTGTCGGTCATGTCCTACCTCCGGTCATCCCCGCATCCGGGGTACCTGATCGATTGATTGCTGACGCAAGTACTGTACCGGCAGATGATTGTTGCCGCAACTATCTGGCATCAACGGGTAGGATCGGGCCGTGGACCTTTCTCTGGACGGCGGTGACGAGCAGCTGACGATGGTCGGGTTGCTCTTCGAGTGCGCCTCCGGGCTCCGGCGGGTCTTCGACGAGCAGCTCGACCGTGATCCCGCCCTGTCGGGTCAGGCCTTCGACGTGCTCATCCGCCTGGCCCGCACCCCCGGTGAGCGCCTCCGGATGGCCGAGCTGGCCGTCTGGACGTCGCTGTCTCCGAGCGGGCTGACCCGGGCCGTCGACCGGCTCGTCGACGCCGGCCTCGTCGAGCGTGAGGCCTGCCCCGAGGACCGGCGGGGGGCGTTCGCCGTCCTCTCCGAGTCCGGTCGGTCGCTCATGGCGGCAGCCGTGCCCCGCCACGCCGATCACGTCCGCTCCCTCGTCGGTCCGGTGCTCACCTCTGCAGAGCAGGCGGAGCTTCAGTGCCTCCTGCGCAAGCTCCGGGACCACCTCCGCGGCCTCCCGACCGGTAGTGCCCCGACCGGTAGCGCCGCCGATCCCGCCGGATCGTCGTGCCCCGAGCAGAGCCGACCCAGCGGACGCTCCGGAGGCGGTCCCTGGACCACCGTGGCACCGCGGGCACCGGCGGCGGACCTCGGCTCGGCACGCATCACGGGCACCGAGCAGTAGGGCCAGGAGTCACCATTCGGCGAGCGCCGCCGCCCTGACCTCGGTGGCGTCGAGATTTCCTTCCAGATCCACGGCGCCCCGGATCCCCACCATCGGGTCGATCCACAACCACCGGGTCGCCGCGGCCATCCGCCCGCGGCCGGGCGGCCAGGCCTCGTGGCCGTTGGGCTCACCCGACATCGTGACCAGTGCCGCCTCCAGGCCCGGTGGGTACCGGACCGTCGCCGCCGCCCGGCGATCAGCCGCCAGCTCGCGCCCCCGCCCTACCCACCGGTGCACCAGGTCCGCCGGGCGTGGCACGATCCAAGACACCAATGCGGCACTCACGACGGCCGCGCCGGAGACGGTGGCCTCTCCTCGCTTGACGTGGACGAGCTCGTGGGCCACGACGCTCTCGAGCGCCACCAGGTCGAGGGTGTCGAGGAGCCCCGAGGTGACGACGAGCACCGACGCCGACGGCGACCGGCCCATCGCCATGGCGTTGGGAACGCGATGGTCGACGACGAGCAGTGCCGGCGGGCCGAGCCCCATCGTGGCGCACAGGCCGTCGACCACGTTGTCGAGGCGGGCCGCCCTTCCGGCGGGGAGGGGCCGTGCATCCAGCGCCGCCACGACCAGGGCCGGAGCGAGACGCCACACCGCGACGGCCACCGCGACGACCACGACGGCGGCGGCGACCACGCCGGCGACCGACGAGGCCAGCAGCCCGACGACCACGCCGGCGACCGCTCCCCCGACCGCGCCCGGTATCGCGCCCAACACGAATGCCTTCCGGCGGTTCCGAGCCACGGTCGTCCCGTCGTCGGGGAACCCCCAGGGCGCGGGCCGTGGCACGGGGGCCGGTACCTCCAGCGAGTCGGTACGAGGCGGTCGCCCGCTACGCGACCGACCGGTGGCCCCGCCACGCCCTGCGCCGGCTCTCCCCTCCCCGCCACGCCCTGCGCCGGCTCTCCCTTCGGCCGGAGGACGACCCGATCCCGCCTGGCCCCCACCAGCCCGACCACCCGCTCGGCGTGCCCGGGGGCCTGACGCTCCCGAGCGGTGGCCATGAGGGGACCGCCCACCCCCTGACCGACCTCGGCTGCTCCGGCCCGGAGGACGACCCGATCCCGCCCGGCCCTCGGGGGACCGGCCGACCGGCGGGCGCGAACCGTCCGGCACAGCGCTCGGCTCCGTTCCTGGTGTGGTCATGACCTCAGCAGTGTAGGGGCGGGCGGCGGGGCCCGGTGGCGATCACCCGCCGGTAGACGTGCTCGTAGGCTGCGGCCAGCTCCCGCAGGGACCACCGGTCGGCGTGCGACCGGGCACCGGCCAGGGAACCGGCGTCTGCGACCGGGTCCGGGTCCGGGTCCGGGTCCGGGGCGGCTGCCCGTCCCCCAGCCCCCATCCCGACGAGCACGCCGGCCAGCGCCCGAGCCAGCGCTTCTGGATCCCCGGGTGGGACCAGCACGGCGTGGCCCCCACTGGCATCCCGGTACCCGTCGATGTCGCTGGCCACCACGCGGGTCCCGGCGGCCATCCCTTCGAGCAGCACGATCCCGAAGGACTCGCCGGCGATCGACGGCGCGCACAGGACATCGGCTCCAACCAGCCGGCTTCGCTTCTCGGCCTCGGAGAGCACCCCGAGCCAGTGTCGAGTCGGCGACGGAGGCCACCGGGCGCGGAGGCCAGCGGTCTCGGGCCCGTCACCACCCACCCACAGCGTGACCGGCAGCAGTGGAGCGTCACCCCCGCATTTCCCCCGGAGTGCCTCCAAACGGGCGTGGGCCTCGAGCAGCACGGCAAGGCCCTTCCGGGGCTCGTGCCGACCGAGGAAGAGGATGGTCGGACCGGACGTCGGCGTGCCCTGGACCCCCGAGAACCCCTCGGTGTCGATCCCGTTGTAGAGGACCTCGTACTCGCCGCCCAGCGCCCGGCGTGCGGTGGCGGCTGCCGCCTCCGACACGGCGCACCGGGCTGCCAGCCGTCCAGCCGCGGCGACGGTCACCGGCCGGAGGGCGCGGTACCAAGCGCTCGCCCCGCTCCGGTGGAACGTCGCCACCAGTGGGGGGGTCGAACCGGTGGCCAGCAACGCGTAGGCGAGCCCCGGAGCGAAGGGCTCGTGGACGTGCACGACGTCGAACCGACCCTGACGGAGCACCCGCGCGCTCCGCCGGAGAGCGAGGGGCGAGATGGACACCGGAGCGACGGACCCGTTGGCGGGAAGGTGCACCGGCGCGCCGGTCGGGACGACCACCACGCCGTCCCGCCGAACGGCTCCCGCGGCGGGGTGGTCGGCGGGGGCGAAGACCACGACCTGGTGGCCCCTCCCCGCCAGCTGGCGAGCCAGGCCCACGGCCTGGTTCTGCACGCCCCCCGGCCGGTCGAGGCTGTAAGGGCACACCATGGCGACGCGGAGCGAACGGTCCGGAGCGTCGCCGGCACGCTCACCCACGCGCTGCGCCACCCTGCGCTGCGCCACCCTGCGCTGCGCCGCCGGTGCGTCCACCCCGCCGGCGGTGGCGGTAGCCCTTCACCGTGTACATGGCGTCGTCGGCCCGGCTGAGGAGGCTCGACGGATCGACCTCCCCGCTGTCGACCTCCCCGCTGTCGACGTACACGCCGCCCACCGAAGCGGTCACCGGAAGCGATCGCCCTCCGACGGCGTAGGGAGCCTCGAGCGTGGCCGTGACCCGGGCACAGATCCGGGTGAGCTCCTCCTCGCCTGAGCATGCCGGGCAGAGCACCACGAACTCGTCCCCGCCGAGCCGGGCGACGGTGTCCGACGGCCGCACGACGGCGGCGAGCCGCCGGGCCATGGCCACGAGCACGGCGTCGCCGACGTCGTGGCCATAGGTGTCGTTGACGTGCTTGAAGTCGTCCAGGTCGGCCAGGAGCACCGCCAGCCCCGCCCTCGAGCCGCTGTCGTCCCCGCGCAGAGCCGTCGAGCCCCGGTGCGCACCGACCCGCGGCCCCGCCCGTGGCACAGGATCCGGCTCCACGCCTGGCACAGGGTCCGCACCGTCCTTCCGAGCCAGAGCGTCGAGAGCGGCCTGGAGGCGCTGTCCGAGCAGCACTCGGTTGGCCAGCCCGGTCAAGGGATCGTGGTGGGCCAGAGCGGCGAGGCGCTCCTCGTTGCGGCGCTGATCGGTCACGTCGTGGAGAGCGACGACGGCACCGAGCGGGGTGCCCGTCTCGTCGACCAGTCGCTGGCCGTTCACGCTGACGATCCGGCGCTCGCCGTCGCGGCGTTCGAGCATGATCTCGACGTCGCGAAGACGCTCACCGGCCAACGCCCGCAGGAGTGGGTTCTCGTGCTGGTCGAGCGGGGTGCCGTCGAGGTGGGCCAGACCGTGCCGGGCCGGAACCCTGCCGATCGGGTCCGACTCGGGGGCGAGCCCGTGCAGCCGGCGCGCCGCCGGGTTGAAGATGGTCATCCGCCCGTCGGCGTCGCACGCCACGATCCCGTCCTCCAGGTTGTCGAGCAGCACGTTCAAGAAGCGCTGCTCCCGCCGGAGCTGGGCCGCCACCTCCCGGACCTCGGTGATGTCGGTGCACGGCGCGAGCGGGTCGTCGTCGGGGCTCACCGCGCCTCGACCGCCGGGACGGGCCGATCGGCCAGCCACACCGGTTGGAAGACGTGCCACTGCTCCGGGTGCGCGGCGATCAGTGCCTCGAACCGGGTGGCGATCTCCTGGGTCAACCGGGCCAGGTCCCGACGGAACGGTCCCCGGCGGGTGGTGTCGATGGGTGGGTCGATCACCGCCCGATGGTGCCGACCCGGTCCGCTGTAGACGGCCGCCGTGACCAGCATGGCGCCGGTACGCATCGCCAGGGCCGCCGGCCCGCCCGGCATCGTCGTCGGCTCACCGAAGAGGTCCACCCTCACGCCCCCGCCTCCCACGTCACGATCACACAGCAGCCCCACCAATCCGCCTCCCCGCAGAGCCCGGTTGACGACACCGGTGGCCTCCCGTGCGAGCGGCACCACGGTCAGCCCCATCGCCGCACGCTCGGCGACAAAGTAGTCGAAGAGCTCGGGGGGTTCGACACGTTCGGCCACTACCGTCATCGGATACCCGATGGCCGACAGGTAGGCACCTCCGTACTCCCAGCTCCCGACGTGCGGGAGGGCAACGATCACGCCCCGTCCCGCTGCCGCGCCGGCCACCAGATGCTCCATACCACGGTCGATCGTGAGGTTGGAGACGATGGTGTCCCGTCGCATCCGGCCCAGCCGGGCGCCTTCCACCCAGTAGCGGGCGTAGGAGCGGAACGCCTGCAGGACGAGACGGGACCGGCCCCCGGGCGGGGGGGTCCCACCGACCACCCGGGCAAGGTTGGCGGCGATCATCTCCCGCTGGGTGGGCTGGAGGGCGTAGAGCCCCATCCCGACGGCGTCGCCGATGCCGACCGCAGCGCGCTCCGGGAGGTGCGACAGCACGGCGCCGAGCGAACGATAGGTGAGGTAGACGGCGCGCGACCGGTCCATGGTCACGACGAGCCCTGGTGTCCTGCGACGGAGGTCAGCCGTGGCGCCGGGCTGTCACGCGGCGGCGCGTCCCGAGGTGGGTCCGCCGGGCCCGTACGGCTCGGCTCGAACGGCTCGAGAGCTCGCCCTGGCGCCGGGCGCGCCACCGGGCCGACGCACTGGCCGCTCGGCGGCGCTCGGCGCGACGCACGGAACGCTCCCGGCGGAGCCGTCGAGCCTCCTCCACCGACACCGGCGCCTCCGCCGAGCGCCAGACGAGGACGAAGCGCGAACCGGCCGTGAACGTCGTGAGGACCAGCATGACCCAGAGGACCGGGACGAGGATGGGGGAGACGAGCAACGCGATCCCGAGGAGGATGATCCGCTCCGCCCGCTCCATCAGGCCACCCTTCGCCCGGATGCCGAGCGACTCCGCCTTCGCCCGCTCGTAGGACACGAGGGCGGACGCCGCGAACACGGCCACGGGCAGCAGCACGAGCTCGCCGGGACGGCGAGCGGCGAGGTACCACGCAACCCCCCCGAACAAGAGGGCGTCGGCAACGCGATCGGCGACCGAGTCGAAGAAGGCGCCCCTCGTCGACGCCGTCCCACCCGCCTTCGCCACCGGACCGTCCAGCAGGTCCTGGAGCCCGGTCACCGCCAGCAGCACGACACCCAGGACGAGATGACCGCTCCCAATGGCCACGGCCGTGGCGGCAGCGAACACGAGCCCCGCGCCGGTGAGCACGTCGGCACTGCATCCCAGCCTCCGCAGGGCCCGGCCGGCCGGGGCGGTGCCCCGGTCGACGGTCTCACGCCAACGTCCGTCGAACATGTCCGATCCTCCAAACTCCTCCTTGGACCCTAGCACCACCGTGCGCCGCTGAGCAGGTGCTCTGCCCGACCGCGCCGGCCAGAGCAGCCAGCTCCCACCGTCTCTGGTCCGGGTCAGGGGGGACGGACGCCGGTGGCGCGCTCATCCCTCCCACGCCCGGTGCAGCCGGTCCCAGGTGTCGCCGAGCGTCTCGGGAAGCACCCGCACGCCGGCGATCGCCGTCATGAAGTTCGTGTCCCCGATCCACCGGGGCACGGCGTGGACGTGGAGATGCCGGGGGATGCCCGCTCCCGCCGCCCGTCCCAGATTGGCCCCGACGTTCACGCCCTCGGGTCGGTAGGCCCGCTCCAGCGCGGCGACGGCCGTCCGCAGCGCCCGGAAGACCTCGCCGTGCTCGTCCTCGGTGAGCTCCCCCAACGCGGCCACGTGCCGGAGAGGCATCACCATCAGGTGGCCGCTCGCGTACGGGTAGGCGTTCAGCACCGCGAACGCCGCCCGGCCCCGCCACAGGACGCCGTTGTCCCTGGAGGGCTGGCCGCTGGCCGCGATCCGGCAGAAGACACAGTGGGCCGGGCCACCAGGATCGTCGTCCGGCCCATCGTCCGGCCCCGGTCGCGCGCCAGCTCCGTGGTCACCGCCGTCCCCGTGGCCACCGTGACCCCCGTGGTCGTCTCCACCCGACGGGGAGACCGCCGTCACGTACTCGCTGCGCCAGCCCGCCCACAGGTGGTCGAGGCCCGTCACCCCACCGGTCCCCCGCCCCGCCCCGTCACCCCTGGCCCGGCCGCCGTCGCTCCGCCGGACCCCGACGCCTCCCCGTCAGGCGTTCCCCCGACGGCCTCGGGTAGCTGACGGGCGGCGATCTCGTGCTCGAGCGACTCGGTGAACGCCATCACCTCCACCCCGCGCTGGGGGCGGTCGCCTCCCCGCCGGTTGACCCCCACCGTCCCTGCCGCGACGTCATCGTCGCCGACGACGAGGAGGTAGGGGAGCTTGTCCAGCTTGCCCCGCCGGATCCGCGCCCCCAGGGGCTCGTCGGCGGGATCCAGCTCGACCCGGACGCCCACGGCCGCCAGGCGGTCGGCGACCTTGCCGGCGTAGGCGAGATGGTCGTCGCGCACGGGAAGCACCCGGACCTGGACGGGCGACAGCCAGGTCGGCAGCGCCCCGGCGTAGTGCTCCAGGAGGATGGCGAAGAACCGCTCGACCGAACCGAACAGCGCCCGGTGGATCATGATCGGACGGTGGCGGGCATTGTCCTGGCCCACGTACTCCATGCCGAAACGCTGGGGCTCCTGGAAGTCGAGCTGGATCGTCGACATCTGGTGGGTCCGGCCGATGGCATCCTTGGCCTGGACGGAGATCTTCGGCCCGTAGAACGCGCCGCCACCTTCGTCGGTGAGGAGCCCGAGCCCCATGCCTGACGCCACCTCCCGCAGCGTGGCGGTCGCCTCGTCCCACTCCTCGTCGGTGCCGACGGCCTTCCCCGGGGGCTTCGTCGAGAGCTCCAGGTAGAAGTCGTCGAGGCCGTAGTCGCGCAGGACGTCGAGGACGAAGTGCAGCGTCGAGGACAGCTCCTCGGACATCTGGTCCCGCCGGCAGAAGATGTGGGCATCGTCCTGGGTCATGCCCCGCACCCGGGTGAGGCCATGGACGACGCCCGACTTCTCGTAGCGGTAGACGGTGCCGAACTCGAAGAACCGGAGGGGGAGCTCCCGGTAGGAACGCTGGCGCGCCTTGAAGATGAGGATGTGGAACGGGCAGTTCATGGGCTTCAGGTAGTACTGCTGGCCACCGTCGAGCTCCATGGGCGGGAACATCCCGTCGGCGAACCAGTCCAGGTGGCCCGAGGTCTCGAACAGCCCGGCCTTCGTGATGTGGGGCGTGGTCACGAACTCGTAGCCGGCGGCCACGTGGCGCTGGCGCGAGTACTCCTCCATGAGACGCCGAACCGTCCCCCCCTTCGGGTGGAACACGGGCAGGCCCGAGCCGATCTCGTCGGGGAACGAGAAGAGGTCGAGCTCCACGCCGAGCTTCCGGTGGTCCCGCCGCTCGGCCTCGGCCCGGAGGGCGAGATGCTGCTCCAGCGCCTTGGCCGACTCCCACGCCGTGCCGTAGACGCGCTGGAGCTGGGGCCGCTTCTCGTCCCCCCGCCAGTACGCCCCCGCCACCCGCTGGAGGGCGAAGTGCCCCAGCCTGCCCGTGGCGGGGACGTGCGGTCCCCGGCACAGGTCGGTGAACGCCGGTGAGTTCTCGTAGGTCGACACGTGGGGATCGGCGCGGCCGTCAGCCGGCACGGCGTCGACCTCCGCGGCACCGGCCCCCACCGCCTCGATGATCTCCCGCTTGAACGGCTGGTCGGCGAAGATGGCCAGGCCCTCCTCCACGGTGTGCTCGTGGCGGACGAACGGCTGGTCCTCGGCGATGATGGCCCGCATCTCGGCGTCGATGCGCCCCAGGTCGTCGTCGGTGAACCGGGCACCGCCGGGCAGCTCGAAGTCGTAGTAGAAGCCGTCCTCGATGACCGGGCCGATGGCGTAGTGGGCGCCGGGCCACAGCCGCAGCACCGCCTGGGCCAGCACGTGGGCGGTCGAATGCCTGAGGACTTCCCGACCGTCGGCGGCTTCGGCGGTGACGATCGCCACGTCGGCGCCGTCAGGAAGAACGGCAGCGAGGTCGACGAGCCGGCCGTCGATCCGGGCCGCCACCGCTGCCTTGGCCAGGCGCGGCCCGACCGACGCCGCCAGGTCGGCGGCCGTCGACCCGTCCGGGAGCTGCCTCGTCGAGCCATCCGGGAGGGACACCGTGACGACACCTGCCATGACACTGCCTTTCTTCGCTTGCTGCGCGTACGGAGGCCCACCGCCGCCTCCCGGCGGTCCGCCGACGGGTGGCGGCGGTGGGAGGAGCCCCCCGGTCGGAGCCGACGCCGGCGAGCGGGCCCGTCCGGGCCGACGGGGACTGCCAGAGCTACAGGGTAATGCCCAGGAGGGCGGCGGCATTGCCGATGGGCTCGCCTCTGCCGGCGCCACGGTCGATCACGGACAGCGCGCCCGGGGTGTCGAGGTCGTCGTCCAGCCGGGCCCGCACCTCGTCGAGCAGCGGATCGCCCTCTCCCGCCGGGGGGACGTCGACCTGCCCCGGCCCGTCGGCTGCGGCGCGCCACCGGGCCAGGCGATGCTCGGCTCCGGTCAGGTCGGCACCGCTCCACTCCCAGTCCGAACGGTAGTGGTGGCCCAGCAACGCCAACCGTACGCTGGCCGCCGAATTGCGTTCGAGTAGGTCGTGGACGAACACCAGGTTGCCGAGCGACTTCGACATCTTCGCCCCGTCCAGACCGACGAGCCCGACGTGGAGCCAGTGGCGCACGAAGGGCACGCCCGTCACGGCCTCCGATTGGGCCATCTCGCACTCGTGGTGGGGGAAGACGAGGTCGCGCCCACCACCGTGGACATCCAGCGTCTCGCCCAGCTCGCGGAGTGCCAGGGCCGAGCACTCGATATGCCAGCCGGGTCGGCCCGGGCCCCATCGCGACTCCCACGACGGCTCGTCTGCCAGCGACGGCTGCCACAGGACGAAGTCCAGGGGATGGCGCTTGGCCGGGTCGTCGGGGTTGCCCCCGTGCTCGGCGGCCAGGGCCAACATCGTCGCCGGGTCGGCGTGGCTGAGGGACCCGAAGTCGGGGAACGTCGTGACGTCGAAGTAGACGGCTCCTGCGGACTGGTAGGCGTGCCCCCGGTCCATCGCCCGACCGATCAGCCCGAGGATGTCGGGGATGGCGGAGGTCGCCCGGGGCTCGGCGTAGGCGGGCAGGAGACCGAGGGCGCGCATGTCGGCGTCGAAACGGGCGATCTCCTCGGCCGCCAGGTCCAGGTAGTGGACGCCGAGCTGGCGCGCCTTGCGCAGGATGTCGTCGTCGACGTCGGTGATGTTCCGGACGCACCGGGTCTCGTGGCCGAGGTCGCGGAGGCGGCGCTGGAGGACGTCGAAGGTGAGGTAGACGCTGGCGTGTCCCAGATGGGCGGCATCGTAGGGCGTGATCCCGCACGTGTACATGGTCACCGTGGGACCGGGGTCGAAGGGGACCACCGCCCGGGCCCGGGTGTCGAAGAGCTCCATCATGCCCGGGGCGTCCGCATGCTCACCGGGCGTCGAGGCCCGTGAGACGCAGCGCGGCGTGGGCCCGATGGCGGATGTTGACGGTGATCAGGACGGCGGTGAACGCCTCGATCGCCGCCGCCTGGGCCAGGCTCCCACAGTCCACACCGTCCAACCCCGGGACCATCTCGACGAGGCCCAGGGTGGCCGAGGTGGCGTCTGGATGGTCCGAGCACACCAGCACGTCGGCATCGAGCCGGTGGCCGGTGTCGAGCATGTCCGCCGCCGGGAGGTGGTGGAACGCGGCAGCGACACGGGCGCCGGGCAACGCGGCCTGGATGGTGGCCGCCATCGATCCCCGGGGGGGGACGAGGGCTGCCATCTCCCGGCCCTCCTTCGCCAGTGCGTTCACCATCGAGACGACGACCTTGCCGGCCAGCTCTCCGGCCAGCGGCCGGACCGTGGCGAGGGCGCCGTCCCAGGGGGTGGCCACCACCACCACCTCGCAGGCGGCACTCATGGCGTTCGTGGAGCCGGAGATCGCTCCCGAGCCCGTCACCTGCCTACCCAGGGCGCGGGCGGCCTCGATCGCGCGCTCCTCGTCCCGGGAGCCGAGCACCACCGATGCGCCTCCGTCGGCCAGCCGGAGCGCGAGCCCCCGTCCGGCCGGTCCCGTTCCACCCAGTATCCCTACGTCCATGTCCCCTACCCTTGCACACGCCAGCCGGCCCCCAGCTTGACGGACCGGCCCGGCGACCCGGGTGGCCACCCCGCGCGTCCGGCCCCACCGGCCGGGGCGCACGCCCTAACCTTGCCGCACCATGGGACTCCTTGACGGGAAACGCATCCTCGTGACCGGCGTGCTCACGGACACCTCGCTCGCCTTCGCCGTGGCGCAGGCGGCCCAGCGCGAGGGAGCAGAGATCGTCCTCAGCGGCGCGGGCCGGGGCCTCTCCCTCACCCGTCGGACGGCCCGGAAGCTCCCGGTCGAGGCCGACGTCCTGGAGATCGACGTCACCCAGCCGGACCAGGTCCGCGACGCGGCCGTCCAGCTCGCCGGGCGGTGGGACCGCCTGGACGGGTTGCTCCACGCCATCGGCTACGCGCCCCCGGAATGCCTGGGTGGCGACATCTTCCAGGCCGGCTGGGACCAGGTCCAGGTGGCGCTCCAGGTCTCGACGTACTCTCTCAAGGCGCTGGTGGAGGCCTTCCGTCCGATGCTGGCCGCCGCCGGGCGGGACGGACGGAAGGGCGCCTCGGTGGTGGCCCTCGACTTCGACGCCACCGTGGCCTGGCCCGCCTACGACTGGATGGGGGTGGCCAAGGCCGCGCTCGAGTCGCTCGGCCGCTACCTGGCGCGCGACACCGGCGCCGAGCGGATCCGGGTGAACATGATCGCCGCCGGGCCGGTGAAGACGATGGCCGCCCGCTCGATCCCCGGGTTCGCCGCCTTCGAGGACACGTGGGCGCAGCGGGCGCCACTGGGCTGGGACGTCCTCGACGCCGGGGTGGTCGCCGATGCCTGCGTCGGGCTCCTCTCCGACCTGTTCCCCATGACCACCGGCGAGATCATCCACGTCGACGGGGGCGCGCACGCCATGGGGGCATGAGGCGCGCGCCGGGAGGCGGGCGGTGACGGCGACCGTGCCCCCGGCGAACGTCGACGGTTCCGGGCCAGGCACGGACAGCGCCCGGCGACTCGTCGCCACCCTGACCCTCACCGTCTTTCTCCAGTGGACGGGGGCGAGCTCCATCGTGCCCATGCTTCCGGTGTACATCCGCCACCTCGGTGGCTCCGACGCGCTGGCCGGCGTGGTCATGGCTTCGTTCTTCGCGGCCGGGGTCGTCTCCCAGTACCCGATGGGCCGCCTGGCCGACCGGGTTGGTCGGCGCCCGGTCCTCCTGACCGGTCTCGTGACCTACGGCGTCGCCAGTGTGGCGTTCCTGGCGCCGGTGGGCCCGACCGCCACCATCGCCTTCCGGTCGCTCCAGGGCGTGGGAGCCGGTGCCGTCGCCGTCGCCGCCCTCGCCATCGTGTCCGGCTCGGTGCCGATAGCCCGCCGGGGGCGGGCCTTCGCCTCCATCTACGGTGGCCAGCTGGCCGGCATGGCCATCGGGCCGCTGGTGGGGAGCGTCGCCGGTGTCCGTCTGATGGGCGTGATGTTCCTCGCCTCGGGCCTGCTGTCGGCGGGTGCGTGCCTACCGGCGACCAGGATCCGGCCGGTCGACCGGGGCGGGCCGGCGGAGCGGTCGCCGGCCGGCGGAGCGGTCCCCCTCGGCCGTCTACGGGTCAGCCGCCCCATGACCGGGGCGCTGATCTGCGGCTCGGCCCTCGGGCTGGCCAGTGGCGTCTACGACATCTGCTGGACGCTGCTGCTCCTGTCCCGCGGCGCGTCCGATCTGGAGATCGGGATCTCCTGGACGCTGTTCGCGCTCCCGTTCGTCGTGGCCGCCAAGCCGGGCGGCTGGCTGGCCGACCACGCCGACAGGCGGATCTCGACCCTCGCCGGCCTCGGGGTGTCCACCGCCCTGTGCGCCACGTACGCCTTCGTCCCGAGCGTGCCGGCCCTCATCGCGCTGGGAGCGGCAGAGGCGCTCGGCTTCGCCGCCGCCATGCCCGCCCTCCAGTCGCTCCTCACCCAGGGAGCCCGTGCCGACGAGGTCGGCCGCATCCAGGGGATCTTCGCCACCGCCCAGACCGCATGCACCGCCGTGGCTGCGGCTGCAGCCGGCGCCGTGTTCGCCGTGGCGTCGTGGCTGCCGTTCGTCACCGTGGCCACCATCTCCGCCGCCGGCCTGGTCACGGCGGGCGTGATCTGGCGACGCGTGCCCGGGCTGCGCTCCACCGGCTGACCTCCCGGGCGTCGGGCCGTCGATCGGGCCGTCGATCGGGCCGGAACGAGCGCTCAGCGCGTCGGCAGGCTCGAGCGCACAGCTCCGGCCAGCGTCTCGCCGCTCAGCTCGCCGAGCGCCAGGTAGCGCGCTCCCATGGCCTCGGCCAGCGGGCGTGCCAGGCCCAGTGCGATGCCGGTGCGGTGACCGGGCACCGCCTCGGGGGCCACCTCGGCATCGACGACCACGGCGGCGATCCCCTGCCTAAGGAGGCCACCGGCGGCGCGGCGGGACGCCTCCACCGGGTCGGCAGCACCGGCCGCCCACGTCGCCCGTCCGTCAGAGACGAGCACCACCAGGGGGCGGTAGCCGTCCCCGCCCGATGCCCGGACCACCTCGGCGGCAGCGTCGATCCCGGCGGCCAGGGGGGTCCGCCCGCCCGTGGGCAGATCGACCAACCGAGCCCGGGCCACCTCGGTGCTCCCCGTGGGACGGAGCACCACGGTCGCGCCCTCGCCCCGGAAGGTGACGAGGGCGACCCGGTCACGGCGCTGGTAGGCGTCGACGAGGAGCGCCAGCACGGCGTCCTTCGCCGCCGCCATCCGACCGTCGGCGTCCATCGAGCCCGAGGCGTCCACGGCGAGCACGACGAGGTGGCCCGCCTTACCCACGCGCACCGGCTCCCGGAGGTCCTGCTCCTCGACGGTCACCCCCCCGCCGGCGCCGCCCACCCGCGCCGCTGCCGCCGAGATCGTGCCGACCGGCGAGATCGAGCCGACCGGCGCTCCTGGCGTCGGCGTACGACCTCCCACCAGACGACCGCGTGCGCCCGCCACGGGCTCGTGGTGCCCGGGCACCGTGGCGGCGCGGGGGGACGCATCGGAACGGGGGAAGATGCCTCTTTCCGCCTCCGGCAGCCGGGCCGCCTCGGGGCGGCCGTGGGCCGGCGGCACCACGTGGTCCGGGGCGCCCCCACCGGGGGCAGCACCCTGCGATCCGCGCCCGGCCGAACCGTCGGTCGCCCCCTCGGCGCCGGAGCCCGGCGGCCGGGGACCGAGCACCTCCTCCAGGCGCTGGTCGAGCTCCGCCGCCGGCAGCTCGGGCGGATCGTAGGGCGACCGACGCATCCGGTGGGCCAGCACGAAGCCGGCCACCCGTCGGACGTCCTCGGGACCGGCCTCGTCCCGGTGCTCCCAGCCCGCCAGGGCAGCGGCGGCCCGGCACAGGGTCAGGTCGGCCCGGAGGCCCTCCACGCCCATGGCGATGCACAGCTCCGCCACCTGCTCCAGGAGGCCGGGCGCCAGCGGGACCGGACGTGCCGCCGCCAGCCGATCGGCCAGGACCCGTTCCGCCGGTGCCCATGCCCGGGCGAACCCGGCCGGGTCGGCGTCGAACGCCAGGCGACGCCGGACGGCCTCGGACCGGTCCGCCGGATCGGCGAGACCGGTGACTGCCACCGACAGCCCGAACCGGTCGAGGAACTGGGGGCGCAGCTCCCCTTCCTCGGGGTTCATCGACCCGATCAGGACGAAGCGGCTGGGATGGGTCTCCGAGACACCCTCGCGCTCGACCCGGTTGACCCCGCTCGCCGCCACGTCCAACAGCACGTCCACCAGATGGTCCGGGAGCAGGTTGACCTCGTCGACGTAGAGGACGCCGCCATGGGCCGCGTGGAGGAGGCCCGGCGAGAAGCGCCGCTCTCCGTCGCGGAGCACCTGGCGGAGGTCGATCGTGCCCACCACCCGGTCCTCGGTGGCGCCGATGGGGAGCTCCACGAAGCCGGTGCCCTCCGGCAGGAGCCCGGCGAGCGCCCGGGCGACGGTCGTCTTGGCGCTGCCCTTCTCACCCCGCAGCAGCACCCCGCCGATCCGGGGATCGATGGCGCCGAGCAGGAGGGCCAGGCGGAGGTCGTCCTGGCCCACCACGGCGCTGAAGGGAAAGTCGACCCCGTCGCTCACCGGTCCTCCTCCCATCCCTCCGCCTCGAGGAGCGCGTCCCGGAGAGCCTGTCGGGCCTGGTCGCTGGCACGCCACATGCCGCGCTCTTCGGCTTCGAGGAGCCGTTCGGCGATGGCGCGCAGCGCCCACGGGTTGGACCGCTCGAAGAACTTCCGCATCGCCGGATCGGCGACGTAGGCCTCGGTGACCCGCTCGTACATCCAATCCTCCACCACCCCGGCCGTGGCGTCGTATCCGAACAGGTAGTCCACGGTGGCCGCCATCTCGAACGCTCCCTTGTAGCCGTGGCGGGTCATGGCCTCCAGCCACGCGGGGTTCACCACCCGGCTCCGGACCACGCGCGCCGCCTCTTCGGCCAGGCTGCGCAGGCGCGGTCGATCGGGGTCCGCCGAGTCGCCGAACCAGGCCTTGGGCCGCTGCCCCGCCAGAGAGCGGATGGCGGCCACCATGCCGCCGTGGTCCTGGAGGTAGTCGTCGGAGTCGAAGATGTCGTGCTCCCGGTTGTCCTGGTTCTTCACCGCCACCTGGACCGAGACGAGCCGCCGGCGCAGGGCATCCCCCGCCGGGACGCCCTCGATCGCCGGGGACGGCCCACCCGGCCGCCCGCTCCCGGCCGTCCGGGCCGCGCTCGGGCGTGCGCGCTGGTAGGAGTAGCCGCTCCAGGCCAGGTAGACCTGGGCCAGGTCCTCGTCGGTGCGCCAGTTGCCCGACTCGATGACCGACAGGATCCCCGATCCGTAGGCACCGGGCTTGGGCCCGAAGACCCTGGGGTCGGCCGTTCCCGCCGCCGCGATCGGATTGTCTCCCGCCGGCTCCCGTGCCGACGCCACCAGGTGGATGGCGTCGTCGAGCAGGCCCAGCACGTGGGGAAAGGCGTCACGGAAGAACCCCGAGATGCGCACCGTGACGTCCACCCGGGGCCGGCCCAGCTCCTCCAGGGGGACGAGCTCGATCCCGTCGACCCGGCCCGACGGCCCCCACCGGGGCCGGACGCCGAGCAGCGCCAGGATCTCCGCCACGTCGTCGCCGGCGGTGCGCATGGCGGCAGTGCCCCACACGACCAGCGCCACGTGGCGGGGGACGGCGCCCTCTTCGGCCACGTGCCGCTCGACGAGCCGGTCGGCGAGGGCCTGGCCCACCTTCCATGCCAGCGGAGAGGGGACGGCCTTGGGGTCCACCGAGTAGAAGTTCCTCCCGGTGGGCAGCACGTGGGCCATCCCGCGGGACGGGGCACCGCTCGGTCCCGGCTCGACGAACCGACCGTCGAGGGCGCCGAGGACGGCGGCGATCTCCCGGGGCGTGGCCTGGAGCGCCGGGACGAGGACGTCGCATACCCAGGCGAGCACCGCCGACGACCGGATCGCGCCGCCGGGGTCGGCGTCGTCCCGGACCGCCGCCAACCGCCACCCGGCCTCGGCGCACGCCTCGACCATCCGGCGGCACTCTCCTTCGATCGTGTCCAACGAACGCGGATCGATCTCGGCGGACCGGCCGTCCGGCAGCGTCCCGCCCCCGACGCCCAGCCGGTCTGCCACCTCGGCCCGCAGCGATCCCGTTCTCGTCTGGTGCGTCCTCGTCACGGCCAGCACCATGTCGACGAGGTGGGAACCGGTGGGAGCCACGCCGAGCACGTGGAGCCCGCCACGGATCTGGGCGTCCTTCAGCTCGCACAGGTAGCCGTCCACCTCCACCAGGAGATCGTCGAAGGCGGCATCCTCGAACGACGGCCGCACCCGCGCCGGGGTGCCGTGCATCCGGCCCGGGCCGGCGCCGGACTCCCCGTCCTCGCCGGCAACCACCCCCAGGTCCCGGTGGATCTCCGCCTCCACCAGGACGTCCCACACCTGGCGCCGGATCTCGGGTAGCTTCTCCGGGTCCAACGCCGCCACCTGGGCGTGGGTGTCGAGGAGCGCCTCCAGCGTGGACAGGTCGTCGGTGAGCTCCGCCCGGGTGAGCGGCGGGACGAGGTGGTCGACGATCACGGCGTGCGCCCGGCGCTTCGCCTGTGTCCCCTCGCCCGGGTCGTTGACGACGAAGGGGTAGACGAGGGGGAGGCTGCCGAGCGCCGCATCCGGGAAGCACGAGGCCGACAGGCCGACCGACTTGCCGGGAAGCCATTCCAGCGTGCCGTGCTTCCCCAGGTGGATCACGGCGTGCGCCCCCCACCCGGTCGCCAGCCACCGGTAGAAGGCCAGGTAGTGGTGGGTGGGTGGCAGATCCGGGGAGTGATAGGTCGCGATCGGGTTCTCACCGAACCCGCGAGGGGGCTGGATGGCGACGAGCACACCCCCCAGGTCGATCCCCGAGAACACGAGCGAGCGCGCCGCCGGTCGCGCGCCGCCGGTCGTACCGGGCCCGGACCGGCCCCCGGCGGTCCCCCGCTCACCGGGCTCTTCGACGTAGACGTCGCCGGGAGCCGGACCCCACGCCTGCTCCAGCCGCTCCCGGGCGTCACCCGGCAGCCCGGCGAACCACTCCTGGTAGTCGGCCACCGGCCACCGGCCCATCGCCGCCGCCGACTGCGCCGCCGTCAGCGCCGCCCGGTCGTAGGTCAGCGTGTCGGCCAGCTCGGCCATGAGGGCGTCACCGTCCCTCGGGATGCGGTCCACCCGATAGCCGGCACCCCGAAGTGCATGGAGCAGGCCGATGACCGACGCCGGGGTGTCGAGGCCCACGGCGTTGCCGAGGCGGCTCCGCTTCGTCGGGTAGGCGGACAGCACGATGGCGATGTGCCGCTCGGCGGGGACGACACCCCGGAGCCGTGCCAGGGCTGTCGCCAGCTCCGCCACCCGTGCCACGCGGTCGGCCTGGGTGCGATAGGCGGTCACCGGAGTGCCGGCGGCCGATCCGTCGTCGACGACCTCCTTGAAGGAGAACGGGACCGTGACGATGCGGCCGTCGAACTCCGGGATGGCGACGGTCATCGCCGCGTCCACCGGCGTCAGGCCGCTCGTCGACGCCCGCCACTCGTCGGCGGACCGCGTGGCGCAGATGGCCTGGAGGATCGGCACACCGAGGGTGCCGAGGGGGCCGGCGTCCCAGGAGTCCGTGGAGTCGTCGAGACCACCGGCGGCGAGCATGGTGACCACCACGGCATCCACCGACGCCTCCGACAAGAGGTCCATCACCGTCGGTCCCGCCGACGGTCCCCCCGGTGGTGGCCCACCCTCTCCCGGCGACGGCGTCCCCCGCCCGGCCCGCAGCGAGTAGGCGAAGATCGGGAGCGGGTCCGCGCCCGCTGCCTCCAGGGCGTCGCACAGGTCGTGGACGAAGCCGGTGTTGCCCGCCAGGACGTGGGCCCGGTAGAAGAGCACCGCGACGCGCGGCCGGACGGCGAGCCGGGACGCGTCCCGACCGCCGGGCGCATCCCCCGCCGTGACGACGTCCCCGGCTGCCCCCCGCCCCGGACGCGCCAGCACCCCGTGGTCGGGGACGACCACCGGCGCCTGGAACCCGAACCCCTCCAGCAGCACGGTGTCCGCCACGAACTTGAGCATCTCGACCAGGTTCGCCACGCCGCCGGCGGACAGGTAGGCGAAGGCCTGGGTGACGATGGCAGCCGGCACCGTCGAGCACGCCGCCAGCTCGCCGTCGGGCACCGCCTCGCCGCCGAAGGCCAGCAGGGGGATCCGGCGCTGCCGACACGCTTCTTGGAGCTGGTCGAAGGGCTCGCGCCATGCCTGGCGCCCTCCGAGGAGGCGGACGAGCACCACGTCGACGCCGTCCAGTCCGGGCGTGCGCTCGAGGGCGGCGGGATTGGCCGCCGCCAGAGCGGGGAAGCCGTCGGGCAACGACTCGGCCACGACCCGGAGAGCCAGGATCTCGGTGTCGGCGTTGGTGAGGAACAGGATCACCGGGGGCCTCCTGCGGCCCGGGCATCGGCGGCGATCGACCAGAGGCGGTCCATGTCGAGGTGGTCGGCACACAGCCGGGCCAGCCGGTCGAACTGCTCGTCCCGGGCGGCCGGGAACGCGAGACCCGACGCCACCCAGCGCCGGCCTCGCCGCCGCGCGACCGCCGCCAGGAGCTCCCGTCGCAGCTCGTCGCTCTCGAAGACGCCGTGCAGGCTGGTGCCGTAGACCCCGGCGTCCTCGTCGGCGACGCCTTCGGGCACGACGGCATCAGGTGCGACGCCATCAGGTGCGACGGCATCAGGTGCGACGCCATCAGGTGCGACGCCATCAGGTGCGACGGCATCAGGTGCGACGCCGGGACGCGCCGGGCCCGCTGTCCGCCCGGCCGCCACCTCCACGAGATCGAACCACGCCCGGGCGTGCGAGCCCACCTGCGGCCGCCCGTGATGGATCTCGTACCCCTGCACCCGCACCGGGCCAGCGGCGATGTCCGGCCCCCCTGTAGCGGGCCGGCCGTGCACCGTGCCCGCACGCCGGCGGGTCTGCTTGGTCGGCTCGAACACGGTGCGGACGTCGAGCCAGCCCAGCCCGTCGACGACCGGGCACGCGCTCTCGACCCCGACCGGATCCTCGATGGCGCCGCCCAACATCTGGTACCCACCGCAGATCCCGACGACCACCGCAGTACCCGGCGCGCCCCTCCCGTCGCCTGGTTCGCCCGCCGCTCCCTCTCTCCCCGCCACCGCCGCGACGGCTCGAGCCAACCCGGTCTCCCGGAGCCACGCCAGGTCGGCCACCGTCGTCTTCGTGCCCGGCAGCACCACCAGGTCGGGATCCCCCAGTTCGTCCGGGCTGTCCACGAACCGGACCCGGACGGCGGGCTCCAAGACGAGCGGGTCGACGTCCGTGAAGTTGGCGATGTGCGGGAACCGGATGACCGCCACGTCGATCGTCCAGGCGGCGGAGCCCGCTGGGCCGGCGGTCGGCACCGCGAGGTCCCCACCGCCCGTGCGGCGGCGCTCCAACGCCACGGAGTCCTCGGCGTCGAGGTCCAGGCCGGCGACGAACGGGAGCACGCCCAACGTCGGCACACCGCAGCGGGTCTCCAGGTCCGACAACACGTTCCCCAGCAGGGTCGGGTCCCCGCGCAGCTTGTTCACCACGAACCCCCGCACCCACGGCCGGAGATCATGGTCGAGCAGCGCCACCGTGCCGTAGAGGGCCGCGAACACCCCGCCGCGATCGATGTCCCCGACCACGATCGCCGGAATGCCCGCCTGTGCCGCCAGGCCGAGATTGACGAGATCGCCCCGACCGAGGTTGATCTCGGCCGGGCTCCCCGCCCCCTCCAGGAGGACCACGTCGTACCGGGACCGCAGGTCGGCCAGCGCCGCCATGACGACGTCGACCAGCTCCGGCTTGGCCTTCTGGTAGCCGGCGGCGTCGAGCACGCGCCACGGACGCCCCATGACCACCACCTGGCTCGTCCGGTCCCCGGTCGGCTTCAGCAGGAGGGGGTTCATCTCCACCTCCGGCTCGATCCCGGCCGCCATCGCCTGGGCCGCCTGCGCCCGCCCGATCTCCAGGCCGTCTGCCGTCACGAAGGAATTGAGCGCCATGTTCTGGCCCTTGAACGGGGCCACGCGGACCCCCTGGCGGGCGAGCAGGCGGCACAGCCCGGTGACGAGCTGGCTCTTGCCCACGTCGCTCGCCGTACCGCACACCATGAGCGCCGCCCCCCGGCCCGGCAGGACGACGGCTCCGGCCGAGCCGGACCCACCGCCGGCCCTGGCCCGCCGGCCGGGCACCGCGCCGCCGTGCCGACCGACCGGCGCGACCCCGGGCCGCGGCCCGGTCGTCCGGCGACCATCCGCTCGGAGGGACCCTTCCGCCCCCGGGCCGTCCGGCCACCGGGCCCGTCCGAGCGCTCCGTCCAGCCGTTCGAGGCCCTCGGCGCCGGGGACGGCGATCCTCACGGCGTCGGGCATGCCGAAGCTCGTGCAGTCGCGGACCACCACGCCACAGGCGGCGAGGCGGTCTCGCAGACCCGGCACGCCCCGCACCAGGACGAAGTTGGCATCGCTGCGCTCGGCGCGGAGCCCGTGACGGGCCAGGACCGCGACCAGCTCTCCCCGAGCAGCGGCGATGGCGGCGTGCCAGCCGGGCAGATCGGCCCGGGCCACCAGCTGGGGAAGCGCCAGCAGGGCGATCGTCCCCACCGACCATCGGGGTTGCCGGCGCTCCAGCCTAGCGGGCAGGCCGGGGGCGCTCTCCGGCGCCAGGGCGTAGCCCAGGCGGAGACCGGGGCAGGCGAACACCTTCGTCAACGAGCCGACGACGACGGCACCGCCCTGCGCCGCCGCGCCTCGCGTCCACCGGCCGGTGGCGAGGGGGTAGAACGCCTCGTCCCAGACCCCTGCCGTCGCGCCGGGTCCCGCCAGCCGGCCGGTGGGATTGTGCGGATCGGAACGGAACCTCGGGGCGCCCGGCTCGACGAGGGCGAGATGGCGGCGGTAGAGGGAGAACTCCGGTTCCTCCACCCACCCGGCGCCGAGCTCGGCGGCGACGAGGGCGATCGCCTCGGCACCTCCGTTGGTCACGATGAGCCGGTCCCGGTCGACCCCCATCGCCTCGGCCAGAGCGTGACGGGCCCGGCGCCGGTCACGCTCGTCGGGATAACGGGTGATGCCGTCCACGCCGGCGGCCACAACCGACCTGACGTCGGGCGCGAACGGGTTCATGGAGGCGGCCAGGTCCACGAGCCGAGCGGGGTCCGCTCCCGCGGCCACGGCGACCTGCCGGGAGTTGTCGCCGTGCTCCTCGGGGGGGATCCTCACCGGGCCGGGCCCCCGCGTCCGACCCGCGCCAGGCACCATGCGCCTGCGGCTGCGAGCGCAGCCAACGCCAGCGTCACGTCGCGCTGCAAGCGGACCACCCGGACGATGTCCCCGGGTCCGGGTGCACGACCGTGCCCCAGGAAGGGTCGCACCTCGATCCCGTCCCCGTAGCGGTTCGCTCCCCCGAGCCGGAGGCCGAGGGCACCGGCCACCGCCGCCTCGCTCACCCCGGCGTTGGGCGACGGGTGGCGACCGGCGCTGTCACGCACCGCCCGCCAGATGGCGGGGATCCGGGTCGGGCGGACCAGCCCGACCAGCACCACCGTCAGCCGAGCTGCCGGCCACGCCCCGACGTCGTCGGCCCGCGCCGCCGCCCACCCGAACCGCCGGTACCGCTCGTTGCGGTAGCCCACCATTGCATCGAGGGTGTTGCCGGCCCGATGCCCCAGCGCGCCGGGCGCGCCGCCGAGGGCGCCCCACCATGCCGTGGCCACCACGGCATCGGTGGTGTTCTCCGCCACCGACTCCACCGCGGCCCGGGCCACCTCATGGGCGTCGAGGTCGCCGGTCTGCCGCCCGACCAGGGCACGCAGTCTCTCCCGGGCGCCCTCCACGTCGTCGTGGCCCAGCGCCGTAGCCACGTCGGCCGCCGCCTGCCGCAACGAACGCCCGCCAGACGCCAATGCCACGGCGCCGGCCGTGGACCCGAACGGCGAGAGGAGCCGACCCAGCATGGCACCCGAGGCGATGCCCGTGCCGATGCCCGAGGCGGCGTAGACGACCCCGGTCGCCCTCGAGTCCCGCCACCAACGCCGGTCCGCCCACTCCATCGCCGACCCGAAGCGGGCCACAGGATGCCACCGCGCCGGCGGTTCGCCCATCAGGGCATCGGCGACGAGGCCGGTCGCCACGCCGGCCAGACGCGCCGAGGCGCCGCTCCGTGGCGTCCAGACCCTCCCGGGGCCGCCTGCCTGCGTCCGTCCCCGGCTCACGGCCGACCTCCCGCTCACCACCGGGCCGAAGCCACCACGAGCGCGACCGTCTCTCCCACCATCCCGGCGGCACCGAGGACGTCGCCGGTGAAACCGCCCAGCCGCCGGGACGCCAACCACACGACCAGGGCGGCACCGACCATCTCCGCCCCGAGGACGCCAGCACCGTGACCGGCATGCCACGCCACCAGGCTTCCTCCCGCCACGACCAGCCCACCGACCGCGGCCACGGCTCGGGCCCGCCGACGCCGGCGCCCCGCCCGACGGTGATGACGAGCCTCGGCCTCGCGTCCCGTTCCGTCGCCGCTCCCGCCGCTGGCGGGCTGCTGCCCGTCTCCCGCCTCCGGATCGAGGAACGCACTGACGAGACCACCTTCGGACCGGGCATAGGGCATCGTGGTGGCCACCACTGCCATCAACGCCCGCGAACCGGCCCAGATGCCTACGGTGAGCAGGATCGACGGCGGCTGCGACAGCAGGCTCACCCACCGGAGAAGCAGGACGGCGATGGCGGCGGCCGCACCGAACGCACCGGTCGCCGGGTCCTTCATCACCGCCAGTCGCCGATCGCGGTCGGCGTGGGGCGGGAGCAGCCCGTCGGCGGCGTCGACCAGCCCGTCGATGTGGAGCATTCCGGTGAGCCCGAGGTCGGTCGCCACCACCACGGCGGCGGCGACCCCGTGAGGGAGCACCGCGTCCAGTCCCCACCACACCAGGCCGAGGGCGGCGCCGATGGCCGCCCCGACCAGCGGGAAGTACGCGAACGACCGGCCGTCGGGCGTGCCGGCCCGACCGAACGGCGTGAGGAAGGCGAGGGCGACCAACACTCGTCACCGGCTCCCGTCGAGCAGAAGGGTCCGACCGGCCACGACGAGGACCGTCCGGTCGGCGACAGCAGCCACGGCCTGGTTCAACGTCCCCAGCGCGTCGGCGAATGTCCGGCCGGCGGGTGTCACCGGGTGCACCCCGAGCCCGACCTCCTCGCTCACGAGCACGGTCGGCTCTCCCCGGCGGCCCCGTGCCCCGAGGACCTCGCACAGCGGCGTCGTGGGCGCCACGAAGTTGCCGAAACCCGCCGCCCACACCCCGAGAGAGTCCACCAGCACCGGACCGTCGAGCGAGTCGAGGAGCCCGGCCAGATCACCGGCCCGCCCCAGCTCCACCGTCCGCCACGACGGCGGGCGCCGCGCCCGGTGCACGTCGATCCGTGCGCGCCAGGCCTGGTCCCCGGGCTCGCCCACCGCCGTCGCCACGTAGGTCACCGTCCCGGACCCCGCTCGGGGGGTCACGAGCCGCTCGGCCACCGCCGACTTCCCCGAACGCGTGCCGCCGAGCACCAGGGTGACCGCGCCCGCTTCTCCACCTGCCTCGTCTGCCATCCGACGTCCTCGCGCTCTCCGGCCGTGCCGGCCGTACGCCCACGGTCTGGGCGCGGAGACAGGTCTCCTGGCTCCCGGATCCCGGCTCACCCCCCGCCTTCCCGTCCGTCTCCGGACCGTGGCACCAGAGGGGGATCGCTCCCCGGTCACAGTTGCGGGACAGCACCGGACTTTCACCGGACTTCCCTGCACTCCGGTGGCGATCCTATCCCGGGACGGCGGAGCAGCGGGGATGGCCGTCCGACGTGGGCGGTACGGTGGCGGTCGTGACCCGCGCCCAGTCCCTCGTCCTCGTGAACACCGGCCATGGCAAGGGGAAGTCCTCGGCCGCCTTCGGCGTCATGGCCCGGGGCTGGGCCCGGGGCTGGCACGTCGCGGTGGTGCAGTTCGTGAAGGGTGGCGGATGGAAGACCGGCGAGCGGAAGCTGGCCGACCACCTCGGCATCGAGTGGCACACGCTGGGCGACGGCTTCACCTGGGAGTCCACCGACCTCGGGGAGACGGCGGCGAAGGGCCGCCACGCATGGGAGGTGGCCCGGGAGAAGCTGGCGTCAGGCGACTACGACCTCGTCATCCTGGACGAGGTCACCTACGCCATGACCTACGGGTGGGTCCCGGTCGCCGACGTCGTCGCCGGCATCACCGGGCGGTCGCCGGGCACCAACGTGGTGGCCACCGGCCGGGACGCGCCGGACGAGCTCATCGAGATCGCCGACACGGTCACGGAGATGCGGAAGATCAAACACGCCTACGACCAGGGTGTCCGTGCCAAGAAAGGCATCGAGTACTGAGCCCGCTCCCGCTCCCCCCCCGACTCGTCGTCGCCGGCACCCACTCCGGCGTGGGGAAGACCACGGTCGCCACCGGTCTCATGGCCGCGTTGCGCGCCCGCGGCGTCCGGGTGGCCTCGGCCAAGGTCGGACCCGACTTCATCGATCCGGGCTACCACGCCCTGGCCACCGGGCGGCCCGGCCGCAACCTCGACTCGTGGATGTGCGGGACCGCCGCTCTCCCGGCGCTCGCCCGGCAGGCGGCCCTCGGAGCAGACCTGCTCGTCATCGAGGGCGTCATGGGGCTCTTCGACGGGGCCTCCTGGCTCCCTGCCGCGGACGGGGACGGGGACGCCGGGGAGTGCTCCACCGCCGAGGTGGCCCTCGCCCTCGACGCCCCGGTCCTCCTCGTCGTCGACGCCTCGGCCATGAGCTCGTCGATCGCCGCCGTCGTCCACGGCTACCGGAGCGTCCACCCTCGGCTCCGGCTGGCCGGCGTCCTGTGCAACCGGGTCGGCTCCGCCAGCCACGCCGACGCGCTGTCCCGGGCACTCGCCGACCTGCCCGGCGCCCGTACCCCGGTTCTCGGCATGCTCGGCCGGGACGAGCGCCTCACCTGGCGTGACCGCCACCTCGGCCTGGTCCCGGTGGTCGAGCAGCCCGGCGAGGTCAGTGCCGCCCTCGATCGCCTGGCCACGGCGATCGCCGCTGCCGTCGACCTCGACGCCGTCGTCCGTCTCGCCCGCTCCCCGTCGGGCCACGAGCCCGGCACGCCTCCCGGCGCTGCGACCGGACCGGATCCGGGAGCCGGGCTGGCCCCGACCCGATGGACCGCCGGGGCACGGCGAGTACGCATCGCCGTCGCCGGGGGCCGGGCCTTCACCTTCGCCTACCCCGACAACCTCGAGCGCCTGGAGGACGCCGGCGCCGAGCTGGTCCCCTTCGACCCCCTGGAGGACCGCCGGCTCCCCGACGGCGTCGCCGGCCTCTACGCCGGCGGCGGCTTCCCCGAGGTCTACGCCGGCCACCTCGCCGCCAACACCCCGCTCCTGGCCGAGATCCGGGCCCGCGTGCAGGGGGGGCTGGTCACCTGGGCCGAGTGCGGAGGGATGCTGTGGATGTGCGAGACGCTCGACGGGAACCCGCTCTGCGGCGCGCTCCCGGCCAGCGCGTCGATGACCCGGGCCCGCACGCTCGGTTACCGGACCGCTGCGGTCCTCCGGACCTCGCCGGTGGCGTCGGCCGGTGAGCAGCTGCGCGGCCACGAGTTCCACTACTCCGCCCTCGACCGGCCCGGGGACGCGCTGGCGCTGTGCGGCCGCGACGGGACCCGCTCCGAGGGCTTCGCCACGCCGTCGCTGCTGGCCACCTACCTCCACCTCCACCTGGGCGCCGACCCCCGCCCGGCCGAGCGGTTCGTCGCCGCTGCAGCCGGGGCCGACGACATCGCCGCCGCCGCCAGGGTCGTCACGGGCGGTGACGCGGCACCCCTGGCGGTCACGGCGGAGGCCCCGGGAGACGGGTCGATCGGCAGGTAGCATGCGGGAATGACCGGCGACGCACCGACCTCCGCGCCCACCCCGGGCACCCTGGTCGGCGTGGGGGTGGGACCCGGTGATCCCGAGCTCGTCACCCGGCTCGCCATCCGCCGCCTGGAGGAGGCCGACCGGGTCGTGGCGCCGACCACCGCTCCGGACGCCGTCGGTCGGGCAGAGGCGATCGTGCGCCAGGTCCTTCCCCGGGTCCGGATCGACCGGGTTCACTTCGACATGACCGCGGACGACAGGCCCGGGGGGAGGGCGGCCCGATCGGCGTCGCACGCCGCGGCGGCACGGTCCCTCGCCCCGTGGCTCAGGGCAGGAGAGACCGTCGCCTTCGTCACGCTCGGCGACCCCAACATCTACAGCACCTTCCCGTCGCTGGCGGCGGCGGCCGCCGAGCTGGTCGGCGGGCTCTCGGTCCAGACCGTCCCCGGGATCATGGCCTTCCAGGCGCTCGCCGCCTGCTCCGCCACCGTGCTGCTCGACGGCACGGAGTCACTGGCCCTCGTCACCGCCCTCGACGGCACCGCCCACGTCGCCGAGGCGCTCGGCGACCCCGACCGTGCCGTGGTCGTCTATAAGGGCGGGCGCCACCTTCCGGAGGTGACGTCCCTGCTCGCCGATCACGGCCGCCTCGACGGCGCGGTCTTCGGGGAGCTGCTCGGGCTTCCCGGGGAGCGGATCATGCCGGTGGCCGCGGCCGGGGTCCAGCCCGCGACGTACCTGGCGACGGTCATCGTGCCCCCGTCGAGCCGGGCTCCGGCGAACCGGCAGCAGGACGCCAGCGCGTGGACACCATCCTCGTGAACCCCGCCGGGACGGGCGGGCAGGGTCTCATCAGCTTCGTCGGAGCCGGACCGGGCGCCGCCGACCTCCTGACTCTCCGGGGCGCCTCCCGCCTCGGCGCCGCAGACATCGTCGTTTGGGCGTCGTCGCTGGTCCCCGCCGACCTCCTCGACCACGCCCAGCCGGGCGCCACCATCCACGACTCGGCGGGGATGACGCTCGAGGACGTGCTCGCCGTCTACGAGGACCATCCCGGCGCTGCCATCGTTCGTCTCCACTCCGGGGACCCCTCCCTCTACGGCGCCATCCAGGAACAGATCGACTGGTGCCACGACCACGATCGGCCCTTCGAGATCGTGCCCGGCGTGAGCTCGCTCTCCGCCGCGGCGGCCGCCGTCGGGCGCGAGCTGACCATCCCGACCGTCTCGCAGAGCGTGGTCGTCACGCGGCTCGCCAACCGCACCAGCGCCTCGATGCCCGCCGCCGAGTCGGTCGCCGCCTACGCCGCCACCGGGTGCTCGCTCGCCGTGTTCCTCTCGGCCGCCCGACCCCATGCCCTCGCCGCCGCGTTGCTGGCCCCCGGTAGCCGGTACACGGCCGAGACCCCGGCCGCCGTCGTCGTGCGCGCCTCGTGGTCCGACGAGGTCGTCGTCCGCACCACCGTGGGGCACCTGGCCGCCGACCTGGAGGCAACCGGCGCCACCACCACCGTCCTGGTCCTCGTCGGGCCCTTCCTGGAAGGCGCTGCGCCTCGTAGCCATCTCTACTCCCCCACGTTCGCCCACTCCTTCCGGAAGCGGTCTGCGCCGGGCACGACCGCGGGTCGACCGGCGGCGGGAAAGGCAGCCCGACGTCGGGGCGCAACACGGACGAGGCGCGACCTCGCCACGCCCGGCGAGTCGGACCTCCCCACCCTGCCGGGCTGAGCCCATGACCGGAGAGACGACCGAGCCAGAGCTCAGCCCCGAGGTAGCCGCCCGACGTCGGGGCCTCCGTCTTGGATGGACCACGGGAACCTGCGCGTCGGCAGCGGCGAAGGCCGCCGTCGTCGCCCTTGCCACCGGCCGGCTCCCCGCCCACGTCGACGTCGGGCTCCCCGGCAGGACGAGGGTGACCTTCCCGGTCCTCCCGACACCCCCGGGACCCGAGGACCAGGACGCGCCTGCGTCCCGGGGTGGCGCCGGCGCCGTGGTCGTCAAGGACGCCGGTGACGATCCCGACTGCACCGACGGGGCTCACGTCACCGCCACGGTCTCCTGGGCGCCGGACGGCAGCGAGACGGTCATCGAGGCCGGGACCGGCGTGGGGACGGTCACGCTCCCCGGGCTGGGCCTGCCCGTCGGTGCACCGGCCGTGAACCCGGTCCCCCGGCGGATGATCCTGGCCGCCGTCGCCGAGGTCACCGACCGTCCGGTCCGGGTGGTCCTGAGCGTTCCCGGGGGAGAGGCCATGGCGGCCAAGACGACGAACGCCCGGCTCGGGATCGTGGGAGGGATCTCGATCCTCGGGACGACGGGGATCGTCCGTCCCTTCTCGACGGCCGCATACCGCGCCTCTGTCGTGCAGCAGGTCGACGTGGCCGCGGCCCAGGGGTGCACGCGGATGGTCCTGTGCACCGGGAGCCGGTCCGAGGGAGCGGCCGTCTGCCTGTACCCCGACCTGCCCCCGGTGTGCATCGTCGAGGTTGGCGACTTCTCGGGGATCGCGCTCCGGCGCTGCGCCGCCGACGGGATGACCCAGGTGGACGTGGTGGCCATGGTCGGGAAGATCGCCAAGCTGGCGGCAGGGGTGATGATGACCCACTTCCACCGCTCGGCCGTGGACACCGGCTTCCTGGCCGACGTGGCCGTCGCCACCGGCGCTCCCGCCACGGTCGTGCACGGGGTCCGGGAGACGGCGACGGCGCGGCACTTCTTCGAGCTGTGCGAGGCTGCCGGGGTGCGCGCCCCGCTGGAGAGGCTGTGCGCCCTGGCCCGTGCCAACTGCATCGCGCATGCGGGAGGAGCCATCGGGTGCTCGGTGACCATGGTCGACTTCGACGGCGCGGAGGTGGTGGCCCGTGCCGCGTGACACCGTCGTGCCTGCCGGGACGCCGGATGGCTCCGCTGGTCCCGCGCTCGTCAGCGGGGTCGCGCCGCGGACCGCGCCCATCTCGGTGATCGGCCTGGCGGGGAGCTCGCTCGACGAGCTGGACGGCCCGTCCCACCAGGCGCTGGACGATGCCGATCTCGTCGTGGGCGGACGCCGCCACCTCGCTCTCTACGAGGCGTGGGTCTCCCACCGCCACGAAGGCGGCGGCGCCGGCTCCGCGACCAGGCCGGCCACCAGACCGGCCACCGAGCCGATCACCGACGACGCCGACGACGCG
>JAKADK010000072.1 GCA_021820665.1 Actinomycetes bacterium | reverse complement strand
GGGACAGCTCTAGGGTCGAAGGCCGCCTTCCGGCGAACCGTCGCGCTGCGGCTCGGCCGGTCCGGGCCGGTCGTCGGGAATGCGGGGGACGGTGCGGACGGCGTGGTCTGGCACGGCGTGGTCTGGCACGCGGGGCAGAGGCCCCAATAGGTCACTTCGGCCTCGTCGAGAACGTAGCCGTGGGTGTCCGAGGGCGTCAGGCAGGGACGCCGACCGAGGGCGCAATCCACGTCCCGGACTGCACCACACGTGCGGCACACGACGTGGTGGTGGTTGTCCGCCACCCGCAGCTCGTAGAGGGCGGCGCTGCCGGCCGGCTCGATGCGACGAGCGATCCCGGTATCGACGAAGGCGGCCAGCACGTTGTAGACGGCCTGCGGCGACACCGCCCCAAGCACCCCTCTGACCTCTCCGATGACGGTGTCGGTGTCGGCGTGGGAACGGCGAGCCAGGGCCTCCAAGACGGCCAGCCGGGTGGCGGTCACCCGCAGCCCGACCGAACGCAGCAACCCCGCCGACTCCTCACTGGAGCGCTCCACATCTCCACCTCCTCCTCCACTTATTTTAGATCGATTCGTTCCTTAGAGTCAATCCATGATACTCCCCGGCGACGACAGGGCGAGAGCACTCCGGCGGGACGACGTCTACCGGGGCCGGATCGTGCCGCGCCGGTGCCAACGTGGGGGCTGCCGCCGATCGCGCACGGTGCACCCGGACTGCCGACCGACTGTCCGTATGCGGGCCTGTGAGCTCGCTCAGGTCGGCTGGGGCGTGAACGCCACGCTGGTGCGACTGGACGACGCCTGGTGCCCGGTCGAAGTCGACGACGTCGATCCCCACCGACGCCGATCGGCTCCCCGACGTCCACCGTTGCAGCGCGACTGGGTGGACGTCACCGGCGGGTTCCCCGGAACCTAACGGGTGAGCAGTTACGATCCTCCCCGGGTCGTTGGGCTGGTCAGGGTCCAGACGATGGGCTGGAAGGTCTGGAACCTGAGCGTCCCACCCGACTGCGTGCTCGGCAAGAGCGTGGGGTATGCCTGCGTGGTGGTGCGGAAGTTCGGGTTGTAGATGTACACAGCCGTGGCGCCGGTGTCGATGGTGAAGCTCACGAGCTTGTTCGTGGCCGTCCCGAAGTCGACTCCGCTTTGGGGTCCCGTGTACGTGACGGTTTGCCCGTCGATACGCTCGGTGGCTCCGGCACGGGGGGAGTTGGGATAATTGCCGAGCTCGCTGGTGCAGTTGATCGGTGTGCCGGTCGAGTCGTTGCAGATCTGCAGGCCAAAGGTCTTGACCGCATGGCCGCTCGGGGGGGCCACGTCCAGGCCGTTGGGCCAGTTGCCGAGGATGGCCAGGTCGTCGTGGCTAACGGCCCCCGGGGCGAAGGTGGCGGTGACGCCGAACCCGCTTACGCTTCCCCCGGCAGGGGTGATCACGGCGGTGGCGAAGGCGGTGGCGGCCGGCGGGGGCCCGCTGGCGAACGCGCCCGGGGCGGGTAGGCCGGTGAGCAGGCCGATGCTGATGGCGCCGAGCGCCAGCTTGGAACCGAGGTGTCGCATGAAACTCCTCCGTAAGGATTCGAAACGTTTCCGTCTACAGCAACGCAGTGGCGGGCCGGATGGTTCAGCCGAGGTCGTGGTGAACGACATCGTCGATGCGTGCGTTGTAGAGACCATGACCTCATCGCACGAAGGGGGTGCTCGTGGGCGGTGGTGACGCCGGCGGCACAGCGGCGGCTTCCTCGCTGGCCGAGCGCCTCCTCGTGGCGCTCCACGACGAGTACGCCGGTGCTCTTTTTGCCTTCGCCTTTCGACTGTCAGGTGATCGGGAGAGGGCGGAGGAGGCTGTCGCCGAAGCGCTCCTGAGAGCCTGGCAGCATCCCGAAGCTATCGACGGCAGCCGCGGATCCGCCCGGGGGTGGCTCTTCACCGTGGTGCGCAACTACTTGACCGACCGCTGGCGGCGGGACGCCGCTCAGGTTCGCGTCTCGGGGCCAGAGTCTCTCGATGACATCGCCGGTCCCGACGAGGTGGAGCGTGCCGTGGAGACGTGGGCGTTGGCAGACGCCATGGCGCGCCTGAGCAACGAGCACCGCCAGGCCCTCTACTACTCGATCTATCTCGGACACTCCGTCGAGGAGATTGCTGCGGAGCTCCGGATCCCGCCCGGCACGGTCAAGTCGAGGACCTACTACGCCCTCCGGGCTCTGCGCTCGGTGCTCGAGGAGATGGGGTACCTTCGGTGACTACTCACGACGACCTGCGGCTGTCGCTCGGCTCCTACCTGACCGGCGGCCTCGGACCGGCGGCGCGCGTCGAGATCGACGAACACCTTCACCGCTGCGACGCCTGCCGAGCCGAACTGGTGGACCTCGCCGCGTTGCCTGGCCTGCTCGCACGCCTCGGCCCCGAACAGCTTGGCGCCCAGCAGTTCGACCACGGCCTGTTCGCTGCCAGCCCCTCCGCCTCCAAGCCGGTTGGTGCCTTGTCAGCCGGTCCCCCCGACGGGTTGCTCAACGGGCTGCTCGCCCAGGCCCGGCGGATCGAGGAGGGATCTCGCCGCCGTCTGCACCGCGTCTGGGCGGCCGCGGCCGTCTTCGCCGCTGCGGCCGTCGTGGCGACAGCGTTTGCCCTAGTGCCAACCGTGGCACCGGCACCGGCACCGGGCACCAGCTACCGGCTGCGCGACGAGGCCTTGTCCACCCGGCTCGCCGGTCGAGTGACGCTGATCCCCAAGCCGTGGGGAACTGAGCTGGCGCTGTCTTTGCAGGGCCTCCCGGCCCGGCAGGACTGCGAGGTCGTCGTCACCGGGGCACACGGGCAACGTGCGACCATCGGCAACTGGTCGGCGACACCGGACCACGTCGCCCGCGTCGAGGTGGCCAGCGCCATGTCACCGTCGCAGCTGGTCTCGCTCACCGTCCAGACTGTTGCCGGGACACCGCTGCTCGACGCTACTCTCACCCGTGCGGGATCGTGATCTCGGGGACTGGCCCGGGTCGAGCAGTGCTGGCACGCCCGACCCTCTCCAGTCGAGCGGCAACCTGAACGGCATCCACGCCATCACGGCCCGACGACGGTGCCCGTCCACATCGGTCGGGAGACGCGCGGCTCCAGGCCGGCTCCCTTGTCTGTCCCGGTGTCCGCCGCGGCCACGCGTGCCGGCGCGCCGCTGCCTGCGAGATCACTGGAGCGGGTGTGATCGAAGTCCGAGACAGGCAGCGCTGGACGACGAGCGCTGGACGACGAGCGTGTGCGGCGAGCCGACCGGGACCGGATCCGCCGCTCAGTGCAGGAGCCACGGGAGACGGGCCTTCAGCCCTCCTTCCTTCAGCGCGTCGAGCACATCGTCGGCGAGGATGCGGCCGAGAGGGTGTTCGTCCTCGTCGACGACGACGATCGAGCGGCTGCGGGCCTCGCGCAGGCGATCGACGACCTCGTCGAGGAAGGCGTCGGCACGCACGGTGATCGGGTCGGCACCATCGAGGAGATCACGGACGAGGGTGCCGGGGTCGGCGACGAGGAGGTCGAACAGCCCGACGTCGCCGACGACCCGGCCGGCCTCGTCGGCGACGGCGACGGCGTCGAGATCCTCACGGTGCTCCTGCAAGCCGACGAGCTTTTGGCGGACCTGAGCCACGGTGTCGTCGAGATGCGCAATGGCCAGCGTCGGGGTCATGAAGCCCCCGGCCATCGCCTCGGGGTAGCCGAGCAGCTCGGTCAGCCGCCGGGAGGTCTCGGGAGGAAGCTCAGCGAGGATCTGGTTGGCGTCGAGGTAGTCGAGGTCCCGCAGTGCGTCGACGGCCTCGTCTGGCTCCATCGCCGCCAGCAGCGATGCCGCCCGAGCAGGCGGGGACTCGCGCAAGAACGCCTCGGTCGTCTTCGGTTCCATCTCCTCGAGCGCGTCGGCAACGGTGGCAGGAGAAAGCGTCGAGGCGAGCTCGTCGCGAGCCGAGCGGTCCAGGTGCTCGAGCACCTCGGCGAGCTTGCCGGGGCGGAGCCGGTGCAGGCCTTCGTGGGGGACCCTGAAACGCAGCTGCGAGCCCGGCTCGCCAAAGGGCTGAACCGCGGCCCAGTCGACGAGCCGCTCGACGCGCGGCACCCCGCGTGGGGTCTTCCCGCCCGCGACCGCCACCAGGCGCAGCCGGCCGCCGACGGGCGCGAGGAACACATCATGAGCGCGCAGGACCTTCACCCCGTCCACGTCGACGAGCTGGCGGCCGAGGACGTCCGCGACGAGCGCGACCTCGCCGCGACGGCGCTCGAAGCCGGCGAGCGTGGACACGGGGCGGGCGAGCGTCACGCCCGCTCTGTCGAGACGGGCGACGTCGGCGATCGGCGCGAAGGCCTGGCGGCCGCCGACGGCGACGATGATGCCGGTCACCGGCGGATAGCGGTCCTCGCCGTCGAAGGCGACGACGACATCGCCGAGCGTGCCGGCACTCGCACCATCGGGCTCGACGACCTTCGCCCGGCGCAAAGTTTCGAGCGAGACGAGCCGCTCGGCGATGTCGCGGCGGCGAAGGAGCCGGCCGCCGTGCGCCCGCCGCCGTGCGCTCAGCTCAGGTTCAGGCATCATCGGCCACCACTCCTCGTGCTCGGGCCATCCGGCGCGTGAACCTGGCTGGTGCGCGGCGTCGCGAGGCTGGTATCATCCCGGCGGGAAGTAGCCGTCCGTGCCGTCCCTAGATGGCTCATGAGATGAAGGAGGTGGGGCATGGCTCGATCCGGTGAACCGCATAGTACCCCCTCCGCGCACACCACCCGTGAGCCGCTGAGCACGGCGTAGCCGACTCCCCCCTCGGCCGCCCCTCCTTCCTCCGGGTGGCGTGCGAACGATGCCCTTTCCCGTTCGCTTACCTGGAGGATCTCTCATGACCGAGAACGCTCGCCTGCTCCCACCGCCCGGCTCGGCAGTGCTCGACGCTGCTCACGAGGGTGACATCCACGGCGCCCTCGGCACCCTGCGACGCTCCGAAGTGCCGACCGGTCGCTCGTTCGGCCGTCGTCTTCTCACCCTGGCAGCCATCATGGGCCCGGGGCTCATCGTCATGGTCGGCGACAACGACGCTGGCGGGGTCGCCACCTACGCGCAGGCCGGTCAAAACTACGGCACCACGCTGCTTTGGACCCTGCTCCTCCTCGTTCCCGTCCTTGTCGTCGCCCAGGAGATGGTGGCCCGGCTCGGCGCGGTCACCGGGGTCGGCCACGCCCGGCTCATCCGGGAGCGCTTCGGGCGCTTCTGGCTGGCATTCTCCGTCGGCGACCTGTTCGTGTTGAACTTTTTGACGCTCGTCACCGAGTTCATCGGGGTCGACCTCGGGCTCTCCTACTTCGGCGTCTCCCCCGACGTCTCGGTCCCGCTCGCTGCAGTGGGCCTGTTCGTGATGGCGGCGACAGGCAGCTTCCGGCGCTGGGAGCGCTTCATGTTCGTCTTCATCTTGACGAGCCTGCTCATGTTCCCCCTAGCCGCCCTCACCCACCCACGACTCGGTCCGGTCGTCTCCGGCACTGTCGTGCCGCGGGTCACCGGCGGCTTCGACGCCACCGCCGTGCTGTTCATCATCGCCATCGTCGGCACCACCGTCGCCCCCTGGCAGTTGTTCTTCCAGCAGTCGAACGTGGTCGACAAGCGCATCACGACCCGTTTCCTGCGCTACGAGCTCGCCGACACCGTGATCGGCGCCGCACTGACCAACGTGGGGGCCGCCGCACTGATCGTGGCGACGGCCTTCGCTTTTGCCGGCTCTCACCTCGCCGGCCACTTCTCCTCGGCGCTCGCTGTCGCTCAGGGACTCGCCAGTCGGGTCTCGCCGCTCGCCGGCGACCTCTTCGCCGTCATCCTCATCAACGCGGCGATCCTCGGCGCGTCCGCAGTGACCCTCTCCACCTCCTACGCGCTCGGCGACAGCTTCGGCGTGAAGCATTCCCTCCACCGCAAGGTGACCGATGCCAAGGCCTTCTACGCCTCCTTCGCCGCCCTGGTGGCGCTGGCCGCGGGCATCGTGCTCATCCCCGGCGCTCCCCTCGGGCTCATGACGACGGGGGTGCAGGTCCTTGCCGGGGTCCTCCTGCCCTCTGCCATCGTGTTCCTCCTGCTGTTGTGCAACGACGCCGCGGTACTCGGACCCTGGGTGAACACGACCCGCCAGAACGTCGTCGCCAGCGTGATCGTGGCCGTCCTCGTGCTGCTGTCGCTGATCTTGACGATCACGACCGTCTTCCCGACGATTGCCTTCGGCCCCCTCGTCGCCAGCCTCGCCGCCCTCGGTGCCCTCGGACTCGGCGTCCTCGGACTGTCGACCCGTCGCCGCCGCGACGGACGCCCCGTCGCCGAGCGGTCCGAGACGACGAGTGTGCGCCGTGACACCTGGCGGATGCCGTCGCTTGACCTCCTCGCCCCGCCGGTGTGGTCGGCGCAGCGCAAGCTCGGGCTGCTGGCGCTTCGGGTGTACCTGGTCGTCGCGGTGGTGCTGCTCGCCGTGAAGATCGGCCAAGTGGCGGTCGGCGGCTGAGCGCCGTCAGCCGGCCTTGGCCTGCGGCGCGGGGCGGAGCCGCCGCTCTTTCGCAAGCGGCTTGCGCAACCTACTTGCGTTATCTATACTGCCGGCATGGGCCGTCGCTCCGTGATCGCCAACCAGGTCCTCGAGATCATGCGCCGTCACGCCCGTCACTGCTGGACGCTCGACGAGCTCCACGACGACCTCCGACGTCATGGCATGACGCCTGACCCCTCGTCGGTGTTCCGAGCGGTGAGCAGGCTGGCGCAAGCCGGTGAGATCGTGCGCGTGCCCATCGACCACGGGCGCGGCCTCTACGAGGTGGCCGCAGGGCACCACGAGCACCTGGTGTGCGACACGTGCGGCCGGATCGAGCCGCTCGCCTGCGCGATCGTCGACGTGCTCGACGAACAAGTCCGGCGCAGCTCGGGGTTCGCCGTGTCGGGCCACCAGCTTGTCCTCACGGGGACCTGCGCCGGCTGCGCCCCGGCGAGCCCGGCAGCAGGCCGGGCCCACGCGGAACACGCGAGAGCCCGGTGATCTCAGGGATTGCGGCGATCAACCTGTGGAACCCCACGCATGTCGCCGGGTTCGCCATCGTGGCGACAGCCTTCGTCCTCGGCATGGTCCACGGGGTCACGCCGGACGAGCACACGTGGCCGATCACCTTCAGCTACTCGATCGGCGGCTACTCGACCCGTCGCGGGCTTCGCTCGGGGCTCATCTTCTCGCTGGCGTTCACCGCACAGCGGGCCCTGGCGAGCGAGCTCGCCTATCTCGGACTTGCCCACGTGTTCACCTTCGCGTCCGTCGACTACGTCGTCTATGTCGTCGTGGGCTCGTTGATGGTGGCAGCCGGCCTCGTCGTCGTCCGCCGCCGGCGCACTCTCCACCTCCACCTGCTGGGCCGCCTCCACCTACCAGGCCTTCGCAGCCACCCGGCAGGCGACGAGGACGCCGATCACCCCTCCGCGCTCCGCGACCCCCGGCCCTGGATGCCCGCCGTGCACGGGTTCATCGCCGGTTGGGGGTTCGGTGCCTTCGCCCTCATCGTCTACACGGTGCTCGCTCCCGCCGAGCACAGCGCGGCGTGGGGCTGGCTCCCCGGCGCGTTCTTCGGGCTCGGCACCATGGTCGTGCAGGTCCTCGCCGGAGGCCTCTTCGGGCTCATTGCCGCCCGCCGCGGCCTCGGGCCCGACGCCATCCGCCGGGTGGCGCTGCGGACGGCCGGCAACACGCTCACCTGGGGCGGAGTCGCCTTCATCGCCGGTGGCGCCTTCGGACTTCTCCTCCCCGGCGCCGCCGGCCTCACCGTGGCGAGCGGGCTCCACGTCCACAACCTCGACCACCTCGGCATCGCCCTCGTCCTCGTCATGCTCAGCGTCATCGGCGTCGGCATCACGACGCTCGTTCGCCAGACCCGGGCGGAAGCTCGAGCCGCCGCCAGCCGGCTCGTGGTACGCGATGCGGCCGGCTGACACGCCGAGCAGCTGATCAGGAACACGACAACGCCGGCAGCGGTCCCCGGCGGAGCGGCGGAGCGGCAGCGGTCCCCGGCGTAGCTGCGGAGCGGCGGAGGCTGTCCCGGGGGACGGGCGACCGGTCCTCAGTCCTTGGACAGGTGGTACGGAACTCGTCCAACCGCCGCGGTGCTCCGGCGGCGGAGCACGTCGGCGAGGATCGCGCCGCGCTGGTTCTGCAAGAGGCGATGCCGCCACTTGCGGGGCTCCACCTCGGGGATGAGGACCATCACCTTGCGGTCCCGGACCTCGGCCGACCCGAGGTAGCCGAGCACCGGCGTGGCGATCGAACGGGTGTGCGGACGCAGGACGACGAGAGGGATCCCGGGATCCCACCGGTCCCACTCGGCCTGCAGGGCTGCGGCGCGCTCGTCGTCGAACTGGACGCTGAGCGCCACGACTTCATGACCGAGCGAGAGGGCCGTGGCCAGCGCGGACTCGACCATGCGCGACACCGCGGCGACCATCACCACGATCAGGCGATCCTCCGGCTGGGGTATCCCTGGCGTCGAACCAAGCCCGAGCTCCGCGCCGACGTCGTCGTAGTAGTGGGCGATCCGGGAGAACAAGAAGATGAGAGCGGGGATGGCGATCGCCACCACCCAGGCGCCGCCGGTGAACTTGGTCACCAAGAAAATGACCGTGGACACTGCGGTCATCACGGCGCCGGTGCCGTTGAGGGCCGCCCGCGCCCACCAGTACGGAGGCCGTTCCCGGTGCCAGTGCCGCACCAGGCCGGTCTGGGAAAGGGTGAAGCCGGTGAACACTCCGATGGCGAACAACGGGATCAGCGAGTTCGTGTTGGCGTTCACCGCGATCAGCAGCACACCCGCCAGCACGGCCAGCACGACCACGCCGTATCGGTAGACCGGGCGGTCGGCCCGAAGCCCGAACACGTGGGGCACCAGGTTGTCGCGGGCCAGGAGGCTTGCCAGCACGGGGAGGCCGCCAAAGGAGGTGTTGGCGGCAAGCGCCAGGATGAGCATGGTCGACAGGTCGACGACGTAGTAGATCGTCCCCCTCCCGACCGACGCGCCGGTGATCTGGCTGAGCACGGTCTGGCTGGCCTCGGGGGCAATGTGGAAGCGAACCGTGAGCAGCGCAAGGCCGAGCAGCATGGTGCCGAGGATGCCCCCAAGCAGGACCTCGGTGCGCATCGCCCGCCGGGCCTGCGGGGCCCGGAATGCCGGCACGTCGTTGGCGATGGCCTCCACCCCGGTGAGCGCGCTGCATCCTGCCGCGAACGCCTTCAGCAGCAGCAGCACGCCGACCGCGGCGGCCACCTTGGGGACGACGGCCGGGTGGATCCCGGCGCCCGCCGCCGGGTGGGACCGGAACAGCCCGGCGACGATGACGGCGTAGATCCCGGCGATGAACACCGCGGTCGGCACCAGGAACGTCCGGGCGCTCGTGGCGATGCCGCGCAGGTTGAGCGCCGTCAGCACCGCCAGAAACCCGAGGGAGATGGCGAGGCTGTCCGGGCCGAGGCTCGGGAAAGCGGAGACGAGGGCGGCAACCCCCGCTGAGATCGACACGGCAACGGTGAGCACGTAGTCGACCACGAGCGAAGCAGCGCCAAGACGGCTGGCCCGGGCGCCCAGGTTGGCCTTGGAGACGGCGTAGCAGCCACCTCCCTCGGGGAAGGCGGCAATGACCTGGCGGTAGGAGAAGACCAGGATTACGAGGAGGACCACGATGGCGATCGTGATCGGCTCGATCTTGGAGAGCGCACCCGCACCGGCCGTCGCCAGCACCACGAGCATCGCCTCGGGCCCGTAGGCCACCGAGCTGATCGCGTCGAGCGACAGTGCCGGGATGCCCTCGAGGCTCGTGATCTGGCCCTTGATGGCATGCTCCCCGCCGGCAGCCGCGCTGCCGACCGCCTCGGTCGCTGCCGCATCGGGACGTGTCTGCCGACCCGTCATCGCTTCGCTGGTGGAGCATCCACCGTCGCTGCTGTGAGCACCACAAGGTGAGATCGCACAGGGTGATCCTGGCACGACCCACCGACCAACATGTGCGTATCTGTCGTCCCGGGACCACCCTGCACGTGTCCTTCCCTGTCATCGTCGGGGTCGCGCCGGGAGCGAGCTGCATCGGCCAGGTCTACGAGCTCGCCTTCGAGCTCGACCGCCTGCGACGCCGCCGCATGCTGCGCCACCGGGTCCCGATGCGCCTGCTCACCCCCGAGCCGTTCCTCGGGCAGCGGGGAGCGGGGCGGGCAGCAGCCGATCGGCACCGGTCAACGGTCGCCGCTGCCGAACCATTGGTCTCGCCAGGGGAAGAGGTAGCCGTCGGTCACGGCGTTGAGCACCCGACGGGCATCCCGGAAGTGCTCCGCGATGTACCCGGCAACCGCCAAGGTCTGGGTCACCGGTTGCCCGGCAGCCTCGGCGCTGGCAACCGCGGCCGCATACCAGCGGGCCCCGAGCGTCTCCAGGAGCTCGAAGGGTCCGAGCTCGGCCACCCGATCGCCCCGGACGCCAGAAAGGCGCAGCAGCCGCTCCGTCGCGGCGCCGCGGCCAAGGGTGGGGGGGTGATCAGGGAAGACTCCGAGGAGAAACAACGCGAGGTCGCCCAGCCGGCGATAGATACCAGGGCGCTCACTCGCCTGGACGACCTCGAGCAGCTCCGCGAGACGCCCCGGCTCGAGCTCGCTGAACCGCTGCCGGCGCCATCCCCGGCGCGTCAGCGTCCAGGTGACGCCGCTGCTCACCCGCGTGTACGACGCAAGAAGCTCGACGAGGAAGTACCGGCGCCCTGGATCGGCGACCAGCGTGCGCAACGAGGCGACGTCGAACACGGGGATGCGCGTCCGTGGCGCCCACCGCTCCTCGACGAACGTCGCCGTGTCCAGTCGCGCCGCGGTCCGGTGCACTGCCGTAGCGAATGCCAGGAACGGCGAGATCCCAATCGCCACCACGGCCTGGTCGCCGTGATCGAAGACGACTTCCTCGACGGCGGCCGACCCGAGCGCGACCTCCACCGGCACGTTGGCGCCGACCACGCTGCGAAGCAGCCTCCGATCGGCTTCGCTCAGGTGCTCGAGATAGCGCTGCTCGACGTCCATCATGTCCACCAAAGAGCGTAGAGCGCGCCCACCTCCGCCGATGCCCGAAGGGACGCGTCGCCGTGATCGGAGGGACGTTACAGCCCACACCTGCCAGGGTGGTCGTGCGGATCGCGGCAACCTGACCGTTCGAGGACCGGACGGACCGGACTGATGTGATGCACCGGACGCACCGTCCGTCGGGCACCGCCCCCGCTTCGCATCGCTTCCGGCTGGCGGCCTCCGGCGAAGGACAGCTCCATGGCGCTCGGCCCGCGCTCTGCTGCCCTGGTCAGCTCTGCTGCCCTGGTCAGCGCAGCTCGGTTCAGCTCGGCCGAGCCGGTCCCCGGCAGCAGCCCGGAGCGCACCGGTCCGGTGCCGGGCCGAACTGCCCGATCGCCAGGCGGGGCACCGACGCATCGAGCCGCTCGGCCACCAAGGCGCAGATCATGCCGACGAAACTGGGGTCGGTACCGGGGGTGGCGGCTCGCAGCACCCGTTGCGCCCGGGCAGACCCGGCCGCCGCCGCCACCGTGTCCAGGTCGTAGACGACCTCCATGTGGTCCGACACGAAGCCGATCGGCGCCAGCACGACCGTGCTCCCCTCGGGCAGCTCTGCCATGGCATCGACCACGTCGGGTGCCAACCACGGTTGGGATGGCGGCCCCGAGCGGCTCTGCCACACCACGCGCCAGCCGCCCTCGTCCAGGCCGGCACCGGCGGCCACGAGACGGGCTGTCTCGGTCACTTGCGCGACGTAGTCGCAGTTCGCAGCCATCGCCACCGGGATGCTGTGCGCCGTGAACAACACGAACGGTCCGCCGGAGGCGGGAGGGCCGGCGGACGCCGGCACGGGGCCCGATGGCACGGGGCCGCCAGTGCGAGCCTCCTCCAGCGACCGGCGCACCGACTCCACCCACGTGCCGATGAAGAGCGGGTGGTTGAAGAACAGGCGGAGCTTGTCGACGACGGGCGCGTCCGGGCCCACGGCGTCGCGGGCGACGGAGATGTCGTCGAGGTACTGCCGGCACCCACTGGAAGAGGCATAGGCGGACGCGACGAACGCCAAGGCCCGTCGTACCCCGTCGTCGCGCATCCGGGCCAGTTCCTCGGCCAGCATCGGTCGCCAGTTGCGGTTGCCCCAGTAGACGGGCAGGTCGAGACCGGCCGCCGGCAACGCCGCGCCGAGTGCGGCCACCAGCGCCCGGTTCTGCCCGTTGATGGGCGAGATCCCGCCGAAGTGGTGGTAGTGCTCGGCGACCTCAGCCACCCGCTCCTCGGGCACGTTCCTCCCCGACAGCACGTTCCGGAGGAACGGAAGCACCTCGTCAGGACCCTCCGGGCCACCGAACGACACCAGCAGCAACGCGTCGTACGGTCCGTCGGCGCCCGATCCGCCGTGCACGGGCCGGCTCTCTTCGCCTCCATGCGCGGCGCCGGTTCCAGGATCCTCCACGGCGGCAGCCTACCGAGCGACACCCGTGGGGAGCGCGACGCCGTGCCGTCGCCGACGCCACGGCCGAACGAGGACGGCTGCGCCCGGCCGGAGCATCGCCCCTCCGGAGGATCCTCTGCGGCACGCCAAAAAAGGCTCGTCTGCCACGACTGCGGGCGAGCGCTCCCCTGCGACCCGGGCTGTCCCGGCTGCGCTACAACACCCGATTCCGCTACGACGCCCGGCCACTGGTGCCCGGCCCGGCGGCGACCTGCCCGGCCGTCGCCACCCCGCTCCAGCGTTCGATCTCGTCGGCCAGGTCGAGGTGGTCGATGGGGGCGGAGCTCTCGTAGACACCCCAGTGCTCGCGCGGCAGCATCCACATCAGCTCGAACTCGTTGCCGTCGGGGTCGGCGCCGTAGATGCTCTTGGTAGCCCCGTGGCTGGACTCACCGGTGAAGGCGCCGGCGTCGAGGAGGCTCTGGCGGGCGGCGGCCAGCTCGTCGATGGTGTCGAACTGCCAGGCCAGATGGTAGAGCCCGATGGCGCCGCGCCGCTTCGGACCGCCCGCGGCCCCGACACCGAAGAGCCCGAGGTCGTGGTGGTTCCCCGATCGGGGGAGCCGCAGGAACGCGGCATCAGCGCGCGGCTCACGGGCGATGACCTCCATCCCGAACACCTCGGTGTAGAAGCGGACCGAGCGCTCGAGGTCGGAGACGAAGAGCACGGCATGGTTGAGACGTAGAGGCGATACAGGCATTGGGGCTCCTTCGGGCGGGCCCGGAGCGGGGCCTCGCCCCGCTCCGGGCTCAGATGGACGGTCGAACGTCGCGAGCGGTGGCCGCTCGCGGCTCGCTCAGGCGGCCCCGGCACTGCGGATGGCGGACACGTCGAGCTCCAAGGTGACGTTCTCGCCGACGAGCACGCCGCCGGCTTCGAGCGCGGCGTTCCAGTTGACGCCCCAGTCCTTGCGGTTGACCGTGGTCGTG
>JAKADK010000071.1 GCA_021820665.1 Actinomycetes bacterium | reverse complement strand
CTCGCCGGCGCACCACCAGAGGCCCCCCCACAGGCCCCTCCAGGAGGGCGCGGCCGTCCCTCGGGCGGGACCGCGCCCTCCTTCAGGTCACTTGAGCTCGACGGTGGCCCCGGCCGCCTCGAGCTGTGCCTTCGCCTTCTCGGCATCGGCCTTGTTCGCACGCTCCAGCACCGGCTTGGGCGCGCCATCCACCAGGTCCTTCGCCTCTTTCAGCCCGAGGCTCGTCAAGGACCGCACCTCCTTGATCACCTGGATCTTCTTGTCGCCGGCACCGGTGAGGATGACGTCGAACTCGTCCTTCTCCTCCTCGGCTCCAGTGGCCTCTCCACCACCGGCCGGGGCCGCCGCCACCGCCACCGGGGCGGCCGCCGTCACGCCGAAACGGTCCTCGAACGCGGCGAGCAGCTCGCTCAGCTCGAGCACGGACAGCTCAGCGATGCCGTCCAGGATCTGCTCTTTGGTCAGGGTGCCTGCCATGGTTGCTCCTTCGATGCTTGGGGTTACAGGGATGTGGATAGGAAAGCGGTCCCGGCCGGATGCCGGGCACCCACCTAGTGCTCTTCGGCGGTCTCGGCGGTCTCGGCGGTCTCGGCGGTCTCGGCGGGCTCGGAACGTCGCTGGTCGACGAGAGCTGCAAGTCCGTAGGCCAGGTTCCGGGGCAGGGCCTGGAGAAGCCCGGCGAACTGGCGCAAGGGGGCGGCCAGCGTGCCGGCCACCTGGGCCAGGAGCACGTCGCGGGACGGCAGGTCGGCCAGGACGGAAAGCTCCGCTCCCGTGAGCACGCCGTCGCCGACGATGCCCCCCTTCACGACCAGGTGGGCGTTGGCCCGGGAGAAGTCCCGCAACGTCTTGGCCACCGCGCTCACGTCGCCGTGCACGAAGGCGATCGCCGTCGGACCGGTAAGCAGGTCCTTGATGCCGTCCTGGGCGCTGCCCTCGACAGCCAGCCTCACCAGGGTGTTCTTGTAGATCTTGTAGTCGCCACCGGCGGCGCCGAGCTGGACCCGGAGCTGCGCCAGCTCCGCCGTGCTCAACCCCCGGTACTCCGTCAGGACGGCACCGTCGGCGCCGGCGAACCGGCCACGGACCTCTTCGACCACTGCGACCTTCTCGGGCCTCGGATTCTCCATCGTTCCTCCCCGGGCGCTGGCCCGGTGCACGGGCCGCAGGGAGGCGGAGACGACGCGAGCGGCTGACCACTCACGTCGAACGCCTCGTCAGGTGGACCGTCTACGGTCCCTTCGGCACCTCATCGAAGAGGCACACCGGAGGTCTGCGGCAGTTCGGTTGCTGCTGGCAACTGCACGGGGTCGCCAAGAGCGGGGGCTCAGCCTAGCCGAGCTCCGAGCCCGGGGCCACCCCGGGGTCTCTGACCGCTCAGGCAGTGGCGGCGAGCTCCCCTTCGGGATGACGGGCGAGCAGGGGATCGACGTGGACACCAGGACCCATGGTCGACGACAACGTGACGGCTCGGACGTAGCGGCCCTTCGCCGAAGCCGGCTTCGCCCGATGGAGCTCGTCCATCACGGCATGCATGTTGGCGAGGAGCTGCTCCCGGTCGAAGGAGACCTTCCCGATCCGGATGTGGATGTTCCCCACCTTGTCGGTGCGGTACTCCACCCGGCCACCCTTGAACTCCACCACCGCCCGTTCGACGTCGTCGGTCACGGTCCCGGTCTTCGGGTTGGGCATCAGGCCGCGCGGCCCGAGGACACGCCCGAGCGTCCCCACCTGTCCCATCATGTCGGGGGTGGCGATCGCCACGTCGAAATCGAGGAACCCCTCGGTGGCGACCCGGGCCACCAGGTCGTCGGCTCCGACGACGTCGGCACCGGCCCGGCGGGCTGCTGCGGCGGGCTCCCCGGCGGCGAACACCGCCACCCGGGCGGTGCGTCCGGTCCCCGACGGCAGCGAGAGCGTACCTCGCACGATCTGGTCGGCCTTCCGAGGATCGACCCCGAGCCGGACCGCCAGCTCGACGGTCTCGTCGAACGACGCCTTCGCCATGGCCCGCACGAGGTCGACCGCGTCACCTGGCGAGTACAGCGTCTGGCGATCGAACTGGGCAAGGCTGGCGTTGTACTTCTTACCTCTGGACATTGTCCCTCTTCTCCGTTCCGTGCACGTGCTCGCCGCCGATCAGCCTGCGACCGCGATGCCCATCGACCGGGCCGTGCCTTCGACCTGGCGCTTCGCCGCCTCCACGTCGTCGGTGTTCAGGTCCGGGAGCTTGATGGCGGCGATCTCGGCGACCTGCTCGGCGGTGACCGTGCCCACCTGCTGGCGGCCGGCGGTCGCCGCTCCCTTCTCCAGACCGGCGGCCTGCCGGAGCAGCGCCGGCGTCGGAGGCGTCTTGAGGACGAACGAGAACGACCGGTCCTCGTAGATCGTGATGTCCACGGGGATGATCGACCCGCGCTGCGCCTCGGTGGCGGCGTTGTACTGCTTGCAGAACTCCATCGTCTGCACGCCGTGGGGACCGAGCGCCGTGCCCACCGGCGGCGCGGGCGTCGCGCCGCCCGCCGGGAGCTGGATCTTCACGACCGCGAGGACGCGCTTCTTGGGTGGCATCGATGCTGCTCCTTACCTGGGAATTACCTGACGGCGGCGGTGGTGGGCACCGAGGTGGGCTCCACCGGGGTCACAACTTCGCCACTTGGCTGAACTCGAGCTCGACCGGCGTCTCCCTGCCGAAGATGTTGACGAGGACCTTCAGTTTCAGCTGGTCCTCGTTGATCTCGGCGATCTGGCCGGAGAAGTCGGCGAACGGCCCCTCCTTCACCCGCACGGTCTCGCCGATCTCGTGCTCCAGCCGAGGTCGGCTGCGCTTCTGGCCCGGCTCGGCACCCTCGGGCTTCACCTGGAGGATGCTCTCCACCTCGCGGCGCGAAAGCGGTGTCGGCTTCGTCCCGGGACCGACGAAGCCAGTCACCCCCGGCGTGTTGCGTACGACCGACCAGCTGTCGTCGTCGAGCTCGCACCGGCAGAGCAGATAGCCCGGGAAGACCTTCTTCTGGACGACGACCTTCTTCCCGTTCTTGAACTCGACGACGTCCTCCATGGGGATGACGACCTCGTAGATCCGGTCCTCCATCTCCATCGAGACGGTCCGGCTGTGGAGGTTCGACTTCACCTTGTTCTCATAGCCGGCGTAGGTGTGCACGACGTACCAGCGGCCCGGCCGATCGTACGGGCTCGGCGCGGGGACGATGTCCTCGTCCTCGATGTCGTCCTCGTCGAAATCGACGTCGCCGAGCGCCACCTCGGCGGCACCGTCGTCGTCCCCGTCGTCAGCGACCTCTCCGCCATCGGCGACGACGCTCGCCACGCCAGCCTGGCCATCGCCCTCCGGCGCCCCGTCGTCCACGGTCGGAGCAACTACCTCCGGATCGCCTGAGCCGGCATCGGGCCCGGGTGTTGCTGGTTCTGTCTGGTCTTGGGTCACAATCACACCGATCACGCGTTGAAGAGCCAGAAGACGCCCTTCGAGAAGGCGAAATTGAGGAGAAAGATCAGAGCGATCAGGATGACCAGTGTCACGAACGTCACCGTGGTGTAGTTGATCACCTCCGGTCGGGTGGGCCAGGCCACCTGGCGGAGCTCCGAGCGCACCTCCCGGACGAAGCGGCCGGGCCGGAACGGGTCGCGCTTGGGCGGCCGGCGGGCCGGAGTGGCGGCGCGCTTGGGCGGAGCCTCCCCGTCGGGGTCCTGGCCCTGGCGCTGCATCATGCGCTTCGTTTCTCGGTTCACGTGCCGTTTCCTCTGACCGGGTACGCGGGTGGTTGGCAGGGCAGGAGGGACTCGAACCCCCAACCGCCGGTTTTGGAGACCGGTGCTCTACCAGTTGAGCTACTGCCCTCAGTCGGTCGCCGCGACGCGAGCGGCAGTCCGATCACGAGGGCGGGCCTCCAGGCTACCATCGCCCGGGCGGGCGCTCGGCTCACCGGGACGCCCGGCTGTTGTCCACCCCGGGATCGCCGTGTCGTCAGCGGGTCTCCTTGTGGAGCGTGTGCTGACGGTCCCACCGGCAGAACTTCTTCATCTCGATGCGCTCCCGGTCGTTGAGCTTGTTCTTCGTGGTGATGTAGTTCCGACGCTTGCACACCTCGCACGCCAGGGTGACCTGGACTCGCTTCTCGTTCTTTGCCACGACGCCTCCTCGGTGGTGACAGCCGGCCCGGCGGCATGTCGATCCTCGTCTCCTGCATTCTGGTAGCGGCGGCCGGACTCGAACCGGCGACCCCACGATTATGAGCCGTGTGCTCTGACCAACTGAGCTACGCCGCCACGGGCGAGCCCTCTGTCGAGCTCGAACCAACGGCACCAGCCTCGCCACGGCTCTCCGGGGGTCGTGGCCGACCGAGGGCAACGCAGGAGTGTACCGATCACCAGGTGTGACGGCAACTCGCCCCGATCCCCGCGCGAGGGCAACGACGCCCTGGAACAGACCAGGGCCGGGTCGGCGGCGGCTGCCACCGCCTCGCGCCGATCACCTCTTCCGGGTCTCGGTCCGCTCCGCCGACGGGAACGACCCCCATCACCCCCGTCCGGCACACGTGGCCCCGGCCGGGCGGCGTGGGCCCCGGCAAGGCGACCGTCGGGCCGCCCCCATCTGCTGGTTGGTCGAGAGTCGGCCACATCCAGCGCCGGACCCAGGAGGACCGCTCCTGACCTGGAGCCCCCTGTCGGAATCGAACCGACGACACCAGCCTTACCATGGCTGTGCTCTGCCGACTGAGCTAAGGGGGCAACACCGCTCGAACGAGCTGAGACCCGGCATGATAGCGGCACGCACCAGAGGCCCGCCACGAACGGAGGCGCTCCTGGTCGTGGCTACGATCCGGTGGGTGGAACTCCGGCTCGCCCAACCCTCCGACAACGACGCGATCAGAGCCATCTACAACGACGCGGTGACCGGGTCGACGGCCACCTTCGACCTCGTCCCGAGAACCCGGGAGGAACAGGCGACCTGGATGGAGGACCATGGCGGTGCCTATCCGGCCATCGTGGCGACGCCGGCGGCGGACGAGCGGGGAGGCGGGCCGCCGCCGGCGCTCCTCGGGTTCGGGTCGCTCTCCCCGTATCGGGCCCGTCCGGCATACGCCACCAGCGTCGAGAACTCCGTCTACGTCGCTGCCGGCCACCGGGGCGCCGGCGTGGGCAGGTCGATCCTCGACGAGCTCGTCCGCCTGGCCCGCCAGCACGGGTTTCACACCATGATCGCCCGGATCGGGGGCGACAACGACCCGTCGATCAGGCTCCACCGAGGCTGCGGGTTCGAGCTCGTGGGCACGGAACGGGAGATCGGGCGGAAGTTCGGACGCTGGCTGGACGTCGCCGTCCTCCAGCTGATGCTCTGACCGGTCGCCGGGTCAGCCGGCGGCCGCCTCGACCGGGACCTTCACGTCGTCGGGACTGGGCACGGAGCGCCGGCGCTCCCAGGCAGCCAGGGGGACGGTCAGGACGAAGAGCAGCCACAGCAGCGTCAACACGATGGACAGCGGGTTCCCGTGGATCAGCATGTTGACGAGCTGGGTCGCCCCGGGCAGCTCCAAGAAGGCGCTGACGATGGAGAGGCCGATCAGCAGCGTGCGGAGCCGGCCCACCGCCACCGGGGCGAGGAGCACCAGCCCCCACGACAGGTACCAGGGCTGGACGACCGGAGCGAGCGCCACGAAGATCAGCATGGTGAGCCCCATCGCCTTCAGCGCGCCCACCCGCTCGCTGTTGAACAGCAGCCAGAGGCCGATGAGCGCCGCTCCCAGCAAACCGAGGAACCGGGTCACCGTCAGGACAGCCCCGGTGCGGATGGCGAGACCGGCCAGGTGGGCGATGTCACCACCGAGGAACCCCAGGGCCGTCGCCGGTGCCAACCACGACCGGACCACGCCCGGGGTACCGAGATTGTTCACCCACCCCCATCCCAACCCGCTCTCCAACGAGATCACCGCCAGGATGCCAAGCGAGAGCAGTCCGGCGGTGATGATGGGCCGGAGCCGTTCGCGCACAGGGACGCCGGGTCCCGACCACCCCCAGGCGATGTAGACCACTCCGAGGGCAGCAGGCACCTTCACCGCCGTCGCCAACGTGCACATGACGATACCGAGGACGGGACGGTGCTCCTTGGCGAGCGTGATGCCGACGACGAGCAGACCGAGCATGAGAGCGTCGTTGTGGGCGCCTCCGATGAGATGGAGCATCACGACCGGGTTCAAGACGGCCAGGGTGAAGATCTCCGCCGTGTCGCGGTGGTAGTGCCCGGCCAGGCGGGGGATGCACGCCGCCACCATGAGCACGCCGGCCAGCGCCAGGAGTCGGAGGAGGACGACGGTGGCCAGCTCGTTGTGGAAGGTGAGCTGGGTGAACCACCCGTCGATCTGCATGAACAGCGGTCCGTACGGGGCGGGGGTGTTGCCCCAGAGGGGGTCGACCGGGGCGGTGAAGGAGTTGTTCCCCAACTGGAACGGGCCGTAGAGGTAGGGGTTCAGATGGCGGCTGACCATCTCGCCCTGTGCGGCATAGGAGTAGACGTCCCGACTGAACAGCGGCGCGATCACCAGCATCGGGAGCGCCCACAGGGCGAACACCCACAGCATCTTCTGGAAGGCGACGCCGGGGTTGCGAGCGTAGAGGCGGGCCATCCCCCACCACACCCGCATGAGCAACAGCAGCCCGCCGTACATCGCCGCCAACGTGAAGTACACCCCCCACGTGCTGGCCTGGTCGGTGGAGGGGACACCGAAGAACCAGGCCCCCGGCATCTCCAGCTTGAACGGCGAGCTGGGGAGGGACGCCCCGACGGCGATGGCCACCATGGCGACGAACCCCAGGAGGGCGGGGCGCAACACCAGCCCCCTCGGGGTCTCATCCGAGTCGAGAACCGGGTCGCCACTGCCTGCGACCGGCCCGTGGCCCACCCCGCTCACCGCCTCCACGGCATGGCGAAGGAGCACCACCAGATCGGCTCTCCGCCGGCGGACGCCCCAGGGGCCAAGGCCGTCCGTCTGTTCCGCGGTCTCCATCAGATCGCAATCTCCTGGATCGTTCTCGTGCCGTCCGTCAGCGGGCGGCGGTGCGGCCACGCACACGCCTCCCCGGCGACCACCGGGCCACGGCTCCCGGAGCCCATGGGTCCCGCCACCACCGTTCCGTAACGGCATTGTAACGGAGCAGGGTCGCGCTGCAACGGCGGGCTCCTGACGGTCCCGCCCGGCGAGCACTGCCCACGGCGATCATCTGGACTGACGCCCGAGGCCCGGCTGCCGCTGGCCGGAGTGATGACCTACGCCCACTGGCTTCACGTCCCGGCGAACCCGGCTCTCCGGCCCCGGGCCCTTCGCGAACCCCACCGTCGAGGTGCGGACGCCGCACTCCCGGCGCAGTCGCTGCACGTCGTTGATTGACCCAGGTCCGGGTACTCGGCCATCAGGTGCCCGTTGGAGCTCTCGATCCACGCCTGACCGGTCGGTGCCCCGGGGCGGCCGAAGCGCTGGGCAATCGCTCATGACTCGCGTGCAGGTCCGAGGTCGGATCTGTAACGGCAGGTACACGGCTGTAGTTGCTGATCCCATCTTCGTTCCGAGAGCGTTCACACCCTCTTCACATGTTGGGAACGTAGGCTTCTTCGTGTGAGGATCCTTGTTGCCGAGGATGACCCGGCCATGGCGGCGCTCCTCCGGCGCTCCTTGGAAGAAGAAGGCTACGTCATCGACCACGCCAGCGGAGGCGAAGAAGCAGTCTGGTACGCAACCGAGTGGGACTACGCCGCCGTCGTGCTCGATGTCATGCTTCCCGAGATCGATGGCTTCGAAGTGTGTCGGCGTCTTCGCAGTGCTCAGCGATGGAGTCCGGTGCTCATGCTGACGGCCCTCGACGACGTCTCGAGCCGCGTCCGGGGCCTGGACTCTGGCGCCGACGACTACCTGGTCAAGCCGTTCAGCCTGGCGGAGCTGGCCGCCCGCCTCCGCTCACTCACCCGGCGCGCCACAGGCGAGCGCCCGGTCGTGCTCCGTGTCGGAGACTTGGAGCTCGACCCGGCCGCGCACCGCTCGACAAGAGGTGGGTGTGAGCTCGACCTGACGCCGCGGGAGTTCGCACTGTTGGAGCTATTTCTGCGCAATCCCGGCGTCGTGCTGACTCGAACGAGAATCCTCGAGCAGGTCTGGGATTTCGCCTTCGAGGGTAGTTTCAATGTGATCGACCAGTACGTGGCGTACCTCCGCCGAAAGATCGATCGGCCCTTCGGCCGTCATGACCTCGAGACGATCCGAGGAGTGGGCTACCGATTGCGACGTCCGGATGACCCGGCAGCCGGCCCATCCGATCTGAGGGAACGAGTGGGCATCCCGCCGGACGGGTCACCAACACGCTGATGTCCATCCGCATGCGCCTGGCGCTTGTCGTCGGCGCGGCCAGCGTGGCGCTGTTCGCCATCGGTGGGCTCCTCGGAGTCTGGTTCTTCTCTCGGGGGCTCCGTGAATCGCTCGACGGGCGTCTCGCGCATAAGGCCCAGGTGATCGCCTCAGCTCTCACGGTCGACGATCGGCGTGGGATACCACCTACTTCGTTGGGCTCGTCTCCGGCAAACCTGCAGCGACTCGACAAGCGCCGAGGAGCCGCAGTGCTCCAGGTTTTCGGTCCTCACGGCGTATCGGCCGATTTCGGCACTTCCGGTGAGCGGCTGGTCTCGGGTACGCGGCTCGTTGCTGCGCAACATCACCGTGAGTATCTTGACGTTGCCATCGGGTCACCTTCGGATCCACTCCGGGTTGTCGTGTCACCGATAACCGGAATGCCTGGTTGGACTATGGCTGTTGGTCTTTCGCTGGCATCCAATGAAGAGGCGGTCAGCGAGGTTGAGCTCGATATCCTCATCGCCGGTGGAGCTGCCATCGTGGTGGCGACAGCCGGGGCCTGGTGGCTGGCACGGGCGGCCCTCGCCCCCGTGGAAAAGATGCGCCAACGAGTGGCTGAGATCTCCGAGCATGACCTCACCGCCCGGCTCGACATACCTGACACTTCGGACGAGCTGGCAGCGCTCGCCAGAACGATGGATGACCTGCTCGCTCGGCACCAAGGGACGCTTGCGCACCAACGTGCCTTTATCGCCGATGCTGGCCACGAGCTGCGTACGCCACTCGCCGTCCTGAGTGGCGAGCTGGAGATGGCAGGACGACCCGGAAGATCACCCGAGCAACTCACCCAGGCCGTGCACAGAGCCAAGACGGAGACCGACCGGATCAGCCACCTGGCCCAAGACCTCCTCCTCCTCGCCACCGTTGACGAAGGACGCCTGGCTCTCCACGTCGAGCCGTTCGTCACCGCTGAGATGCTTCATGCGGCCGTTGCCATCCGGGCATCACGCGCGAGCGAACAAGATGTTCGGTTGACCATCGAGATCGGGGCGGGGACCGAAACGGTCGTTGGCGATGCACTACGACTACGTCAGGCCGTCGACAACCTCCTCGACAATGCACTCCGTTTCGCCCCGCGAGGCTCGATTGTCGAGATCAGAACCGCGCGGAGTGGTACCCCCGACGAGGTCCTGATCGAAGTCAGCGACGAAGGTCCGGGGTTCGCTGCCGACTTCGTCCCCCACGCCTTCGAGCGCTTCGCCCGTCCAGCCGGTGCGCGGAGCCGGAGCACCGGCGGTGCGGGCCTCGGGCTCGCCGTCGTCCGATCGGTGGCGCAAGCCCACGGAGGACGAGCGGAAGCAGGGAACGGCCCGGTGCACGGAGCGAGGGTACGGATCTTTCTGCCACAGGCTGAGGACCGGGCGACGCAAGAAGGCCGAGCCACAAATGTGAACTGAAACCAGTCCAGGGTGCAAGGGGGGCCAGTTCACACAACGTGCTCCACGGTGACGTCGCCACACGAGCCGTGGGGCCACTCCAGGGATGCGAGGAGCTACGCGAGTCCATTCTCACAGTCCTCACAGAATGTATCGCTCATGATGGTCGGGTGCCTTGTGAATGCCAGATCCCTCGAGATCCCAAGACGAGCCAGCGAGAGAAGAAATGACCTCCCTCAGGTCATGGACCCGTCCGAACCTATCGAAACATCGGCTCCTCTTCGCCGCCGCGGCGGTCGTCCTCGTCGGGGCCGTCGTCACCGGACTGCTGGTCGGTGTCGGTAGCTCGGGGTCCGGGGCATACATTCTCACCACAGCACGAACTGGCAGTGTCGCGACCACCATCGAGGTTTCAGGGACGATCGAGCCGACCACTGCCTGGGGGTTGAGTTTCGGGGGTGCCGGAACCGTCGCATCGGTCGATGTGGTCCCCGGCCAACAGGTCGTCGCTGGTCAGGTCCTCGCACAACTCGATACCACGGCGCTGATCAACCAGCTCGACCAGGCCCAGGCGGCCCTCCGGGCGGCCCAGGCCAAGCTGGCCCAAGACTCGTCAGGCCCCACTCCCGCAGCACAGGCGGCCGCGAGTGCCTCGGTGTCGAACGCCAACGCGAGCGTCGCCGCGGCGACGACGTCCCTCCATGACGACCAGCAAGCGTTGGCGGACGACCAGCAGCTTCTGGTCGCTGACCAAGTGCTGGTCGACTCCCCTCCCGGGCACGGTATGCCAGTGCCCGGTTATCCGCCGGGCGCGAGCCAGGGGACGACCCAGGCCGTGCTCGGTGCCGACGAGGCAATCCTGTTGAACGACGAGCTCTCCGTGCCTCCAGGCGCCGGCTCGGGTGGGGGCACTGGAACCACTGGCCAGTCCGGTGGCGCACAGACGGCGGCGAGCGCTGCCCAAGCAGCGATCACGACGGCAAACCGTGTCATCGGCGACTTCGTGCAACTCGCGGGAGCGCTGACCAGTCTCAACAATGCGCAAGCCAACTACCAGGCGACCCAGGCACCACCGCTTCCGAGCCTCCTTGCGGGCGACCAGGCGGCGATCGCCAGTGCCAACGCCGCGGTGTCGTCGGCCCAACAGCAACTCTCCACTGCCCGTCTTGTCTCACCGGGGAATGGCGTGGTTGCCTCGGTCAACATCACGCCGGGCCAGCCGGTCACGAACAGCGGGGGGGCGCCGACCGGCGGCGGTGCAGCCGCTGGGGCGCTGGCTACCGGTCCGAGTGGGGCGATCGTCGTCGATGGTTCGCAGGGGTATCTCGTTGCTGCGCAAGTCACCGACGCACAGGTTGCCCAGGTACACCCTGGCGAGGCCGCCTTCATTACGCCGGCAGGTGCCACCAGCCCCGTTCCAGGCCGGGTCACGTCGGTCACGCCACTCGGAGAGACGACCCAGGGAGTCGTCGCGTTTCCCGTCGACATCGCCATTACGGGAAACCCCCCCGGGCTCTACGCCGGCGCCGGCGCACAGGTCGGCATCGTGGTCAGCCAGGCGAAAGGGGTAGTCACCGTACCTACCAGTTCGGTGCATACCGTGGGCGCAAGGAACTACGTCCTCGTACTGGATCAGGGAAAGCCGACGCGGCAAGTGGTCCACCTCGGTCCGGGTGATGCCACCCGGACTGCCATCACCTCCGGCTTGAGCGCAGGCACCCAAGTCGTCATTGCCAGTAAACGCGCCAAGGTGCCGAATCCCTCCGGGCGCGCTCCGGGCGGAAAGAAAGGTGGCGGGGCGGCCGGGCTGCTCGGCGGCGGCGGTCGCGGCGGCGGTCGCGGCGGCGGGAAGCGCGGCCGTGGCTGACCCTCGGAGCTGCGAGGACACGCTGCGCATCCCAGCGATCGTCGATACCGGACCGTTCACCGAGACCGACGTGGAGGAGACGCCACTGATCCAGATGGCGTCGCTCTGGAAGACCTATGGCGTGGGGGCCTCCACCGTCCACGCCTTACAAGATGTGAACCTGACGATCACCGCCGGCGAGTACGTGGCCATCATGGGTCAGTCTGGCTCGGGAAAGTCGACACTCATGCATATCCTGGGCTGTCTCGACGTTCCTAGCTCGGGGTGCTATCTCCTCGAGGGCAGGAATGTCCAAGAACTAGACGATGTGGCATTGGCGGCGATTCGCAATCGACGGATCGGTTTCGTGTTCCAGCAGTTTCATCTCCTGGCACGCCTCTCTGCTCGCCGCAACGTCGAGCTTCCGCTGGGCTATGCAGGCGTCACCTCGAGAAGCGAGCGAGTGGGCCGGGCACTTCGTGCCCTGGACGCCGTCGGCCTCGGCGACCGGGCTGACCACCGGCCCGGCGAGCTCTCCGGTGGTCAGCAGCAGCGGGTAGCGATCGCTCGAGCGCTCGTCACCGAACCGGCGATCATCCTCGCAGACGAGCCGACCGGAAACCTCTCCGGCGAGCAGTCCGCCGAGATCCTCTCATTGCTCGACGGCCTGTGGGCAGAAGGGCGGACCGTCATCTTGATCACTCATGACCCAGGGGTTGCTGCGCACGCCCGCCGGCAAGTTCGAGTCCAAGACGGCAGGGTCGCCACCGAGGAACCGGCCGGATGAACCTCCTAGCGACCCTACGCACCGCGGTTGAGAGTCTCGTCGAGCGTCGACTGCGCACGGCGCTCACCACGCTTGGGATCCTCATCGGGATAGCTGCGGTCATCCTCACCGTCGGACTCGGTGAGGGCGCCCAGGCCCGGGTCACGTCGGAGATCAATGCACTCGGGACCAATCTTCTCGTCATCTCTCCCGGTTCTGCTACGACGGGGCCGGTCCACGGAGCGCTTGGGTCGGCGGGAGATCTCACACTCGCCGACGCCAACGCCCTTGCCTCGCCGCTCGACTGTCCGGACATCGCCCAAGTCGCACCGGTGCTGCAAAGCAGTCAGACGTTCACTGCAGGCTCCAACAACTGGACGGCACCGGTGATCGGAACGAACGCGTCGTACCTCGCAGTTCGCAACCGCCAGGTCGTCCTCGGCAGCGGGATGACGTCAAGCGAAATAGGAAGTGCTTCACGAGTCGCGCTCGTCGGTACCGAAGTAGCAGCCAGTCTGTTTCCCGGGACCTCTCCAGTTGGAAAGATCACCGACATAGCCGGCATTCCCTTCACAATCGTGGGCGAGCTCAACCCCGCTGGTTCGTCGGCAACCACGAACCAGGACAATCTCGCGCTCATTCCCATCTCGACGGCCGAACAACTCTTCGGTCGAACCGGCCCGTTCGCGGACAGCCTCTCGGGTATCTTGGTTTCCGCCTCCAGCTCAACAACCATGGGCCCTGCCTACAGTGAGGCCTCCAGTTTGCTATTGCAGCTTCACCATGTAAGTCGGCCGTCGCTGGCGGACTTCACCATTACGCCACAGACCAGTCTGCTTTCGACGGCTAGCTCGGTGACGCATACGCTGACAATTCTCTTGGCCGGCGTGGCGGCAATTGCCCTCCTTGTCGGTGGGATCGGCGCGATGAACATCATGCTGGTGTCGGTGACCGAACGTATTCCCGAGATCGGTCTGCGCAAGGCGCTCGGCGCCACCCGCAGTGCCATCCTCCGACAGTTTCTCCTCGAAGCAGTCCTGATCGGCTTGGCAGGTGGTGTCCTCGGTGTGGGACTCGGACTCGTAGGGATTGCCGTACTTCCTCATCTACTCGGAACCTCACTTGTCGCGTCCTCACTGGCGATTGTGGGTTCACTCGTCGTCGCAACAGCGATCGGTCTCGTGTTCGGCGTGTATCCTGCCATGCGAGCGGCTCGGCTCTCACCAATGGTTGCCCTACGTAGTGAGTGAGCAGCGCTCGTCCGTGCCCGTC
>JAKADK010000173.1 GCA_021820665.1 Actinomycetes bacterium | reverse complement strand
AGAGCGGGTGACGGGAATCGAACCCGCATGACCAGCTTGGAAGGCTGGGGCTCTACCATTGAGCTACACCCGCAGGGCACCGCCGGTGCCGGTGGACGGGGTTGCCCGTCGGCAGTGGCGGCCCGCCTACTGTAGGCGGCTTCTGGCTCCGGGTCTGCCACCCGGCGTCGTCAAGGCAGCGACGAGACCGGGGCGCATGACGGCGTCGGACCCGAGGAGTACACTGGCAGCGGTGGAGGGGAACGGTCGGGGACGGGACGGTGGGGCGGGCTGGCGTTGGGCGCCGCCCTCCTGGGTATCGTACCGGCCGTCACGGGCACCGAATGGGATCGGCTCGTAGCGTGCGGCTGAGGCGGAGATCGACCGGTGTCCAGAGCGACCTGTTCCCGGGGTTCACCGATGTGACCCATATCGGTGGCGGGGCGTTCTCCTCTGTCTACCGGGCACGCGAGCTCGACACCGATCGGAGGGTGGCGCTGAAGCTCCTCAACGTGCACGAGGTGTCACCGCACGCGCTCGATTCCTTCCGGCGCGAGACGAAGGCGCTTGGTCCACTCAGCTCGCATCCGAACATCGTCACGCTCTACCGGACGTTCGTGACCCCACAGGGCATGCCGGTCCTCGTTCTCGAGCTGTGCCGAGGCTCGGTGGCCGATCGTGTCCGAGCCGAGGGCCCCCTCGCGCCGAGCCGCTCGGTGTCGATCGCGATCAAGATTGCCGGTGCGCTCGAAACGGCGCACCGGGCGGGCATGCTCCACCGGGACGTGAAGCCGCAGAACATCCTCGTGACGGAGTACGAGGAGCCGGCACTCGCCGACTTCGGCCTGGCGCGGCTCCAGTCGTCCACCGAGGCAGCCGCGGCGATCTTCGCGTTCACGACGCTCCATGCCGCTCCCGAGCTCCTGGAGGGTTCGGGCGCGTCGCCCGCCACCGATGTCTACGAGCTGGCATCCTCCCTCTACCAGCTCCTGAGCGGCCGGGCGGCGTTCCGCGCCTACGACGGCGAAGCGCCGGCGGCGGTGATCCTCCGGATCCTGCGCGACCCGGTGGCGCCGCTCGTGCGAGACGGTGTCCCGATGACCCTCTCGGACCTCCTGATGCAGGCGATGGCGAAGGATCCCTCGGTGCGTCCGTCGTCGATGAAGTCGTTCGCCGAGGCACTGTGCACGATCGAATCGCAGCAGGGTTGGCCGAGGACGGCGTACGCCGTCCTCGGCAGGCTGCGCGTCGGAGACCCGGAGGCGCCTCTGCCACCACCGGTGCCGGTGAACGGCGCAGTGCCGGCGAACGGTGCAGTGCCGGCGAACGGTGCAGTGCCGTCGCCGCCTCCCGTCGCCGAGTCGGTTGCGGCGAACCTGGAGAGGGTGGAGGCCGAGGCGCCTCCGGGTCCGGTCGGCGCGGGCCCCACAGCGCGGCACGCCGGGCCGATCGACGACCTGACCGCCACCGAGGCGCCCCTGCGGTTCGTGGACGGCAGTGCTGGTGACGCCGCACCTCCCCGGGTGCTCCCGGACCTCCAGGGTGAGGTCCTGCGCCGGATCCCGGGTAGGGATCCCGGGGCGGGCGGTGGCGATCGACACTTGGATCCGGAGCCGGGTCGCCGTGCCGGGTCGACGAACGCCGGGCCTCCGTGTGCGAAGGGGCACGCCGTCATGGTGGGGGAGGCGGCATGCCGCCGGTGTGGGCAAGCGGTCGAGGCCAGCGCGCCGTCGGATCCTGCTGCGGGTCCCGCACCGGTTCGCCGATTGGAGTGGGACGCCATCGAGAGCGCTCAGCGGGCGGCAACCTCCGCGGTGGGAACGGGGACCGGGAACCGAGACAGTGCTGTCCGAGAGGGGTCCGCGGAGACGGCGGACGACAGCGAGGCGGTGGGCACGCCTCCGAGGGGTCGGCGCTTGGGGGGGCGGTTTCCCCGGCCCGTTTCCGATGGACCGACGCCCGTGGCCGGCACTCCGGACGCAGCCGATACGGACCACGAGCAGCGCGGTCCACGGCCGGAGAACGGCGACCCCGAACCGCATCACGGCAGTTCCGGTGAGGACGAAGGGACGCTCCGACGGGGTACACGGGTGGGGCAGGCGCTCCCCGGCGTGACGCCACGCTTCTATGACCTGGTGCGCTCTTCCCGGGTGCCGGGGTCACTCGACGATGGCCTGCCTCGCACCGGTGCACCGCGGGCCGGTGTGGTCCCGGCATTCGGACGCGGCTTCCTGGAACCACCGTCCCAAGGTCGACCGCCTTCCGGCGAAGCGCCGTCCGCGAGTGTCCCGTTCCCCCGTGCCGACCCCCGCTTTGCGCCTGACCCCCGCTCGGCGTCTGTCCGGCCAAGCCGACAGGCACCAGGCGTCGACATCCTGGCGCCGGAGGGGCGGAAGTCGGAGGGAAAGAAGACGGTCTCCGGTGTCTTTCGCCGTCGTCCCCGGGAGGACCCACCGGCTCGCTGACAGCCCGAACGGCTTCGGTTCGCCGAGCTCCCAGGTCGCCGACCCTCCGGGTCGGTCCTTGGGGTCCCCCGGCCAGTGCCGTTGCCCGCCAGCGGACCCAGTCCGGCGAGAGCCGCCTCGTCCAGGTGGTCCGG
>JAKADK010000070.1:9330-14065 GCA_021820665.1 Actinomycetes bacterium | reverse complement strand
CGCTGCCAGGTGGACCACATCGTGCCCTGGGCACAAGGTGGGCCCACGACCCAGGAGAACGGTCGCCTCCTGTGTGGGTATCACAACCGACTGAGAAACCAGCGGCCACCGCCGTCTAGCTGATGGCCCGGTTCCCTGTTCCCCGCTATCGCGGTGACGCGGCGCCGACCGGGGGAACAAAGGCAGCAACAACCCATGCCGCGACCGCATCTGGATCTTCCAAGGGACCGAAGTGGCCGAGGCCGGGGAGCACGGAGATCGAACAGTCGGCCAGACGACTGGCGTAGCGTTCCAGGTACTCTGGCCCAAAGGCATCGGTGTCAGCCCCGCACGCCAGGGCGACCGGACACCTGACCGATGCAAGGTGGGTGAATGCCCCGTGAGAGAACGCATGCGCGTAGACCTCGGCCTCCTCCTCCGGTCGACAACGGAGGCGAACGGCCTTCCCGTCGCCACCTTCGGAGGTAGGGATGACCTCGAAGCCGTCGAGCACATAGCGCCAGAGCGCTTCGGGGTGAAGGGACGAGAAGGGTGGTTTCGAGGCGAAGTTCTCGAAGGCAGCCTCGCGCGAGGGGAACTCGGCGCGGCGCCGAAGGGCACCATCGTGGAGTGCATTGCCCTCACGGCGAGGTAGAACGGGCTCGTCGTCGGTCGGGACGACCGGCTCGAAGCAGGCGAGGCCAGCGAAAGTTCCCGGCCGTTGTTCCTCTGCGAGGAGGAGCGAGGCACCTCCGCACGAATGGCCGATGGCCAGCGGTCGTTGGAGGCGGAGGTGGTCGACGGCGGCGAGCACGTCGTCGGCAAAGCGTTCCCACCGGAAGTCCTGATCAGTCATGTGCTCGGATGTTCCGTGGCCGCGTAGATCGAGGCCGTAGCAGTGAAAGTGACCATGCAGGCAGCGTGTCAAAGGCGTGAAAACCGAAGCGCAGAACCCGGTGGCGTGGACGAGCAGGAGGTCGGGTCCATGTCCCCCGAAGTCCCACAGACCGATGGGGATCCCGCCCGACGAGGTGCAGGTTCCACGCGGCGTGGGAGACGTTTCGTTTGCCGAGCCCATCGGATGGAAGGTAGTCGAAGGTGGGGGGCACGCGGCAACGACGATGGCGTTCGGGGAGTCGAGCCGAGCCGAGCAGCGAGGGAGAGAGGTATGACCGCAGCAGGCTTCGGGTAGGGTCGGCGCATGCCTGATTTCTTGACAGACGTCCAGACGCTTCGGGACAACGCCCGGCGCCACATCGCCGACGGACCCATCACCGACGCCTACGGTGCCGATCGGGAGCGGGTGATCAGCGTCCTGAATGAGGTGCTCGCCACGGAGTTGGTCTGCGTGTTGCGCTACAAGCGCCACTACTACATGGCCGAGGGGATGAGTTCAGGTCCGGTGGCGGCAGAGTTCCTGCAACATGCCAATGAAGAGCAGGGGCATGCTGACATGGTGGCTGGCAGGATCGTCCAGCTCCGCGGGGAGCCGGACTTCAATCCGGCAACCCTGGTCGAACGGAGCCACGCCGAGTACGTCGCCGGCACGTCGCTCACGGACATGCTGCGTGAGGATCTGGTGGCAGAGCGGGTGGCGATTGCCTCGTACCAGGAGATTGCCCGGTGGCTGGGTGAGGACGACCCCACTACCCGGCGCATGATCGAGGAGATCCTGGCGGTCGAGGAAGAGCATGCTGATGACTTGCTGGGCTTCCTGACCGAGATGGGGACCGGGGCCATCTCCGACGGGTGAGGCCGCAGGGTGAGGCCGCAGGCTCGGCATTGGACAGGCCCGACGATCCCGATGATCCCGGCGGGCCCAGTGCATTCAGCGGGCGAGGGGGTGGTAGCCACATGACAAGTAGGGCTCGCCGTGCTTCAGCTGCTTCCTCGGTGCCTGACCGAGCCGATGTCCACCTGGTTCGCAGCGAACGATGGCACGGGCTGAAAGCGGGTGACCCTGTCCACGTAACGGGCGAGCCTGGCCGTGGTGTCGCCTTCGAGTTCGTGGCCCACGTCGTGAACACCCGGTCGGGGGCCGAGTGGATCGAAGTAGTGGGTGGCCGGTCAGGGGAGCGAGCGTTCCGCTCGTTCGATCCGGAGCGGATCTACCCACCGGCAAGCAGCCGCCGTTCAGGCCGTGCTGCGAGGCCTTCTCTCGCAACTGCACCCCAGCTCCCACTGGACTGAGCAGTGCCGACGGTTGCTGTGCCGACGCTGGAAGCCCGGTCCGCCGACGCTGGCAGCCCGGTCCGAACGGCCGCTCACCGAGTGTCGGAGGGAGGCGCGGGCTTGGTGGTACCGACGCTGGAGGCCAGGGCCGCCTCGGTCGCTTGGTTTCGAGCAGACCCGTAGGTGCGGTAGTAGTCCTTCCACACCAGGCGATGGACGGGGATCTTGCGAGGAAGATCGCGGATGCCGGGGATGAACGGCACGAAGAGGAGCCCGAGCGAGAGCACCGTCATGATGGCGATCACCTCGACGTCGGCGTTCCTCGAGGTGTGCATGGGTCCCACCTGATACCACATGGTGTACAGCCACAGCCACGGCTGGCCTGGCCACGAGCCGGTCTCGTTCATCATTCCCCACTGGGTACCCTGCATCTTCTGGGCGGTGACGATCTTGTTCCAGTAGCTGTTCGGCTGGGCCACGGCGGAGTCGCCGAGGAACAAGATGGGGTTCGTGTAGTTGGTGGTGTAGAAGTCCGAATGGGCCACCAGCTGGGCGTCGAGGCCCCCGGAGCGGGCCATCGCCAGGAACTCGGTGAGCATGGTGCCGACCGGCCCGTAGTTGCCCGAGGGAACGACGAGGCGGGTGTCGACGACGGACGCGCTGGAGAGGGCTTTCCCGTAGGCAGCGTCCCACGCCATCCGAGTGGCTTGGGGAGCACGAGCGTAGCGGTGCAGGGCGGCGGTCAGTGCCGGTTGGCCGGACACCGTTGCGAGAGGGTCGAGGACGAAGTCCTTGGCCGGGTCGATGGGGTCCGTGACCCCGACGGCTCGTTGGATCGAGATCCCGTAGAGGTACTGGACCGAACCTGACCCGTGGTTGTAGGGAGGTCCGTACGTCGCCGACGTGCTCGTGCCATCGAGCTCGCTCAGGGCGATCTGGGTGAAGCCGACGGGTTGGGCGGACGCCCACTCCTGGAGGGTGACGGCCGGGACGTCGGGCGAGGAGAACAGGATTGCCAGAACGGCGACCAGGATGACGACGACGACGAGGGCGATGGTGCCCTCCTTCAGGATGTCGTAGCGGCGGACCGGACCACGCCATGGTGCCGATTCGAGGCACTGGCGTTGCTGACGACGGGCCCGGCGGCTCGTCGCTGCGGTGACTGGCCAGGACGGAGGGGACGGTGAGCTCGGCGCACTTGTCGTGGTCATGGATGTCCTCCGGTAGCGGTGCTCTCGATGGGCGTGTCGGCGGACGAGACAGGTACAGGCGTGACGCCGGTGCCGACGAGGTGCTCAGGAAGGGCGTCGATGGGTGGTGCAACCCCTCGGAGCCTGACCATCACGATGTGGATGGCCACCACGATGACGAGCACCAGAGGGAGGAAGACGATGTGGAGCATCAGCGCCTGGCCGAAGTTCATTGTATTGAAGAACGCCCCGATCCCCGCGCCGTTCATGGCGTCCTTCGCCTCGAACGCGACCCACTGGGAGTCGAAGTTGGTTTGCGACATGTACCCGGTGAACGCCTCGAACACTGCCACGAGGAAGGCGACCACCCCGGTCATCCAGGTGAGCTGGCGGTTTCCCCGCCACGACGCCATCCAGAACTTCCCCCACAGGTGGATGGCCATGAAGCCCATGAAGCACTCGACGCTCCACAGGTGGAGGGAGTTGACGAAGAGCCCGACCGAGCTCTCGTGCCACCAGATCGGTCCTTCCAACGCGAGCACGCAACCCGACGCGATCACCACGGCGAAGGCCACCATCGTGAGGACGCCGAACACGTAGATCCACGATGCCACGTAGGCGGGCTGGCTGTCAGGGAGCATCTTCTCCGGCGGGAGGTGGCGGAGCCAGGCCGAGCGGAGCTTCGCCGTCCACAGGCCCGAGTCATCGTCGCTGGGGACCCTCTGCCGTGGAGGGCAGACCGGAGCGCTCAACGTTGTCTGAGCCGACTTGCCGCTGGCGACCGTCGCACTGCCCACAGGTGCACCACCCGATCGCTGGGCGTCGCCTGCCCCGGTGTCTGGCGTCCCGGTGTCTGGCGTCCCGGCCCCGTCGGCAGTCCGGGTGCGCTTCCGCTGGCTGTGGATGAAGGGCAACAGGAGCGCAAGAACGAACAAGACGACCATGGCCACGATGACCAGAAGGTTGGCCAGCGAGATGAGGATGAACCCCCAGTGGAAGTAATGGCCCGGCGCGCTCAGGTTGACGATGGATCCAAACGCCGGCCTGACCCCGGTCTCCATCACAGCCACCCCCCATCTCGTCGGATACCGACCTGCCGCTTCCTCATCCGTGCTCCTCTGCTCCTCTTCGGTCGCTCCGGACCTTGCCTCACCGATGGTTCTGGTGGTTCCGAGCGGTAAAGGGCCGACACTGCGACCGCCAGCCCCGTACGGTCCTAGTGCGAACCACTCTGACGGTCAAGGCGGCCGCCCACCAGGGCCAAAGGTCCCAACCTCCCAACCTCCCAACCTCCCAACCTCCCAACCTCCCAACCTCCCAACCTCCCAACCTCCCAACCTCCCAACCTCCCAACCTCCCAACCTCCCAACCTCCCAACCTCCCAACCTCCCAAC
>JAKADK010000070.1:0-9320 GCA_021820665.1 Actinomycetes bacterium | reverse complement strand
TCCCAACCTCCCAACCTCCCAACCTCCCAACCTCCCAACCTCCCAACCTCCCAACCTCCCAACCTCCCAACCTCCCAACCTCCCAACCTCCCAACCTCCCAACCTCCCAACCTCCCAACCTCCCAACCTCCCAACCTCTCTCCAGCTTCAACGGCGTTGGTAGGATTGGGGATGGCCACCGAGCACCGGGTCGTCCGCGTTCACGGGGGGCGGTTGGTGAACGAGGATCCGCGAGTGGACCTGGCATCGCAGCTCGACGTCGCCAGCGCCGAGGGGTTCGCCCTGGTCGACACCTTCACCATCGACGACAACCTCTACCTGGTGCTCCGGCGTCAGACGGGCGCGGGATCGGGCCCTGGATCAGGACCGGAATCGGGTTCGGCTCGGGCCGGGCCGGGCGACGGGACGTGACATCACATTACATTACATCACATCACATCACATCACATCACATCACATCACATGGTCCCGCGTCACCGCCCTACGCGGGCCGGGGGATCGACCGGTCATCGGGTCTGCGGTCGACCGGCAGACTGGTCGGTGAGGAGAGTGAGGTCGGTCAGGCGGCAGCGCGGTGCCGACGCCGCACCATGGCGACGGTGGCGGCGAGCAGGATGACGGCAGCGGCGGTCTCGATCGCCAGGGAGAGCTGGGCGTACGGGGCATCGATGCTGTCTTGGAAGCCGAAGAGCCCGAAGTTCACCGAGATCAACAGCCCGGCGATGGTGGCCAGCGCGTAGCCGGCACCCAGGAGCGCCGTCACGGGATGGCGCAGGATGGCGAGGACGACGGCAAGGACGATCCCGGCCACCCCCTGGGCCAAGAAGAGCGGTCCGATGGTGGGGATGTAGCGGTAGCCGGTCGACCACAGGTGGAGGTGGACGAGAGCGGACAGCACGATCAGCACCGCACCGGCCCATGCTGCCATCGATCCCAGGGAACGTACGGGCTCGAGCGGTTGGTGCACCGGGCCCGTCCAGGGTCGCGATCGACCGCGCCGCGCCGCATCGGCCGCATCGGCCGCACCTGCCGCATCCGGCGCGTGCGGGGTCGGGGCGTCGGTCATCTTCACGGATGGTATTCAACACCGGTCGCCCGGGCGGATGGCGGCGGGGGGAGGGGTGATCGACGCAGGAGGGCGTAGAGCACCAGGGCGAACCCGCCGACGGGGATCTCGAGCAAGAGGAACATCATTCGGTAGCCGACGTTCTCTGCTAGCCAACCGCAGGCGAACGGTACGACGACGGTCATGACGTTCGAGAATGCGACCAGCCGGCCGTTCGCCCGGGCCAGGTCCTTGGACGGGGTCGCTTCGGCAAGGATCGAGGACGACAGGGGGAAGGTCAGCCCATGAGGTATGCCGAGGATTGCCATCCCAACGAAGAACGCCGCTATCCCCGGCACCGAGCTCAGCACTGCGATCCCCGCCACGGTTGCGCTCGCCGACACGGCCAGCGCCAGGTTCTTCCTGACCACGGGTGCGTGACGGCTGACCATCCATCGGACGCCGAAGGAGAGGGTGAAGAAGAAGCCGAACGCCAGCTCGATGACGGTGGCCGACGCGTGGTCGGAATACCGAGCGAGCAACCCGCCGAAGGCGAGAAGGGCCACGAAGGGCGCCTGGTACATGACCATGGTGAGGACGGAGGTCCAGAATGCCGACCGCTCCGCCACTGGCCGCTCGGACCAGCGGGTGGCGGCAGGGAGGGGGAGCGTAGCGGCGGGGGAGGCAGCCGACGGATCGGGGCCGGGACTGGGGAGACCGAGACTGGGGAGAACGGCCTTGGTGGGGTCGGGTGGTTGTGATCCGCCGGACGGGATCTCGACGGCTGGTCGAAGATCGGTCGTCGTCTCCGATGCCATGGCGCCTCCCCGGCGGGCCGTCTGGGTAGACGGCTCAGGCGGCGGCCGCGACGCGCTCGGGGTTCCCGACGCGCCCGGGGTTCCCGACGCCACTGACCGAGGCGCCGACGCGGCGGTGCCCGGGACAGCACGGCCATGGTCGAGGACCAGATAGCCGCTGATCAGCGTGGCCGCAACCGGGAGCGGAAGGAGCGCTCCGAAGGTGCTTCGGAGCGAGTTGTGCAGCACGTGGAGGGTGCCGGCCTCGATGAGAGGCCCGGCGATGAGGCTCGCCGACAGGGCGAGGGCGAACACGGAGAGGGCCTTGGCCCGTTCGTCGCGCCGTCCCGTTCCAACCACCGTCATCAGTGTCGGGAACACGATCCCGCCGCCGACCCCGAGGGAGACGGCTCCGAGCCAGATGCCGAGGACGCCGGTGGGTAAGGCGAAGAGAACGAACGCGACGAGTCCGAGTCCCTGTCCGATGGTCAGGACCACCATCCTCGTTCGCTCGGTGGACCGGCCCGCCAGAAGCACTGATGCGAGGATGCTGGCTACCCCGGCGGCCGCGGCGAGCATCCCGATGATGCCTCCGGGAAGGTCGAGCAGTTCCCGTCCGACGAGGGGGTACGTGGTCTGGGCCACGTTCTGCCCCGAGCGCCCGAGCACCGTCGTGGCGATCACGAACGGGGCCACGCTCCACGCTCGCGCCGGCCGTCGGAGCGTCCGCAGACGCTGGCGCCATCGAAGGAGTGCGGCCTTCATCCCGTCACCCCGTCACCCCGTCACCGGGCGTCGGAGACGGCCGGTGACCGTGGTGGGGGCATGCCCACGACGATACCGGGGACGCGAGGCGCGTCCTGATTGCCGCTCGGCGTTCCGGCGTCCCGGCGTCCCGGCGTCCGGCTGTTCCGTGACGGGGTGGAAGATGCGGGTACTGGCGCGCTGCGCGCTCCAGGAAGGCCGCGAGCACGTCGAGCCCTTCGGCGACGAGGGCGTCGTCGATGACCAGCGGCAGGAGCAGTCGGGCCACGTTCACGCACTTCCACATTGGGCTCGTAGAGGTCTGGCCATGTGACCCCTACGAGCCGGCGACGGCCCCGGTCCTCTTGGACCCGCCGGGCCTCTCGCATATCGCGAGTCAGTCCCGAGGTAGTCCCAGCACGCGTTCGGCGATCACGTTGCGCTGCACCTCGCTCGACCCTCGGGCGATGCACCGGGCCCTGCTCTCGAGGAAGACGCGCTGGAACGGGGAGATCTCGTAGCCGGGCCCGTCTGGTCGCACGGTTGCGGCGGTACCCGTCACGTCCATCGCCAGCTCCCCGAATCGCCGGTGGTACTCCGACCAGAACAGCTTGTCCACCGAGGCGGCCGGGCCGGGCTCGTCGCCGTGCGACATGGCGGTGAGCAGTCGGAGGCCGGCGTACTCCATGAGTCGTACGTCGATGAAGGCCCGGGCCAGTCGCTGGCGGAGGATCGGATCCGAGATCCGCCCAGAGGCACGGGCCAGCTCGATGAGCGAGCCGAGCTCCCGGTCGTAGCCGAGGTGCTGGGTGGTGGCGTTCCCACCTCGTTCGGCACCGAGCGTCGTCATCGCCACCCGCCACCCGTTGTCGAGCCCCCCGATGACGTTGTCGAGTGGTGCGCGGGCGCCGGCGAAGAACACCTGGTTGAACCCGAACGCACCGGCCATCTGCCGGAGCGGACGGACCTCGACGCCGTTGTCGGCCATGGGCACGAGCACGTAGGAGATGCCCCGATGGCGCGGCGCGTCGGGATTGGTCCGGCACAGCGTGAAGATCATGTTGGCGTGGTGCGCCCCCGAGGTCCAGACCTTCTGCCCGGTGATCACCACCTCGTCGCCGTCCACGACGCCCTGCGTTCGCAAGCTGGCCAGGTCCGAACCGGCGTCAGGCTCCGAGAACCCCTGGCAGTACACGTCGTCGCCGGAGAGGATCCTGGGGAGGATGCGCTGTCGCTGCTCGTCGGTACCGTAGGCGAGGACGGCTGGAGCCAGCAGCGTCTCGCCCATGCCAAGGTGGGGGCGAGGAAGCCCAGCGCGGGCGAACTCCTCGTTGACCACAGCGCACTGGACGCCCGTCAGGCCGCGCCCGCCGTAGCGCGGAGGCCACGAAAGGCAGAGCCAACGTCCCGCCCGGAGGCGTCCGATCCACTCCACCTCCGTTGCCGTCTTCTCGTGATCGTAGGGCTCGTGGGCGCCCCCAGGGTCGAGTCCCTCGATTCGATTGGCAGCGATCCACTCCCGGACCTCGGCGCGGAGTGCGGGTTCGAGAAGCCCGGCATCGCCGAGGCGAGCAGGGGAGGTGTCAGGGGAGGTATCAGGGGAGGTATCAGGGGTCACGACCGTTCCCCTGGTTCTCCTGAGCCAACCGACGCCGCTGCTCGGGTCACCCGTTCGAGGACTGCGGCGAAGTCGGCCCCGGTGGCGGCGCGCAAGGAGTCCTTCAGCGCGACCACGGTGGCGCGGTCGAAGGAGGCGAGCCGATCGGCAAGCGAGCGGGTGGCGGAAAGGACGTCGTCGTCCGGGACGACCAGATGGGCCAGGCCCTTGGCCTGCATCGAGCGGGCCTCGTAGCGAGGAGCGGCGACCACGGCCTCCAGCGCCAACGCCGGCGTGTGCTTGGCGGTCAGCCACGCCACGTTGACGGGTGCCGCCCGGCCCAGCTCGACCTCCGAGATGTGCAGGAAGGAACCCTCGCCCACCACGAGCAGGTCGCAGGCGAGTGCCAGGGCGGCGCCACCGGCGATGGCGGCACGCTCCAGGGCGCCGACGAGAGGCACGGGGAGGGTGGCAAGTGCACGGTGGAGCGTCGCCCATCTGGCGGGGAACCCGCGTGCGGCCTCACTGTCGGACGTGGCGGCGAACTCCTTTAGGTCCATGCCCGAGCAGAACGTACCGCCGGCTCCCCGGAGGAGCACCGCCGCGACGGAGATGTCGCCGGCTAGCTGGCCGACCACGTCGATGAGCGACTCGACCAGCTCCGGGACGATGGCGTTCCGGCGGTGGGGCCGGTTCAACACGATCTCGGCCCGGGGTCCGTCCCGCTCGAGCAGAACGAGCTCGTTCGCCATGGGCACTTCTCTCCCTCCCTCTTTCTGGACGCGAAGCGCGTGGCGTGCCTGCGTCCCGGCGATCTTCCCCTCCCGACAGGGCGGAGATCGCCGATGCCTGGTTGACGGGATGGGTCCGGTGTACCACACTGATTGACACAATGCTAGATCCTCAACGGGCACCTATGTCGACCGGCCACACGACTGCGACGGCGACGGTGACGGCGGGCGTGACGGCGGGCGTGGCGGTGACGGCGACGGTGACGGCGACGGTGACGGCGACGGTGACGGCGGGCGTCGGAGCTGACCGGTGAGCACTGCTCTTGTCGTCGGCGGCACCGGGCCCACCGGCGTCCCGATCGTCAACGGCCTGCTCTCCCGGGGGTACGACGTCGCCATCTTCCATACCGGTGCGCATCCGGTCGTCTTCGACGGCGAGGTCGAGCGTCTGCTCGGGAACCCCCGGGACCGCGACGAGATCGCGTCGACCCTGGGCGATCGGGAGTGGGACCTGGCGGTCTGTACCTCAGGCCGCTTGAAGGCAGTCGCCCGACAGCTGGCCACCCGGGTCGGGCGTCTGGTAGCGGTGACGGGCCAGCCTGTGTACGCCGGGTCGATGCGCCCGACCCCCGAGGGGCGGCTCGCCCTGCCGGTGCCGGAGTCGGCTCCCGTCCAACGCGATGCACCCGGGTACACCGGGAAGGTGGCCGAGGGTGAGGACCAGCTCCTGGCCCAGCACGAAGACGGCGACTTCGAGGTCGTCATCGTCCGCTACCCGGGCGTGTACGGCCCCCGGTCGTACCTGGCCCACGAGTGGGCCATCGTCCGGCGGATCGTCGACGGCCGGCCCTTCGCCATCCTGCCCCAGGGTGGGACCACGTACTTCCAACGGGGCTATGTCGAGAACCTCGCCCGCCTGGTCCTCCTGGCCGCGGAGGTGCCGGCGGCGGCCGGGCTGGTCTTCAACGCCGGAGACGAGCGCGTGCTGAACGCCGCCACGGTGGCGTCCGTGATCGCCGACGCCCTCGGCTCGTCGATCGAGCTCGTCGGGATACCAGCCCCGTGGTGCCGGGGTGTGTTCCCTCTGGCCGAGAAGTCCAGCCTGATCCTCGACCTGGGCCGAGCACGCCAGGTCCTTGGCTACCACGATGTCGTCGACGTCGAGGAGGCCACCCGTCTGACCGCCCTCTGGCTCGCCGAGCATCGGCCGGCGGAGGGTGACGTGGCCGCCACCTTCGCCGGGAGGTTCGACTACGAGCGGGAGGACCGGTTGTGGGCTCATTACGAGGAGCTGGGTCGGACGCTGCTTGCCGACCAGCAGACCGACGACCGAGTGCACCCCGGAGCACCGGCAGACCGAGCAGAACCAGCAAAACCAGGAGGGGAAGCCGATGGCTGAGGTGGCCACCTTGCGCACCGCGCTCGAGTCGTTCATGACGGAGGTCGTCGTGCCGTCGGAGGAGCGCTACCGCAGTGAGGCGGCCGAGCTGCACGGGCGCTCCACGCCAGCGGTGATGGCCGAGATGCAGGTGGAGGCCAAGCGCCGCGGCCTGTGGAACCTCTGTCTCAGCGACGACGAGTGGGGCCGTGGCCTGACCAACGCCGAGTACGCGCCGTTGGCGGAGATCACCGGTCGGAGCGCTCCGGCCGCCGAGGCCATCAATTGTGCCGGGCCCGACTCGGTGAACATGGAGACGCTGCTCCGGGTGGGAACGCACGCCCAGAAGGAGCAGTGGCTCCGGCCGCTCGCCGACGGAGAGTGCAAGTCCTGCTTTGCCATGACCGAGCCGGCGGCGGCGAGCTCCGATGCGCGGAACATCGCCACCCGCATCGAACGTTCCGCCGGAGGGTATGTGGTGACGGGGCGGAAGTGGTGGACGTCGGGGGCGGTCAACGACCGCTGCCGGTTCGCCATCGTCATGGGTGTCACCAACCCCGATGCGCCGGCCGCCCACCGGCATTCCATGCTGGTCGTGCCGATGGACGCGCCCGGTCTGCGGGTCGTGCGCCAGCTGTCGGTGTACGGCTACCGCACCGGTGGCCACGCCGAGCTGGCCTTCGACGGCGTGGAGGTGCCGGTCGACGCCCTCCTGGGAGAGGAGGGCGAGGGGTTCGCCGTGGCCCAGCTCCGGCTCGGTCCCGCACGCATCCAGCACTGCATGCGGCTGATCGGTATGGCCGAGCGGGCCCTTGAGCTCCTGTGCGATCGGGCCCGTTCCCGCACCACCTTCGGGACCGTCCTCGCCGATCAGGGGGTGATCCGTGACTGGATCGCCGAGTCCCGCATTGCCATCTCCCAGGCCAGGATGCTCGTCGTGCACGCGGCGGAGAAGGTCGACCGGGACGGTTCGCGAACGGCCCGCGACGAGATCGCCATGATCAAGGTGGCGGTGCCCCGGATGGCCTGCGAGGTGATCGACCGAGCGATCCAGGTGCACGGGGGAGCAGGGGTCAGTGACGACACCCCCCTCGGTGCGATGTACGCCAGTGCTCGGACGCTCCGGATCGCCGACGGTCCCGATGAGGTGCACAAGATGGTCATCGCCCGCTCGGAGCTGGGCCGGCAGCGGGGATCGGCAGGCTCGTCAGGGCAGGCCGCGACTCAGGCGGCAGCGCAGTCGGTGGCCATCGACGAGGTGGCGTCATGACGGCTCCGTCGGCACTTTCCACCGACCTCAGCCGTTCCCTGGGCATCGACTACCCGATTTTCGGGTTCTGCCACAGTGCCGACGTGGTCGTCGCCCTGTGCGACGCCGGTGGCATCGGCGTGCTGGGTGCCACCCGCATGACCCCGGAGGAGATCACGTCGGCACTGGAGGACATCCGGAACCGCATCGGCGACCGTCCCTTCGGGATCGACCTGGTGCTTCCCCAGGGCATGCCCGAACGCGACGACCGCGCTGCCATCGAGGCAGAGATCCCCCCGGAGCACCGGGCCTTCGTCGCCGACCTTGCCGAGCGCTACGGCGTGCCGGCGGGAACCGGCCCCGGGATGCGATCGCGCTTCGTGCGGTCCGAGGAGATGGCCGCCGCCCAGATCGACGCCGTGCTGCGGTCCGATGTGGACGTGTTCGCCATGGGGATCGGCAGTCCCCCCGGTGTCATCGGCCGGGCGCGCTCCGAGGGGAAGCGCATCGTCTCGCTCATCGGTCGACCTGACCACGCCCGCCGGGCCATCGAGGCCGGTGCCGACATCCTCGTCGCCCAGGGGTACGACGCCGGAGCTCACACGGGGACGATCGGGACCTTCTCCCTCGTTCCCCAGATCGTCGACCTCGCCGCCCCGCTTCCGGTGCTGGCTGCCGGTGGTGTGGCGACGGGACGGCACATCGCCGCCGCCCTGGCGATGGGAGCGCAGGGAGTCTGGATGGGTACGGCGTGGCTCGTCACCGAAGAGGCACATTCCGACCCGGTCGTGCTGGCCAAACTGCTGGCGGCCGACTCGGACGACACGGTCATCTCGCGTGCCGACAGCGGCAAGACGCTGCGCCAGGTCCGCACGGCATGGAGCGATGAGTGGGCCCGTCCCGACGCGGTGGCTCCGTTGCGCATGCCCTATCAGGACATCCTCGTCGGCGATCTGCTCGGTGCCATCGAGGAGCACCGGGTCGAGCCGCTGATGCACTCCCCGGCCGGCCAGAGCATCGGGTATTTCGACCACCTGACGACCGTGCGCGACGTGCTGGACGGGTTGGTCTCCGAAGCCGAAGAGACGCTGGCCCAACTGGGTGCACGGCCTGCCGGCTGACCGGTTCCGTCAGGTCGGTACGCCCGCGGTGACGACCACGCCCTCGTCGACCAGCTCCGCCACGGTTGCGGCATCGAGCCCGAGCTCTTCGAGCACCTCGACGGTGTCAGCACCGAGGTCGGGCGGCGTGCCTCCCGCCCGGAACGCCGAGGCGCTGAGCGCCACGGGTGGACCGACAAGCGTCAGCGTGCCGAGCCGGGGGTGGGGCACCCGCACGAGACAGCCGTTCTGCCATGCCTGTTCGTCGTCGACGAGCTGTTCCCGGAACCGCAAGGGGGCGACGGGGACACCCGCCTCCACGAGGAGGCGCTCCCACTCGGCATTCGGGCGGGTGGCCAGGATGGCCCGGGCCGCCCCGTCGTGCGCCGGGCTGCCGAGGGGGTCCGGCAGGTCGCCGAAGCGTCCCACGACCCGGGCCGCCCGCCGGCGGAGGTCTTCACCCCCGCTCCCGATGGCGAGGTAGCCATCGGCCGTGCGGACGATGCCGTAGTAGGCGTTCGTGGAGCTCCGACCGGTGACCTCCTGCCACTGTTCCAAGACGTCGGCCCAGTCGCGGCCGGTGGCGAAGGCATCGGCCAGCCAGGTGCTGAGATCGCTGCGCCACTGGTCGGTGGCCTCGATGTGCCCGACGTGGTTGTTCTGGAGGAAGAGCGATGCG
>JAKADK010000069.1 GCA_021820665.1 Actinomycetes bacterium | reverse complement strand
CGATCGCTCGACGGGCTCGGGCCGTTGGATGGTCTCGGCAGCGGGAAGATCGCTACCCGTTCGGACGGCGGCAAGCAGGCGTAGTGGCCGGGCCGAGAGGTTCGCCGCGGCGATCACACCCGTCGCCGCCAAGAGCACCCCGCCCGCTGCGATCGCCGGCGTCCACGATGCGCCGAGCCCGGCGCAGAGGGCGCCGATGCCGGCGGTGACAGTGCCGTAGGTGGCGCCAGCCCAGGCGTGGTGGTAGAGGTCGGCGAACATGAGCGGCTTACCCGACGGTCCGTTGCGCACCCCCGCCGATCGCAGCAGCGACCACACGATGAAGGGCACGACCTTGTGGGCGTGGCCGACGAGCGCCTCGAGCAGCCAGCCGCCGGAGGCCACCATGGCAGCGGCCACGAGGGCGACGCCCAGACGCTCATGGTGGGGGAGCACCAGGGCCCCGGCCAACGCCAGCCCGGCGGCTACGACCAGCCACGCCGCCGCGGTCGCCACGAAGAGGAGGTGTAGGTCGGCCTTCCGGCGGCGGTGACGCAGATGGGCCGCCAGCGAGACCAGGTGGGCGCCGATGCCGATGCCGAGCACCCCGGCGCCGGCCCACTCGGCGGCGGGGGCCGAGTGGGCCAGCCCGCCAGCGAGCACCGCGGCGCCGAGCCACGTCGCCCATACCGCCACCGTTCCGGTGCGGCGCCCGCCAGGCAGGTGGGCGAGCATGAACATGGGCCAGAGCTTCTGGGCCACGCCGATGTAGGTGACTCCGAGCCAGGCGAACAGCCCGAGCACCCCCATCGCCAGGTCGACGTGGGCCGAGAGGACGAACCAGTTCCCCTGGCGGTCCCCGACGAAGGTGGCACCGAGGAGCGTGGTCGCCGCCGCGCCGAGCAGGGCGAGGCGAAGGGCGGTGACCGGGGGGCCCTTTCCTCGTACCGACAGCGGCGCGGCGAGGTTCCAGGTGAGCAGGACAAGGCCCAGCAGCGCGAGACCCCCGCTGGCGGCGGTCACCCCGACGTTCTCGAAGCCGATCCCGAGCGGCAGCGCCCACGACGCGGCCAGCCAGGCCACGAACGTGGCTCGAGCCAGGGGGACCGACCGCAGTGGCCGGCCGGTGATCACGGGAGTGAACTGGTGGGTGGCGCCGAGGATGCCCATGGTCAACGTGGCGAGCACGCCGAGGTGCACGGCGGCGACCACGGGATCGCTGCTGGGATCGGCAGCGGCCGCGGAACGTACCCAGATCCAGGCCACACCGCAGGCGACGAGGCCCGCTGAGGCCGCCGCCAGGAACGACAGCGGTACCGACGGCGGCGGCACCGCCCCGGGCACCCCCGGCGGCCGGCCGCTCCAGGAGCCCGGGGACCTCATCGCCTCGGACCCGTCACCACTGCTCATCGTCGCCCCTGTCGCCCGCGCGGGTGAGCAGCGCCGCCATGGCGTCCGCCGCCTCGGCGACGGTCATCTGGGGGCCGAGGTCGGGTGAGTCGCCCTCGGGTCCCATGGTCCTTCCGTGCTGGTAGGTCTCTGCGGGCATGCAGTCGTGCTTCTCCTTCCAGATCGCCTCAGGCGCGGCGCCGAGGCCGACCAGGGCTGCGGCTGTCGAGTCGACCGTTGCCGGCGGCCCACACAGGTAGGCGGCGTTGCGAACCATCGACATGCGCGGCACCATCCCGCTTCCGGGGCCGACCAACAGCACTCATCCGGCATCACGGCCGTCCCGGGCGAACCGGCCGTATGGCTCCCGCACGGACAGCCGCTCGCCGGCGTGCCGGCCGGCGGGGAAACCGGTCACCACGCTCGGAGCCTCCACGCCGCCAGTGTATCTCTAGTAGGAAGCAGAGTTTTCAAGGACCGTGCTGGACCGTGCTTTCTCGAGCCCGGCCGTGCTTTCTCAAGCACGGCCGGCAGTTCCCTCTGGCCCGGCACGCCAGAGGGCGGCCGATCCTTCGTAGTCGATGAGCACCACCTCGAGCTCGAAGCTCGACCCCGCATGCGCCAGGCAGGCGGCACGGGCACGCTCGCACAACAGGGCCAGTGGTGCGAGACAGCCATGAGCCATGCAGGCGTCGAAGAAATGCCGGGCCGTTGCCGTCTCGGTCGCCGCTTCCACCACCGCCCGGGGCGCCTCGGCCTCGACCGCCAGCGCTCCAAGCAGCCCCGTGTCGACCTCGGAGCGGTGGAAGTGGGTCATCATCACCCCCGCGGCGAGCTTGGCCAGCTTGCCGGCCATCCCGACGAAGACGACGTTGCGCATCTCGGCGCGCGCCGCTCGCCGCAGGGCGATCCCGGTGAAGTCGCCCACTTCCACGAAGCACACTGGGTCGAGCGCCGGGTAGAGCCGGCCGGCCGCCGCCTCCGAGCGGGCGCCGGTCGCCAACACCACGGTCCGCTCACCCTGGGCTGCGGCCACGTCGATCTGCTGGACCACCGACGCCCGGTAGGAGGCAGTGGAAAAGGGCCGGACGATACCCGAGGTCCCGAGGATGGAGATGCCTCCCAGTATCCCGAGGCGACCGTTGGTGGTCTGCTCGGCCATCGTCTCTCCGCCGGGGACCGAGAAGGTGACGTCGACCGGCTCGGTGCCGACCTCGGCGAGTGCGGCCATGATCATGCGTCTCGGTACCGGGTTGATCGCCGGGTCGCCCACCGCCAGGCCGAGACCGGGCTTGGTGATGGTCCCGATCCCCTCACCGGCATGAAGAACGTGCGCGCCGCCGGTTCCCCCGACACGTACCTCGGCGGTCATCCGGGCACCGCCGGTGCAGTCCGGGTCGTCACCGGCGTCTTTTACGACCACGGCCCGGCCGTCGCCGTCCCATTCGACGGGGAAGCCCACCCGCCGTCCCGAGGGCAGCGCCACCTCCACCCGCTCGGGGCGCTGTCCGGAGACGAATGCAAGGGAGGCGGCCTTGGCGGCTGCCGAGGCGCAGGTCCCGGTGGTCCACCCGGTCCGCAAGCCCTTCCGGGCTGCGACTGCCGGGCTGAGGTCGGGTTCCTCGGGTTCGACTGGGCCGCTCATGGCATCGGACTCATGGCGCCAGGCGAGAGCCAGGGCGGCAACCGGGCGGCACGCTCCTTGCCGGAGAGCTGCCGGGTCGATGGGGCCCTGGAACAGGCCGGACTTCCGGGAAGCGTCGCATCCTGATAAGTTCTAGTATAGGACAGAACAACAGGGCCATCCGGGTGTTGCCGGAGGCCAGGAGGGAGAAGGTGATGGCGACCGTCGATGCCCGCCCGATCATCGCGTCGGGCGACGAGCCGTTCGAGACGATCATGGCCGCGGCCGCCGCCCTCGACGACGGCGAGGAGCTGGTGGTCCTGGCTCCCTTCGAGCCGGTACCCCTCGAAGGGGTGCTGTCGTCGCAGGGCTTCTCCTACGAAGTCGAAGACCTCGGCGGTGGCGATTGGCGCGTGACCTTCCGGCGGCCGTCGTGACCACCGGAGCGTCAGAGGGCACGACTGGTCCCGGAGCCCCGGCAGACGTGGGTGCCTGGTTGCAGCTCTCCGCATCCGACGCCCTCGACGCGGCCTGGGAGGCGCTGCGGGGCGTCTACGACCCCGAGCTCTACCTCGACGTCGTGTCGCTCGGGCTCGTCTACGACGTCCGGGCCGAAGGCGACGGCCTCGTCGTCGACATGACGATGACCACGCCGGGCTGCCCGGCCTCCGAGGTGCTCCCCGAGATGGCCCGTGCCGCCATCGCCGATGCCGTCGATGACGCCGTCGGCGTGGAGGTGCGGGTCGTGTGGGACCCGCCGTGGAGCCCGGCCATGATCGACGAGGACGCGGCGGCGGCCCTCGGGTTCCGGGCCCGGTGAGCCGGACAACGAAGGCCGGTACGGTGGCAACGCCCGATGTCGACGTGGTCCGGGTGTACGAGGACCCCGGTCGGCGCCCCGGCGAGCACCGGGTGCTCGTCGACCGCCTGTGGCCACGGGGCGTGCACAAGGCAGCTCTGGACTTCGACGAGTGGGCCAAAGATGCGGCTCCGAGTACCGGGCTTCGCCGGTGGTACGGACATGACCCCGAGCGGTTCTCCGAGTTCGCCCGCCGTTACCGGGAAGAGCTGGACCGCCAGCCGGGCGCGCCAGCTATCGAGCGGTTGCGGGTGCTCGCCCGCGGCCACGGTCGCCTCGTGCTCTTGACCGCCACCCGCGACGTCGAGCGCTCGGGGGCCGCGGTGCTCGCCGACGTGCTCGCGGGCGGCACAGGGAAGTAGTCCGTGGGGACCGCCCGCTTTGCGATCGAGGTCCGCACGCCGTTTCGCCTGGACCTGACCGTCTGGGCACTGCGACGCCGGGCTCACAACACTATCGACGCATGGGGCGGCACGACGTATACGAGGACGCTTGTCGTTGATGGAACCCCGGTGCTGCCCCGGGCTCTGGCGGCCCTCGGGCCAGAGCGCCTGCGGGTGAACGCCGACTGCGGGCGCAAGACCCGCGGCGACGTAGGCGCCCCGTGACCGACCTCACCAGCTGCCTGGTCGGGCTCGCCGCAGTGCGCGGGCCTGCACAGGTGGGTACACCATGGGTGGTCCCCGAGGGTTCTCGACGTTCGAGCGGGAGCTCCTGAGGTACCGGCCGGTCCCGACGAGGTACCGGTCGGATCGCGCCGTGGCTCCGGCGGTCAGGCGCGAAAGCCCCATATCGTGGCGGAGATCGAACGAGAGGAAGGAGGCCCGATGCTCCAGGGCGACACGGTGACGCTGCCAGGGGACGCGCTTTCCGCCACCGAGGCCCACGCCCGGCTCGAGGTGGGCACGGCGGCCGGGCACCTGCTGGTGCACCCGTGACCCCTGCCTGGCTCTACGACCTTGCATTGTGCCTCCACCTGCTCGGCGCCTTCTCGCTCGTCTCGGGCACGGTCGTCGCCATGGTGGCCTTCGAGACGGCGCGGCGGCGGACGAACTGTGCCGAGATCGCCCTACTGCTCGGTCTCGCCCGCGTCGGTGTCGTGCTCGTGGCTGGAGGGCTGCTGTTTGCCGCCGGGTTCGGTCTGTGGCTGGTCGCCCTCGGGCACTGGGGCTACACCACGCCTTGGGTCGACTCGGCGATCGGCCTCCTCGCCGTGGTCGCCGTGATCGGGTCGATGGGCGGGCAGCGGCCCAAGCAGGCCCGCAAGCTCGCCACCGCCTTGGCCACCCGGGACCTCCCTCCGACCGCAGAGTTGCGCGCCCTCCTCGGCGACCGCCGCGCACTCGTCCTCAACTACCTGGCGGCGATGGCCCTGCTTGCCATCATCGTCCTCATGGTCGTCAAGCCTGGTTCACCCCACCAGTAGTCCCGGTGGCCGGCGCTCATAGGGGAGGACGTGGCCGATCGGGCCGGCTTGCAGCCCTCTGGTCCTCCGGGCGTCAGACCGGCCGTTGGTGACCCAGCTGCCGGCCGGGTGTGGCGTCCGTGACGCGACGCCGATCCCGCCGTGGTCCGCGAGGACGAGCAGCGCGACGTCAGGGGCGAACGGCCGGATCTCGCTGTTCTCACGCTCGTCTTTGCCCAGCCCATGCTGGTGCTCGATCATGTGACGATGCCAACCCTCCCGGACCCGTCGACAGGTCAGCGTTACCTGCACGGTCACCACGAAGCAGTCCTGCGCTCCCACCGCCAGCGCACCGCCGCGAACTCGGCCGCCTACCTCCTCCCCCGGCTCCGACCCGATGCCAGCGTGCTCGACGTGGGGTGTGGTCCCGGGACGATCACCGCGGACCTGGCCGCACACGTACCCGCCGGTACGGTCGTCGGCATCGACGCCGAACCCGCCATCGTGGCGGAGGCCCAGGCCGGGGCCGAGGCCTCCCTTGGTGCGAGAGGCCAGGCGAACGTCACCTTCGAGGTTGGCGACGTGTACCACCTCGCGTTCGACGACGGCCGTTTCGATGTCGTCCATGCCCACCAGGTGCTCCAGCACCTCGCCGAACCGACGGCAGCCCTGAGGGAGATGCGACGGGTGTGCCGGCCGGGCGGCCTCGTCGCCTGCCGTGATGCCGACTACGGGGCAATGTTCTGGTACCCGTCGTTCCACGCGATGACCGAATGGCAGGGGCTCTACCGCGAGGTGGCGCGCAGCGCCGGCGGCGAGCCTGATGCGGGGCGACACCTCATCGGGTGGGCACGCGCCGCCGGCTTCTCCCACGTCGAGGCGTCCGCAAGCATGTGGTGTTTCGCCACGCCCGAGGAACGTGCCTGGTGGGGAGGGCTGTGGGCGGAGCGCCTCACCCTGTCGCGCTTCGCCGAACAGGCGACGGTCCAGCATCTGGCGGGGGTGGCCGACCTGGCGCGGCTGGCGGACGGATGGCTGGCGTGGGTGGCTGAAGAGGACGGATGCTTCTTCGTGCCCCACACCGAGGTGCTCTGTACGCCGTGACCCCAGTCGACGTACCCTCCGGGTGAGCCTGGACGACCGGGCGCACCGTTTGACTTGACCCGGAGCTGGTTCTCCGGAGCGGGTCCTGGCTACGTTCGGGTCCACCATGGCACGACCACCGTGGGCACGGCGGCTGCGGTGATCGCCTTCACGAAGCTGGGTAGCCGATCTCGGCGAGCGCCGAACGGATCCGCTGCTCGTCGGTCTCGTCCTCGTCGAAGGCGACGACGACAGCCTTCGTGGTGACGTCGACGGCGACCCTGCGGACACCCGGTGCTACCGCGAGGTCGTGCTCGATGGCGGCCTTGCAGTGCTCGCAGGAGATGTCGGGGGCGGTCAGGTCGAGGGTGTGCATGGTCTGCTCCTCCGTTTCGATGTCGTGCCGGGTCTGTTGGATGGGGAGGCGATGAGCGGGGATCGGCCGGTCGCCCTGCACTCGGCGCGGGCGGACAGCACGTCACCGAACCAACGCGCTCGACGCCATTGGGGCCGTCGGTGAGGAAGTCGGTTGGCGGCCGGAGCCGGGGGTGCGGCGGCCGAAGCGGCGCAGTCGTAACGCGTTGGCGACGACGCTGACCGAGCTGGCCGCCATGGCGGCGGCGGCGATCATGGGAGGCAGGATGCCGACGGCGGCGAGGGGGACGAGGACGACGTTGTAGCCGAATGCCCAACCGAGGTTCTGCCAGATGGTGCGCCTGGTCGCCCTGGACAGGGCGATGGCGTCGGCAACGGCGCCGATGTCTCCGTGTACCAGGGTGATCTCGGCCGTCGCCATGGCGATGCCCGCGGCGGTTCCGACGGCGATCCCGACGTCGGCAGCAGCGAGCGCAGGTGCGTCGTTGATCCCGTCGCCGACCATGGCCACCGGACCTCCTCGGGCTCGGAGCTCGCGGACCAGCGTCTCTTTCCCCTCGGGTCGGAGCCCGGCATAGACCTCGTCGACTCCGGTTTCGTTGGCGATCCGTTCGGCGATCTCCGCTCGATCTCCGGTTGCCAGGACGACCCGCAGTCCTTCGGCATGCAACCTGGCCACCCCCCGGACCGCGTCGGGACGGAGCGGATCGGTGATCCCGAGCAGGAGACGGACCCGGCCGTCGACACCGACGGCGACCGGTGTGAGGCCACGGGCTGCGAGCCGCTCGGCGATCTGACGGACGGACGTCGCCTCTGCTGTCCCGGCGCCGTGGTCGCCGGCCGGGATCGAGCTGATCCCGTTCGTTGTGTGGACGACAGTGCGGGCGTCGTCCACCACCCACTCCGGTGAGCCGACGCGTACCCGGTGGCCGTTCACCGACGCCGTGACCCCGACCCCCGCGCTCGCCACCGCGTCGTGGACCGTGACGGGCTCAGCAGGCCCTTCGCGTCCGGCCAGCGCGGCCTGGATCGCTCGGGCCAGCGGGTGCTCGGAGGCAGACTCGGCCGCGGCGGCACAGGCCAGCACCGACAGATCACCAGCGCCGGTGACGGCTCCCGTGGCTGGAGCGTCGAGCGTCTCAGCACCGGCAACCTCGACGATCTCCACCACTGTCGGGCGTCCGACGGTCAAGGTGCCGGTCTTGTCGACGACCACCGTATTGATCCGACGCACCCGCTCGAGGACCTCGCCGCCCGAAACGAGGAGCCCGAGCTCGGCCCCCCGACCGCTGCCGACCATCACCGCCACGGGCGTCGCCAGCCCGAGCGCGCAAGGACAGGCGACCACCAGCACCGCCACCGCGGGGATCAGCGCCTCGACGAGCGAGTGACCGCTCGCCAGCCAACCGGCGAAGGTCGCGAGTGCGGCGGCCAGGATGACCGGGACGAAGACCGAAGAGACGCGGTCTGCCGCTCGCTGGACATTGGACTTCTCGAGCTGGGCCCGCTCGACGAGCGCCATGATCTGCGCCAGCGTCGAGTCGGCGCCAGCTCGCGTCACACGCACGACGAGCGGGGACATCCCGTTCACGGTCCCGCCGGTGACCTCGTCGCCGGCGACCTTGCGTACCGGGGTGCTCTCACCGCTCACCATGGCCTCGTCGACCGCACTCGATCCCTCGATCACGACACCATCGGTTGGCAGGACGTCCCCCGGGCGCACGAGCACCAGGTCGCCGGTCCGCAACGACTCGATCGAGACATCGAGCGTGTCGGACCCGATCGACGCGCCGGCGGGGGCACCGGCCCGGGCGAGGAGGTGGGAGGTGCGGGGGCTGCGCGACGCCAGCGCTTCGATCGCCGCTCCGGCTCGGCCGCGGGTGAGCACCTCGAAGTACTTCCCAACCGAGATCAGGGTCACGATGACTGCCGCCACGTCGAAGTAGGTCGGTCCTGCGGCGAGCACCGTCACGCTCGCCACCGAGTAGATGAAGGCCACGCTCGAGCCGAGCGAGACGAGGGTGTCCATGTCGGCACGGTGATGGCGCAGGCTTGCCAGCGCACCGCGGTGGAAGTCGGCGCCCACCCAGACGAAGATCGGTGCCGTCACCGCCAGCTGGAGGTAGCGGGACCAGGTGTCGCTCCCGAACCCGTAGGCCAGGACCAGGACCACGACGCTCCCGAGAACGCCGACCCCCAGTTTCGACCGACGGCGGATCAGGTCGGCCGTTCGGCGGGCACGGCGTGCCGCCGCCTCCTCGGCCGGGTCCGATGCTCGGCTGACCGGTGCCGCCCGGTAGCCGGCAGCCTCCACGGCGGCGAGCAGATCCGCGATGCCGACCGGTCGGTTCAGGTCCACCCGGGCGGACTCGGTCGCCAGGTTCACCCGCGTGCCCGCCACACCGTCCACGGCGGTGAGCGCCCGTTCGACCCTGCGCACGCACGACGCGCAGGTCATGCCCTCGATGGTGAGCTGGCAGCTCGTCGCCACGTCTCCCGTCGTCGCCACGTCGGTCGACTGCCTCTCCATCGCGCCGTTCCGTTTCACGACTGGAGCAACCGCCCGATCGCCTCGGTCGCCTCCCTCACCTTTGCCGTTCCCTCCTCGCCGCCGGTGGCGGTGGCATCTGCCACGCAGGTGCCGATGTGGCCCTCCAGGAGCCCCAGAGCCACCGCGTGCAGCGCCTTCGTCACTGCGGTGACCTGGGTGAGGATGTCGATGCAGTAGCGCTCCTCCTCGACCATCCGCTGGAGGCCCCGGACCTGGCCTTCGATGCGCCGCAAGCGTCTCAGGTAGGCGTCCTTGTCGACGGTGTACCCGTAGGCCGGCATCTCGATCTCCTGACACTTGGGTGGGAACAACAGCTGGACCCTGTCTCAACTGTACTCTACCCCGGAAGGGTATCTGTCCCCGTCGTCCCCGTCCTCCCTGTCGTCGCCCGCCTTGTGCGACGATGGAGCATGTCCCGTCGGAGCCGGAGGTCGTGAGTCGTCTCCGGGTACTGGTGACCGGTGCCTCGGGGTACGTCGGCGGTCGACTGGTGCCCCAGCTCCTCGTCGGCGCCGGTGCCGGCGGCGTCGACGTCCGCTGTGTGGCGAGAACGCCGGCAAAGCTCGAGCCGGCGCCGTGGAGATCGGTGGTCGAGGTGCTCCAGGGCGATATCGGCGGTGACCTGACGGCGGCAATGACCGGGGTGGACGTCGCCGTCTACCTGGTCCATTCCATCGGTCAGCGACGGAACTGGGCGGCGCGTGAGCGACGCGACGCCGAGAACTTCGCCCGGGCCGCCTCGGACGCCGGGGTGCGGCGGATCGTCTACCTGGGCGGCCTGGGTCGCGACTCGGACGCGCTCAGCGTGCATCTGAAGAGCCGGCACGAGGTGGGCCGGCTGCTAGCCTCGACCGGGGTCGACGTGGTCGAGATCCGGGCGGGGGTCGTCATCGGCTCGGGATCGGCCAGCTTCGAGATGCTGCGCTACCTGGTCGAAGTCCTACCGGTGATGGTCACCCCCCGCTGGGTGGCGACCAGGTGTCAACCGATCGCCATCGCCGACGTGGTTGCCCCGCTGGTCGACGCCGTGCTCCGGGACGGCGACCTCGCCGGGATCTACGAGGTCGGCGGGCCTGACGTCGTGACCTACGCCGAGATGATGACCCTCTACGCCCGTGCCGCCGGGCTCGTCCCCCGTCGCCTGATCCCGGTCCCGTCTCACTCCGGGGCTCTCGTCCCACTGGGTCGGCCTCGTCACCCCGGTCCCGGCTTCGCTGGCGCGTGAGCTCGTCGAGTCGCTCGTCAACGAGGTGATCGTCACCGAGCACCCGGCAGTCGAGACGTTCCCTCTCCGACCGATGGGCCTCGAGGAGGCGATCGGTCGGGCCCTGGCCGCCAGCCAGGAGGGGAACGTCCCCACCTCCTTCGTCGACGCTGACCTGGTGCTGTTCCGGTCCACGACGTCGGACCCGGCGTGGTCGGGCGGGACGGTCCTGGAAGACGTCCGGACGGCCGTGACCGCTGCACGTCCCGGGGACGTCTTCACCTCGCTGGCGCAGATCGGAGGGACGAAGGGGTGGTACGCGGCCGAAGTGCTGTGGCGGCTGCGCGGGTTTCTCGACCAGATCGTCGGCGGTCCGGGTCTCCGGCGGGGACGGCCGGCGGTCCTCAACGTGGGCGACCCCCTCGACTTCTGGCAGGTGGAGGACCTCGCGCCCCGCGTCGCCTCCGGCTCCACGCCGAGATGCGGCTCCCGGGCGAAGCATGGCTGACCTGGGATCTCGACGCGGCCGGGTCGGGGACGGTGATCATCCAGACCGCGCAGTTCCGGCCGCGTGGTCTCCTCGGTCGCCTCTACTGGCTCGGGATCGCCCCGTTCCACCGCTTCGTGTTCCCAGGGATGCTCGCCGGCATCGTCGCCGCGGCCGAATCCTCGGCCGTCGCCGGCGCAGCTGACGGCCACCACTGAGCGTTCCGCGGCCCGCACCCGGCGAGCCACCACCGGCGCCGTAGATCCGGGGGCCGCCACCACCGGCGCCTACCCGGCGAGCCACCACCGGCGCCTACCCGGCGACGGCTCACGTGCGGGCCGTGTCCTTACGGAACCGCCAGACGGCACCACCCGTGAAGATCACGAGCCAGGCGAGGAGGTTCGCTGCCCACGTCCAGTTGAACGCGCCCTGGACCAGCGGGTAGTGCACCAGTTGGTTCAACCCGTACAGCGGGGTGTAGGTGGCGAGCACGCGGAGCGGATGGGCGAACTGGCCAAGGGGGACGAACAGGCCGCCCCCGAAGGAGAACAACATCAATGCGAAGCCGATGATCTGCATCACGTTCTCCGACGGGAGGAGGTAGCCGACGAAGAGCCCGAAGGCGGCGAACAGCAGCGATCCGATCCACAGCGCCACGCCGGTCGCCACCCACAGATCCACGGGCATGGACGGCCTGTGGGAGAGGATCCCGACGACGTAGACCGCGACCACGGCGGCGAGACCCAGGACCAGGGCGGTCGCCATCTTGATGGCGATATAGGCGACCGGCTGCAGGGGAGTGATGCGCAGCTGGCGGCTCCAGCCGGCGAGGCGCTCCACCGAGACCATCGCCCCGCCGCTCGAGGTGGCGATCACCGCCCCGTAGAGGGCCATCGAGATCATGATGAACGCCGATTCGTTGCCCCGGCCGACCCGGTTGGACGCGTACGCACTGTTCAGACCGAAGACCAGGAAGAAGAACACCGGGAACAGCACGGTGAAGACCACTGTCCGGCGGTTGCGTAGCAGGCGCCGGACCTCCAGCCGGACGAGCCCGGGCGAGAAGCCTCCGAACGGCGGCACGGTCCGTTCCCCCGGCGCGCTGGCGGCGGCCGGGGTGGTCACGACGGTGGCCTGGCCCGGCCGGGGGGGCCGCCACCCGCCAGCTCGACCCCCGTCTCCACCGATGCCTCGGCTCCGGTCAGGGCCACGAAGGCCTCCTCCAGTCCGAGCGCGGTGATCTCCAGGTTCCGGGCCGGGGTCTCGGCCAACAGGTACCGGGCGACGGCGTCGCTGTCCGAGCAGCGCACGACGACGTTCGAGCCCCGGGCCTCCACGCGGTCGACCCCCGGGATCGCCCGGAGCGCGGCGGTGTCGGCTCCGGGGAACGTGGCTCTCACCGTCCGTCCCGCGGCCATCGCCTTGATCTCCGATGTCGTCCCGTCGGCGACAACCTCGCCCTGCCTGACGAGGACGACCCGGTCGGCGTAGGCGTCGGCCTCTTCGAGGTAGTGGGTGGCGAACACGATCGTACGACCGGCGTCGGCGTCGCGGCGGATCGCCGCCCAGAAGCTCCGGCGACCCTCGACGTCCATGCCCTGCGTCGGCTCGTCGAGGATCAGGAGCTCCGGGTCGGGAAGGAGGGCCATGGCGAAGCGGAGGCGCTGCTGTTCGCCACCGGAGCACTTGCCGACCAGCCGGCCGCCGATCGCGGTGACACCGGCGCGCTCCATCACCTCGGCCGGCGGGCGAGCGGCGGCGAAGAGGCGGGCGGTGTACGACACGGTCTCGGCGACCGTCAGGTCTTTCAGTAGTCCGCCGTTCTGCATCACCGCCGACACCAGTCCCTTGCGCACGGCGTCGCGCGGTGGCATGCCGTAGACGACGACGGTCCCGTCGCTGGGGACGGACAGCCCGAGGACCATGTCGATGGTCGTGGTCTTCCCGGCGCCGTTCGGGCCCAGGAAGGCGACGACCTCGCCGGGCTGGACGCGGAGGTCGATGCCCCGGACGGCCTCGACCGGCCCGAAGTGCTTGCGCACGCCCACCAGGTCGATTGCCGCCACCGGGACGGCGACGCCCGCCCGCCCTACCACCCGCCACCTGGCGGAGACGCCGGACCATCCGCTGGGTTCACTCCACCGATCTCCTGAACATGCGGGACGGCCCTCCACCGCTCTGCGGCGGTCCGGGACCCGCCCGACGACCGCGGCCAGTATGCCTCAGGGTCGGATCCGGTGCACCCCGATGGCGGTGACCGACCGGGCATGCCGTGCTCCGTTCCCGGATCCACGGCCCGGGTGGTAGCTCCCACCTGGGATCGCGGTGGTGGACGCGGGCTCGGCCGGGGTGTCGCCCGTGACATCGATCCGCCGTTGCGCCAGTATGTCCGCGGGGTCCGCGCCGGGGGCGGCCTGTCCTGCGGGGAGGAAGCATGACCGCTGTGCGAGTGCTGGTCGGGACGCAATAGGGGGCCTTCGTGCTGACCGCCGACGGGTACCGGTGAGACTGGGAGGTGACCGGTCCCCTCTTCGGGGGCTGGGGAGTCTACCATGTCGCCGGCTCGCCGGCCGACCCCTCCCGCATCTACGTGTCCCAGAGCTCCGGCTGGTTCGGTCAGGGTGTCCAACGCTCGGATGACTGAGGGGCCACGTGGCGGGCAGCGGGCAACCAGTTCGTCTACGACGGGGTCCCGGGCACCCACCAGTGGTACGACGGGACGCCGCACCCCTGGGAGCTCACCCGGGTGCGGCACCTCGGGCCGTCAGCGACCGATCCCGACACGGTCCTCGCCGGCGTGGAGGATGCCGCCCTGTTCGTGTCGACCGACGGAGCGGAGAGCTGGACGGAGCTGGCCGGGCTGCGAACGCACGCCTCGGGTCCACACCGGCAGCCCGGCGCCGGGGGGGGATGTGTGCCCACACCGTGCTCGTCCATCCCGCGGAGCCTGACCGCCTCCACGTGGCCATCTCGGCCGTCGGCCTCTCCCGATCGTCCTCCACACCCACGAGCCCGAGACGGTCTACGTGGTGCCCATCACGAGTCTACGTGGTGCCCATCACGAGCGACTCCGGGCACTACCCCCCGAGGGAAAGCTGAGGGTCTACCGGAGTCGGCCGGGTGGGGATGAATGGGAGCCGCTCACCGCCGGCCTGCCCCAGGACC
>JAKADK010000001.1 GCA_021820665.1 Actinomycetes bacterium | reverse complement strand
AGGACACACCCCCGCTTGAACCCCATCGGCGCCCAAGACCTCGCGCTCTTCCGGGCGGTGCTCGCCGGCGAGCACGCGATCTGCGGCTTCTCCAACAAGGAGGTCACGAGAAGGCTCCATCCACGCCCGCCTACCGACGAGCGCGAGAAGCTCCGGCGATGCCAGCGCACGAGCCGGCGGATCGCCACGCTGCGCGGCCATGGCTTGGTGGCCAAGATCCCCCGACGACGCCGTTACCGCGTGACCGCCTACGGCCAGCGGGTCATGAGCGCGGCCCTCTTGGTCCACGACCGCGAGTTCCCTGCTGCCTACGCGGCCGCCTGAGCCCCCTGTGCAGTGAGTACGTCGCGGCTCATCACCAATCCTTCGCCACAACATTCTCGTGGACGACGCAAGTCCTGGGGGGCAATGTCATAGATCTGTGGAATATAAGATGCCAGACGGCGGACGGGCCGACCTCTACGAGCAGCTCGCCCGGATCGGCAAGGTGGTCGTGCACCCCAAGCGCATCGACCTGCTCGACCTGCTCTGCCAGGCCGAGCGCAGCGTCGAGGCCCTCGCTGCGGCGACGGGCCTCAAGTTCTCGACGGCGTCCGCGCACCTGCAGGTGATGCGCCAGGCCCGCCTCGTCGAGACCCGCCGGGAGGGAACCCGCGTCTACTACCGGGCCGCCGGCGAGGAGGTCTGCCGCTTCGTCACCGCGCTCGGCGACCTCGGCAGGGCACGCCTGGCGGAGGTCGACCAGATCCTCCGCGCGATCGGCGCCGGCAGCGAGAGCGCCGAGTGGGTGACCCGTGCCGAGCTGCTCGAGCGCGCCCGGTCCGGCGAGGTCGTCGTCCTCGACGTCCGCCCGGTGGAGGAGTACGCGGCCGGCCACATTCCCGGGGCGCTCTCGCTGCCCTTGGAGCACCTTGAGGCCCGCCTCGGCGAGCTTGACCCCGGCCTCGAGGTCGTCGCCTACTGCCGGGGGCCGCTGTGCCTGCTCGCCCCCGAGGCGGTCGCGACGCTGCGCGCCCGAGGGCTGCGGGCGCGCTGTCTCGAGGACGGCCTCCCCGAGTGGCGCCAGGCCGGCCTCCCCGTCACGACGGGCGCCGAGCGCCCGGCTGCCTCCTCGAGCCCGCCGAGCGCCGCCGGCCGCTCGGGGCGCGACGCGCCCGCCACGGCACCGGTGGACGGGAGCGAGGCGAGGCTGGGCCGGCCCCGATGACGGCCGGAGCTGCCAACGACGTCGTCTACCTCGACCACAACGCCACGACGCCGGTCGCGGCCGAGGTGCTCGAGGCGATGCTGCCCTACCTGCGCACCGCCTACGGCAACCCCTCGAGCGACCACCCGATCGGGCGCGCCGCCCGCAGGGCCGTCGACGAGGCCCGGGAGCAGGTGGCCGCCCTCATCGGCGCCGCGGCCGACGAGATCGTCTTCACCTCCGGCGGCACCGAGTCGAACAACCTCGCCATCTTCGGCACCACCACCACGGCGCCGGCCGAGCGGCGCCGGATCGTCACCTCCAGCGTCGAGCACCCCGCAACGGCCAGCCCCTGCGGGCGCCTCGAGGCGAGCGGGTGGGTGGTCACCCGCGTGCCGGTCACCCGCGCCGGCCTGCTCGATGCGCCAGCTGCCACCGCCGCGCTGTCGGGCGACGTAGCCCTTTGCACGATGCTGCTCGCCCAGAACGAGACCGGGGCGCTCATGCCCGTCGCCGACCTCGCACCCGCAGCGCGCGACGCCGGTGCCGTCGTCCATGCCGATGCCGCCCAGGCGATCGGCAAGATCCCCGTCTCGGTCGACGATCTCGGGGTCGACCTGGTCTCGGTCGCCGGCCACAAGGTCTACGCCCCGAAGGGCGTCGGGGCGCTCTACGTGCGCCGGGGCACGCCCCTTGCGCCCGTCGTCGTCGGCGCCGGCCAGGAGCGCGGGCTGCGGCCGGGCACGGAGAACGTGGCGGGCATCGTCGGCCTCGGCGCGGCGTGCGAGCTCGCCCGCTCCCGCCTCGCCCTCGACCCGGCGCGCCTCGGCGCGCTTCGAGACGAGCTCTTTGCAGCGCTCTCCGCCGCCGTCCCCGGGCTCGTCTGCCACACCCCCCTCGACGCCAGCTTGGCCAACACGCTGTTCGTCTCCTTCCCCGGGGTGCGCGGCGCGGACCTCCTCGCCCGGGCGCCCGGCGTCGCCGCCTCGACCGGCTCGGCGTGCCACGCCGGTGAAGAGACGCCGTCTGCGACGCTGCTCGCCATGGGGGTCGCCCCCGAGGTCGCCCTTTCGGCGGTGCGGCTGTCGCTCGGCCGCGACACGACCGGCGCTGCGGTCGCCCTAGCCGCCGACCGCCTCGTCACCGCCTACCACCAGGCACGCGAGGAGCACTCCGTGCCCGAGACCTCGAAGAGAGAGTGAGCACCCCGATGAAGGTCCTCGTCGTGTTGAACGACCCGCCCTATGGCACCGAGCGCTCCTACAACGGGCTTCGCCTCGCCGGATCCCTGGCGCGGCGCGACGGCGTCGAGGTGCGCGTCTTCCTCTTCGGCGACGCGGTGGGCTGTGCGCTTTCGAACCAGAAGGTGCCCGACGGCTACTACCACCTCGACCGCATGGTCACCGCCGTGCTCCGCCACGGCGGGGAGATCGGCTGCTGCGGCACCTGCATGGACGCCCGCGGCTTCACCGACGAGCTGCTCGTCGACGGGGCCCGGCGCTCCACCTTGGAAGAGGCAACCGACTGGACGATCTCCGCCGACAAGGTGGTGACGTTCTGATGGGTGCCCGGGTGCGCATCGTGATCCTCGGCGGCTCCTTCGGCGGGCTGACCACCGCCTACGAGCTGCGCCGGCACCTCTCCCCCGAGCGCGCCGAGATCACCCTCGTCGCCAAGGACGAGCGCTTCAGCTTCGTCCCGTCCTTGCCCTGGGTGGCGATGGGGCGACGCAGCCTCGAGCAGATCTCCTTTCCCCTCGCCGCCCCCCTCTCCCGAAAGCACGTCGTCTTCGCGCAGGAGACCGTCACCGGCATCGACACCGACGCCAAGGTGGTCACGACCACGCGCGCCGAGCACCCCTACGACTTCCTCGTCGTCGCCACCGGGCACCGCAGCGCGAATGAGGCCGTCCCGGGACTTGGCCCCTTCGACGGGCCCGGCCACTCGCCCATGTCGGCACCCGAGACCACCGAGCTCGCCGGCGCCATCACCTCCCTGCTCGCAGACCCGGGCCCCGTCGTCGTCGGGGCCGCCCCCGGGGCGAGCTGCATCGGCCCGGTCTACGAGCTCGCCTTCGAGCTCGACCACCTTCTCCGGCGCCGCAGCCACCGCCACCAGGTCCCGATCACCGTCCTCACCCCCGAGCCGTTCCTCGGCCACATGGGCATGGGCGGTGCCGGCACGATCCGCCACCTCCTCGAAGGAGCCCTCGAAGAGCGCGACATCACCTACCGCACCTCGGTAGCGATCACGAGGATCACCGACGAAGCCGTCGAAGCCGAGGGTCTTCGCCCCACGCCGTCGGTCTGCTCGATCGTCATCCCGCCCCTCGCCGGCGTCGAGGCCGTCGCCACGAGCCCAGGGCTCTCCAACCCGAAGGGCTTCGTCCCCGTCGACGACCACTACCGCCACCAGGCCGCAGACGGCGTCTACGCCGTCGGGGTGGCCGTCGCCCTCCCCCCGGCCGGCGAGACCCCCGTGCCGGTCAACTTCCCGAAGACCGGGCACATGACCGAGCAGATGGCCGACATCGCCGCCAGGGACCTCGCGGCGCGCATCGACGGGCGAGAAGGCGAGACCGCGGAGCTCTCCGCGCGCTGCGTGCTCGACATGGGCGACCGGGGCGCCTATATGGCCGTCGACCCCGTGCGCCCGCCGCGCAACCGGATCCCGACGGTGTCCGAGGGACGCCGGTGGCTCTACGCCAAGCAGGCCTTCGAGCGCGCCTACCTCGCCACCGCCCGCCGGGGACGCCGCATGCCCACGACGCTCGGGTGGTGAGCGTGCGGGAGCGCGCCGGTGCCAGCCTGCCCAAGGTCGCAGAGCTGCTGGTCGTCTGTGCCCATCCCGACGACGAGTCCTTCGGCCTCGGCGGCGTGCTCGGGGCCTTCGTGGACCAAGGGGCTCGGGTCCGCGTGCTGTGCCTCACCCACGGGGAAGCCTCCACCCTCGGGGAGGGCGTTGCGCTCGGCGAGCGTCGAGCACAGGAGCTGGAAGCTGCCGCCAGTGCGCTCGGCGTCCACGGCGCCAGGCTGCACGCCTACCCCGACGGGCACCTCACCGAGGTGGCAGTCGGGGAGCTGGTGGCACGCATCGCCGAGGAGGCTGGCGACGCCGAGCTCCTGCTCGCCTTCGACGTGGGCGGGATCACCGCCCACCCAGACCACATCCGTGCCACCGAGGCGGCCCTCGCGTTCGGGACGGACCGTCGCCTGCCCGTGCTCGGCTGGGCGCTGCCCGAGGAAGTAGCCGCCCAGCTCAACGCCGAGCTCGGCACCAGCTTCGTCGGGCGGCGACCCGACGAGCTCGACCTCATCGTCGCGGTGGACCGAGCCCGGCAGCGGACGGCGATCGCCTGTCACGCCAGCCAGTCCACCGACAACCCCGTCCTTTGGCGACGCCTAGAGCTCCTCGGTGACGCGGAGCACCTCCGGTGGTTGCTCCCGCCACCGAAGGCCCGGACGACGTGAGCAAAGCCGACCCGAGCGACCCCGCCAGCGCTCGAGGCCACCACTCGGGGCCCCGCACGACCCGCTCGTGGCGGGCTCCCGCCCCAGCCGGTCGCTCAGCGAGCATCGCTGCACCGCTCGGGATGCTCGGGCTGCTGGCCGTGCAGTTCCTGCTGGGCATGGCGCTCAACCTGTACGTGACGGTTCCCCCCTTCGGCGCCGGCATGGCCGCGATGATGCGCACCGGGCCGCTCGTGATGATGCACATGATGCTCGGGATGGTCCTCGCTGGTGGCGCACTGCTCGCGCTCGCGATGGCGCTCCCGTGGGGACGGCGGGCCGTCGGCTGCGCCGCCGCTGGCCTTGCGGGCATCCTCGTCGCCGGGCTCGGCGGTCTGCTCTTCCTCCTGGGCGGCCAGACCAGCGGCGCCTCCTACCTGATGGCAGTCGGCTTCCTCGTCGCCGTTGCCGGCTACGTCGCCGAGATCGTCACCGTCAGGTGAGGCCTGTGACAGCGCCATGCCCTGCACCGGCGGCAGGCGACAGGCGACGACTGACCACACCTCGCGTCGACAAGGTGCGCGACAGCGAGGCGCAGCCGCAGTGCCACCGCGCCCCGTGGGACATTCGGCGCCACCCGGGTGACCGGGGGGGGTTCAGGCGGGCGGGTACCCGATGCCGGCGAGCGTCGAGCGCAGCGCCTCGGGGCTCGTCTCGGCGGCGTCGTAGTCGAGGCGGACGCGCTGGGTACCGACGTCGACGACCACCCGGCGCACACCGGGAGCCGCTCCGAGATCGTGCTCGATGCTGCGCCTTCAGTGCTCGCAGGAGATGTCGGGGGCGGTGACCTCGAGAGTGCTCATGTTCTGCTCCTTGGGGTAGTTGTTCGTCACGGCGTCGTGGTCAGCGGGATGGGCCGGCAGCACTCAGCCAGTTGCGGCAGCGAGGCGATGCTCGCGGGGGCTCGGCGCGGGCTCGCCCCGGCCAAAGCGCCGCAGGCGGAGCGCGTTGGTGACGACGCTCACCGAGCTCGTCGCCATGGCGAGGGCGGCGAACATCGGCGGCAGGACGCCGAACGCGGCGAGGGGGACGAGCACGAGGTTGTAGCCGAACGCCCAGCCGAGGTTCTGCCAGATGACCCTGCGGGTTGCCCGCGACAGGGCGATCGCGTCGGCGACCGCGCCGATGTCGCCGTGGACCAAGGTGATCTCGGCAGTGGCCATGGCCACGCCCGTGCCGCTGCCGACGGCGATGCCGACGTCGGCCACGGCGAGCGCCGGAGCGTCGTTGATGCCGTCGCCGACCATGGCGACCGGCCCGAGCTCTGCGTGGAGCTCGCGGACCAACGCCGCCTTGTCCTCGGGACGCAATCCGGCGCGCACCTCGTCGACGCCGGCCTCGGCGCCGATCGCTTCGGCCACCTCGGCCCGGTCGCCGGTCGCCACCACCACCACCAGCCCCTCGGCGCGAAGCCTCGCCACGCCGGCCGCCGCGTCGGGACGGAGGGGATCGGCGATACCGAGGACGAGCCGAGCCTCGCCGTCGACCGCCACCGCGACCGGGGTGAGACCTCGGGCGGCGAGCCGCTCACCCGCGTCGTAGACCTCGTCGTTTCTCGCGAGGGTGGACCCGGCGCTGCTCGCAGCGACGGGGCGTCCAGCGCCACGCCCGGTGACCCAGTCTAGCGAGCCCACCTGCACCCGGCGGCCGCCGACCACGGCCTCGACGCCAGCGCCGGCGACGACCTCGACCTCGCTCGCCCGGTGGCCCACAACCTCAGGCCCTCTTCCGTATTCGACGGCGGCAGCCTGCACGGCCCGGGCGAGGGGATGCTCGGACGCTGCCTCCACGGCAGCGGCCAGCGACAGCGCAACCGCGGTCTCCTCCACGCCGGTGCCGCCGAGGCTGACGACCTCGACGACCTCGGGCCGCCCGAGGGTCAAGGTCCCGGTCTTGTCGATGACGACGGCACCGAGGCTGCGGATGCGCTCGAGGACCTCCCCGCCCGAGACGAGCAGGCCGAGTTCGGCGCCGCGCCCGCTGCCCACCATGACCGCGACCGGCGTCGCCAGTCCCAGCGCGCACGGGCACGCCACCACGAGCACCGCCACCGCCGGGATGAGCGCAGCGGTGAGGCCGTGGCCACTCGCCAACCAGCCCGAGAAGGTCGCCGCTGCGATGACGAGGATCACCGGGACGAACACCGAGGACACCCGGTCAGCCAAGCGCTGCGCCTTGGACTTCTCGAGCTGGGCGCGCTCGACGAACGCCATGATCCGGGCCAGGGTGGAGTCTGCCCCGGCTCTCGTCACCCGCACGTGCAGCGGCCCGAGCCCGTTCACCGTGCCGCCGGTCACCTCGTCGCCGTCGGCTTTCCGCACGGGGATGCCCTCGCCGGTGATCATCGACTCGTCGACGGCGCTCGAACCCTCGACCACGACCCCGTCGGCCGGAAGGGCTTCGCCGGGGCGGACGAGCACCACGTCGCCTGGCCGCAGCGCCTCGACCACAACGTCGATGCTCTCGGTCCCCGGGCCGGCGGGCGCGCCCGCCCGGGCAAGCAGGTGGGCTCGGCGGGGCGTGAGCGAGGCGAGCGACTCGATCGCCTCCCCGGCACGGCCCCGGGTGAGGACCTCCAGGTACTTGCCGACGGAGATCAGCGTCACGATCACCGCTGCCACGTCGTAGTAGGTCGACCTGGTCGAACCTGCTGCCGTCGCCACGAGGGAGTAGGTGAATGCGACACTCGAGCCGAGCGAGACGAGGGTGTCCATGTTGGCAGCGCGGTGGCGCAGGGTCCGAAGCGCTCCCGCATGGAAGCCGGCACCCACCCAGGCGAACACCGGCAGCGTCAAGGCCAGTTGCAGATAGCGCGACCAGCTTGCGGCCCCGAAGCCGTAGGCGAGGACGAGGACCGCCACGCTCCCCACCGCGCCGACCACCAGCTTGACCCGGCGGCGCCGGAGGTCTGCGGCGCGCCGGGCGCGACGGGCCGCAGCCTCCTCGGCCGGATCCGGCGCCGTGACCGCAGGCGTCGCCGTGTACCCGGCCGACTCGACCGCTGCCACCAGCGCGGCGACCTCGACGTCGGCCGCGCCCGAAAGCTCAACCTCGGCCGACTCGGTGGCGAGGTTCACCCGGGCCGCTGCCACGCCCTCCACGCCCGCCAGGGCGCGCTCCACCCGGCGCACGCACGAGGCGCAGGTCATGCCGCCCACCTCCAAGCGGAGCGAGCCGTGGCCGTCGCCGCAACGTCCCGGGGAGACCGCAGGCGGCGCCACGCGGTAGCCGGCCGCCTCGACTGCCGCAACGAGGGCGGCCCGTTCGACCGGTCGCCCTTCGGCGAGCTCGATCGCGGCCGACTCGGTGGCGAGGTTCACCCGGGCCCCCGCAACACCCTCGACGCCTGCGAGTGCGCGCTCCACCCGGCGCACGCACGAGGCGCAGGTCATGCCGTCGATCGACAGCTCGACGGTCGCCTGCCCGCGATCGGTCGTCGCCTGGCTCATCTTCCGCTCCTCCTCACTGGATCAAGCCTGCAGCAGCCGGCCAATCGCGTCGGCGGCCTCCTTCACCTTGGCCGCCCCCTCGGGGCCGCCCGCTGCGGTGGCATCGGCGACGCAGGTCCCGATATGGCCTTCGAGCAAGCCGAGCGCCACGGCGTGCAGCGCCTTGGTGGCGGCGGTGACCTGGGTCAGGATGTCGATGCAGTAGCGGTCCTCCTCCACCATCCGCTGCAGGCCGCGCACCTGGCCCTCGATCCGTCGCAGGCGCCTCAGGTAGTCCTCCTTGTTGGCGCTGTAGCCGTACGCCATGGCACCTCCACCTCGACGCGTCAGAGTTACTATACCCCTGCATGGTATATGCGCCGACGCGCTCATCGGTTGCCTCGACGAGGACAAGGGCTGCTCGGCGACGGTCCGGGTACCGGGACGGCGGCGAGGAGGACGTGAGCCGCCTGTTCATCCGCACCGCCTAGCGCCTGGGCTGAAACCTGGAAGAGATCGCCGAGATCCTCGCAGGAACGAGGCGAGCGTCCCTGCGACGACGCGCTGTCGGTTCTCGACGCTCAAGTGGCCGATGTCGACCGGCGCCTGGGAGAACTGGTGGTGCTGCCGCGCCGAGCTCGTAGCCCTGACGACAAAGGCCGACCGGCTGCCGGCCGAAGAAGGGAGCTACTGCCGGATCGTCGAGCACGCCACGATGGCCGCATCGGCTCCATGTGCGCTGCGGGGCTTGCGGCAGTGAGCGGCTGGCGCTCGGACGCGACAAACGAGCACAACAAGCACGTAGGCCCCATGTGGGCCCGGTGTTGCGGCCACCGCGGCCTGGGGCGAGCCGGCAGTCTCTGGCGGTGCTCCTCGGCGCTTGTCGGCCGAGTTGTGCCCTTCACAGATTCTCGGATAAAGTCGACCTAGTTAGTCAGGTATTGGCAGCGACCCGAGGAGGCTGCGATGGCGAGCACCACCGAGACCACGTCTGCGCATGCAGGCACCGCAGGGCAGATCCGCACCGAGGCGGGACCTCCAAAGACCCTCGAACGCCTCGCCATCGTCGTGCGCGAGGGTGCCTACGACCGGGTGCTCACCCCGCTCGCCTTCGCCTACCTGGCCGCTGCCAGCGGTGCGCAGGTCGATCTGCTGTTCGTCAACTGGGCGGTGCGAGCGGTCATGCAGGGCGAAGCGGACCGCTTGCCGATGTCGGCCGAGCACGCCGACGAGGGTGACTACGTGCGCCGCCAGGTCGAGCTTGCAGGTCTGCCCGCCCAGATCCCCCAGCTCGTGGCGGCAGTCAAGCAGAGCGGCAAGGTCGCCATCTACGTCTGCAGCCTCGCCGCCCAGATCTTCGGAGCGACGAGGGAGAACCTCCTGCCGGAGGTCGACGAGATCGTGGGCGCTACGTGGTTCCTGACCGATCGGGTGCTGGCGGCCGACACCACCCAGTACTTCTGAGCTGCCTATGCCTGGCCAGCGGCTGCCACTCCCTTGAGGACGCGGTGGCCGACGACTACACAGCTTCGATTCGCGAGTGAGCGAAAAGCGAGGGACCGCGTGTCACCAGAAGGGATCTCTGCCAAGCCCGTCGTGCCAGCTCTCGTCGTGGATGCCTCGGGCCGGTTCTGCCCCGGACCGGTTATCGATGCGAGGGACGCCGCCCGACAGGTGGCGCTCGGTGAGGTGTTCGAGCTCATCACCACTGACCCGGGCAGCTGGCGCGACATTCCGGCATGGTGCCGGAACACCGGCAATGCGCTCTTGGTGGCGGAGGCGCCGAGCGACAGTGAGCGACAGGGCGGCGAGCAGCAGCAGTACCGCTTCGTCATCCGCCGCGATCGCTGACCGGCAACCCGTCGGATCGCCAGCCGCTATCGCCGCTGGTGCAGTGGTGATGGCCGGCAGAAGCCAGAAGCAGCCCGCCGAGCACCCACGTGCCGACAAGACGGGCCCATCGCGCGCCGGGTCTTCTCGCTTCATCTCGTGCCGCTCGGTGGAGACAGGCCGGGGCGCCGACGGCAGTCAGCGACGTCGGGTCGGAGGTCTCCCCCGTGGAGACCATGGCGTTCCCGGCTGGCGAAGACGCACCTCGGTGGCCGTGTTCAGCTGATCGCCGGGTGGTCGTGGGCGCCGCCAGGAACAAGCAGCCAAGGGCGGGACGCGTCGAGCGTTACGATGACCGCTCGGCCCGGAGCTGGTCGAGTTCGGCGCGCAGCCGTGCCACTTCGGCGTCTGGTGGCGGGCCAGAGGCGCCACCGGCCTGGGCGCCGTTGCCGTTGGCCATCGAGGAGCATCCGCTCATGCCACCCATGCCGCCCGACGCCTTGTTCCCCGACATGGCCCGCATCATGAGCAGCATCGACAACGGGCAGATGGCGAAGAACAGGAACGGCAGGATCCGGGTGAACACGTGCGGGTCGACGGCGAGCACAGCGACGGCCACCGCGGCCAACCCGATGAGCACCTTGCGGTTGAGACACATTCGCATCGCTTCGCGCCTTCCTGTCGAGAGCGCGCCTCCCGGGGACCGTCGTGGCAGGACGGGCTCCCAAGAGCCACCCAGCAACGATACCGTGTCGTAGTTAGATCGGCAAGGGCCTCAGGCTGCAAGAAGGTGCCGGGTACCGGCATCACCGGGCTGCGGTGGCTCCTGCCGGGCGGTGTCGCCAGGGAGGTCGCAATGGGCAAGGCCAGCGTGCTGGTGGTGGACGACGAGCACAAGATCCAAGACGTGGTCCGTACCTACTTGGAGCACGACGGCTACGCCGTGTTCATCGCCGGAAGCGGCCAGGAAGCACTGGAGGCCGCGGCACGCCTTCGACCGGACCTGGTCATCTTGGACCTCATGCTGCCCGACCTGGCTGGCGAGGAGGTCGCCCGCTCGTTGCGGGCGATCTCTGAGGTGCCGATCATCATGCTCACCGCCAAGGCCTCCGAGGACGACCGGGTGGCCGGGCTGCGCCTCGGCGCCGACGACTACCTGGCCAAGCCCTTCAGCCCTCGGGAGCTGGCGGCTCGGGTCGAGGCGGTGCTGCGCCGGGCGAGGGGGACCGAGGCCGAGGTCGCCTCCTTCGACCGAGGGGCGCTGCGCATCGACAGAGCCAGTCGTGAAGTGTCCGTCGAGGGCCGCCCGGTCAGCCTCACCCGCAGCGAGTTCGACCTGCTGGTCACCCTGGCCGGAAGGCCGGGGCGGGTGTGGTCGCGCTACGAGCTGGTGACCCGGGTCCAGGGGTACGACTACGACGGCTACGAGCGCACGATCAACGCGCACGTGAAGAACCTCCGCCATAAGCTCGGCGACGATCCCCACCGTCCCCGGTTCGTGGCGACGGTGGTGGGCGTCGGCTACAAGCTCGACGTGGCTCCCGATGCGTAGGTCGCTCGTCCTTCGCCTCACCCTGGCGTTCGCGGCGGTTGGGCTCGGGACTGCCGCGCTCATCGCGGTGGTGGTGAACGTGGCCTTCGGGGCTCGCTTTGGAAGCTACGTCTCAGCTGAGCAGCAGGCCCGCCGGGGCGAGCTGGTGGGCGCCATCGCCGCCTCCTACCGCCACGAGGGGCGCTTCAGCTCGAGCGCGCTCGTCTCCCTCGACCCGCTGGCGGCCATGGCCGACGAGGAGGTGAGCGTCCTCGACACCCGGGGCCGGCTCGTCTGGTCCTCGGGGCCCGGGGCGAGCGGCGCCATGGCGGCCATGGACCGGGCCATGATGGGAACTGCGGACCTCGGGCCCGCGGTGCGGCTCCCGGTGATGGTCTCGGAAGTCCGGGTCGGCACCGCGCTCGTCCGCCTGCCCGCTGCGGGGCCACCCCCCGCAGACCAGGCCTTCCGGTCGTCGATCGAGCGGCTCCTGCTTCTGACGGGGATCGGCGCGGGTCTCCTGTCCGTGCTCGTCGGACTCCTCTTGGCCCGACGGGTGACGGCCCCGGTGCGAGCGCTCACCAGCGCGGCGCGTTCCCTCGCCGGCGGCGAGCGCGCGGCGCGCCTTCGGGCCGGTGCCCCTGACGAGCTCGGCGAGATGGCTGCCGCCTTCAACGCCATGGCCGACGCGGTCGAGGCCGAGGACGTCTTGCGCTGCAGCTTCGCCCGAGACGTCGCCCACGAGCTGCGCACCCCGCTCGGCGTCCTCCAGAGCCAGCTCGAGGCCCTCCAGGACGGCCTGGCCTCGCCGAGCGCCGAGACGCTGGCGTCCCTGCACGAGGAGACCCTGCGCCTCGCCCGGCTGGTGGCCGACCTCGAGACGCTGGCCTCGGCCGACGGTGCTCCCTTCGACCTGCGGCGCGAGATGGTGGAGCTGGCGCCCCTGGTGGACGCGGCCGTCGCGCAGATCACCGGGCCGATGCGCGACAAGGGGCTGTCGGTCGAGACCCGGCTGTCCGAGGTGGCCGTCGATGGCGACCCGGTCCGGCTGGGCCAGGTCGTCACCAACTTGTTGTCCAACGCCGCCAAGTTCGTCCCACCTGGGGGGACCGTGCGCGTCAGCCTTTCGGGCGACGGAACGTGGGCCTGCCTGGAGGTCGCCGACGACGGCCCGGGCATCGTGCCCGAGGACCTGCCCCATGTCTTCGAGCGCTTCTTCCGGGGTCGAGGCGCCCGGGCGGGCGGGTCGGGGATCGGCCTCGCGGTGGTGGCCGGACTGGCCGAGGCGCACGGCGGCGCAGTGACCGTCACGAGTGAGCAGGGGGAGGGCACGACCTTCACGGTCCGCCTTCCCCAGAGAGCGCCGGGAGTGCGCCGAGCCTTCGCTGGATCTTCACCAGCCCTCCGCAGGTTGAGCCCCGTCGGAGAGAACCGAGAGGAAAGAAGCGGTCGATGAGATTCGCGCACACCACCCGCTGGGCCGCTGCAGGAGCAGCCCTCGGGCTCACGTTCGCCGTTTCCGCCGGCGTCGCCGTTGCGGGCCTCCCGGGCTCGAACGGACCGGCTGTCGTCCCGCCCGCCGCAAGGGCATCGGCGCCTGTGCTCGCTGCGGCCACCACGACACCCGTCACGACCACCACCACGACACCCGCGCCGAGCCCCAACGCGTCCTCGGGTGTCCAGGCACCCGCGGGAGCTCCCCGATGATGTCGGCGATGCTGGCCAGCCTGTCGCCCCCAGGCCGCCCGTGCCGAGCTCCAGGCGCTCTACTCTCAGATGCTCACGTTCATGAACAGCACGCCCATGATGCGCGGCACCGCTGCGACGGGCCCGATGATGGGACAGCCGGCCACCGGTAACGAACCCACCGCCGGCCAGGCCTCGGCTTCCTGATCCACCACGCGCTGACGGCGGCACCTGCGGCATAGAGGGCCGGCCGTGGGCCGCGACCGCCCGGCCATCCTGCGACGTTGCAGGTGCCGTCCCTGGGCAGGGCGAGGACCGCTGCGCGCGGAGCCGGCACCCGCCGGGGAGGCCGCCGGCTGGCACAGAGGGCGGGACCGCGTCATGATGAATACGACACACTGTAGTTGGCGCCCGTCCCGGGCCCTGCCGAGAGGGACGTTTCGTGGCCACCAGGTCTTCATCCGAACGGCTGTCCACGGCTTCGGCGGAGGCGCGCCTGGGGGTGCGCCCGAGCGTGGCCGAGGAGGGAGCTCGGCCGTTGCAGGTGACCGCGTTTGCTTGTGAGCCGCTCGCCGACGTCGAGCCGCAGGCCCTCGGGCTCACCTACTTCTTCGACGCCGCCGCCGACGGGGAGCCCTACTCGGTCACCATCGCCTTCAGCGGGCGTCGCATCGGGGTGCGGGGCAAGCCGCGTCCGAAGGACGTCTTCGAGGTGACCGAGACGGTCGAGCGTGTCGTGCCCGGCAGCGGTCGTCTTGCCATCACGACCCGCGTCGCCGATGTGGCGCCCGGTGAGTGGCAGGTGACCGCCACGCCAGTGAGCGATCGGCGCGCTGGTGCCAGGTCGTCCCGGCCCGCGCCCACTCGGCGGCCGCGCCTGCCGGTCGCCTCGGCGTCGGGGGCGACCGGGTACGCGCCGGTCATCCAGGCCCGCGCTCCGGGCGCGCACCTCGGTGCCTGGCCCGCCCTGGTCGGCCTCGGGGTCGCGGTCGGCCTCGTCCTCCAGGCGCTGCTCGCCACCCACGCCCAGCTGCCGGTCACCGGGGTCCTTGGGGTATCGCTCGCTGCCAGCCTGGTCGGGCTGCTGGGCGCCAAGGCCTACTACCTGGCCGGCCATTACCTCATGCGACGCTTCCTGCCGGCGCACCGAGATGACGAGCGCCCGGCCGTGTGGAACGCCGGCATGTGCATCCAGGGCTTCGTCGCCGGTGCGCTCGGCACCCTCATTGCAGGCGCGCTCGTCACCGGGCTGCCCGTCGGCGCGTTGTTGGACGTGACGGCCCCGGGGCTGTTCGTCGGGATGACGATCGGGCGGTTCGGCTGCTTCTTCGGTGGCTGCTGCGCTGGTCGGCCCACCACGTCGCGCTTCGGCCTGTGGTCCTCGGACCGGCGCCTTGGCGTGCGGCGCATCCCGACCCAGCTCCTCGAGTCCACGCTGGCCCTGTGCATCGCGGGACCCGCCTTTCTGGCGATGTGGGTGACGACGCCACACCCCGGCGGGGTGGTGTTCGTCGGTGCGATCGCCGCGTACACGCTCGGACGCCAGGCACTGTTCCCGCTGCGAGACAACCCCCGCAAGACCGCCCACGGTCGCAGCCTCACGATGTCGCTCACCGGGCTCGTCGTCCTCGTCGATGTGTTGGTGGGCGTGCTCGCATGACGGCGGCCGGGACGACCACCACCGGCACGGAGTGTGGCGGGCCAGCCCGGGCGGCGCACCAGCGGAGACTTACGCCCGCAAGGCGGCCTTCGAGGCCGAGTGGCTACGGCGGTGACTCGGGTGTGACCCCTGCCCCGAGCCTCGCCGAGGAGGCCGCGCTCGGTGGCGGGCGGCCCGGCACCCCGACCGCCACATCTGCGCGTTGGGTGCGCCGGATCTTCGTCGGATCTTCACCACCGCCCGGTACGCTCGGGGGTATACGAACGAGAGGAGGACACAGGTGAGAGGTGGACCGATCACCCGCTGGGCGATCGCAGGAGCGGCCTTCGGGCTGTCCGCTGCGCTCTCTGCCGGGGTTGCCTTTGCCGTCAACCCAGGCGCCGGCGGCGCCCCCGCGGCCCGAGTCACCTCGGCGTCCACCTCGTCTGGCGGTGCCGGCGCCTCGGGGTACACGGGCGGTGGCGCCATGATGGGCGGCGCCTGGGGAGGCACCGGGGCGAACGGCGGTATCGGGGGCATGATGGGCGGTGGCGCCATGATGGGTGGTGGTGGCGGGTCCTCGATGATGGGTGGCGGGGACACGGTCAGCGCCGGGGCCCTGTCGTCGCTGGTGAGCCGGGGCGAACAGGGAGCCACCGTCGATACGGCGGCGAACACCGTGACCTACGCCGGCCGCTCGGTGACCCTCGTGGCGCTGGCGTCGCCGCACGGCAAGCCCAACATGACCTGGGAGATCGACGGGCTGGTCAACCCGACGGTGACGGTGGCGCCCGGGGCTCAGGTGACCGTGGTGCTCGTGAACACCGACTGGGGCTACATGCACGGCTTCGAGCTGACCACGTCGCCGCCGCCGTACCCGGAGATGGCGATGGCCGGCGTGGCGGACACGTTCTTCTTGATGCCCCTTCCCCCGCGCACCGAGAAGGACACCGCGACGGCGAGCTACTTCACCCGTAGCGCGAGCTTCACCGCCGCGACCGGCACCTACCACTACTTCTGCCCGGTCCCCGGCCATGCCGCGGCGGGCATGTTCGGCACGCTCGTCGTCTCGTGACCAGCCACTATCCTGATGGTGAGCCCATTGATGGCGTGACGAGCACCGAGGTGGTCGCACCGACCAATCGGGCGCGGCACCGACTCGGAGAGAGGTGGTGGGCGACATGATGGTGTTCGGACCGCTCGTCATGCTGGTCGGCTTCGCCGTGGTCTTGCTCGGCGTGATCGTGGCGTCGCGGTTCGTCGCAGGCGGTGCCGGTCAGCGTGCCGTGGGCCCTGGCTGCATGGGCCGCGTTCGCACGCCCGGGACGCCTGCCTCGGGCCTCGAGGCCCCGAAGGCCGCGGCCGATCCGCTCGAGATCGTCCGCGAACGCTACGCCCGAGGCGAGATCGACCACGACGAGCTGGAGCGCTACCTCGACCACCTGGTCACCAGCGAGCGACCTGGTCGCGCCTCTGCCGCCCCGCCAAGGTAGGCGTCTGGGCCGAGACATCTGACCGGGCCGGCGCCTCGAGCCGCGCGGGGTCTGGCGTCGTCGCAGCATCGCCGTTCCCTCGCCTTGGCGACAAGGTGGCCCATTCCCTCGGTGCGCTACGGACGGAGCGGTGCGTGCCGTCTTGCGGGAGACGGCCGACGCGCGGAGCGCAGCAACAAGGCGATCCCGCGCGTGAGGGAGCCCGAGGTGAGCGCGCCCACGTTGCGTTCGAGGATCCGGCCCTCGGGGGACACGAACACCGTGGTGGGCAGTCCGAACAGTCCGTAGGCGGTGGCGGCGGTGCCGTGCGGGTCGTAGACGGACGAGTACGTCACGCCGAACTGGTGCAAGAACGAGAGCGCGGCGCTGCGGGTGTCGTTGGTGTCCACGCCCACGAAGGCGACCCGGCCGCCGTCGTGGCGGTAGGCGGCCTCGAGCAGGGGCGCTTCCTTGCGACAGTCGACGCACCATGACGCCCAGAAGTTGACGAGCACCGGCCGTCCTCGCAGCTGGGTGAGGCTGAGGGTCGCCGAAGCGTCGCCGAGCCCGGGCAGCGCGAACTGCGGGGCTGGCCCGCCCCCGAACGTGACGAGCTTCGGGGCGCTGGTCCCGGGCGCGGAGGTCTGGACCAGGCTCGGGCGGACCACGAGGGCGACGGCGGTCGCGCTGAGGACGAGCCCGATCGCAACCGCCCACCAACGGGGTCGCCGCCTCCGCGCCCCCGATCCTCGGGAGCGCACGGCTGCGGCGCTGTTTGGAGGCGCAGGCCCGTCGGCTTCGACACCGGTGTCCGCGACGCCGCTCGGACTTGCCTCCACGCCAGTCAAAGTACTACACCTTGTCGCAGCCGTTGTCGCAGGCATCGCACAGGCCGCCACGACATGGACCAACCGCCGACACGCCCAACTGCGGGAGAGGAACCCAGCAAGTGCACGAAGACGGACCGACCGTGACCCGGCGCGGGGCCGAGACCAAGGTCGACTGCTCCGCCGAGACCTCCCGGGGAAGGGCTTGCGTTCTGGCCGTACCGCCCCGGGGCGGCGAGGGCGCGGGCAGCCTCTTGGCACTTGCGGGGGTTGAGGACCGGACGTGTCCCTCGGCGGCGATGTCACAACCGTGCCGAGCGGCTCGTTGTCGTAAGTGCCATGGCCGGCTCCGGCGCGACGGCCTGGTGCTCGGGGCCGAGGGCGCGCCCGGGCCGGCACGGCGATGAACGCGGCGGTCGGCCACAGCGCCGTGGTGCTCGGCCTGGTCGGGGCGCTCGTCGGGATGGTGACCCTCGGCCTGGGCCTTGCCCGAGGGAAGGCCGGTTGGCTGCGCAGCGGGCAGAGCTACCCGTGGCTGGTGCTCCTGGCCGCTGTGGTGGCGGCGGGGGCGATGGAGCACGCCCTTGTCACCCGGGACTTCTCCCTCGCCTATGTGGCCCAGAACGACGGGCTCGGCACGCCGCTGCTGTTCCGGATCACCGGGATGTGGTCGGCGCTGCAGGGCTCGCTGTTGCTGTGGACGCTGATCCTCGCCGGCTACCTGGTCGCGGTGGCGTGGCACTTTCGCCGCCGGGCCAGCGACGCCCTGGTCGCCTGGGCGACCTTCGTCGGCCTTGGGGTCGCCGCCTTCTTCTTCGGGCTCATGCTCCTCCCCGCGGCCAACCCGTTCAAGACGCTGGTCGGCCCGGTGCCGACCAACGGGCCAGGACCGAACCCGCTGCTCCAGGACAACCCGCTCGTCGCCTTCCACCCGCCCATGCTGTACCTGGGCTTCGTCGGCTTCACCGTGCCGTTCATGTTCGCGGTCGCTGCGCTCATCACCGGGCGTCTCGGCGAGGGCTGGCTGGTCGAGACCCGGCGCTGGACGCTGTTCGCCTGGGGGTTCCTCACCTTGGGCCTCGTGCTCGGGATGTTCTGGTCCTACGAGGTGCTCGGCTGGGGCGGCTACTGGTCCTGGGACCCGGTCGAGAACGCTGCGTTTCTGCCGTGGCTGACCGGCACCGCTTACCTGCACTCGGTGATGGTCCAAGAGCGCCGGGGGATGCTGCGGGTCTGGAACCTCTCGCTCGTGCTCGCAACCTTCGCCCTCACCATCTTCGGCACCTTCCTCACCCGCTCGGGGGTGATCGAGTCGGTGCACGCCTTCAGCACCTCGACGGTCGGCCCGGTCATCCTCGGCTTCTTCGGGATCATCATGGTGACTGGCGTCGGCCTCATCGTCTGGCGGGGCGAGCAGCTGCGCTCACCGGGCGCCATCGACTCGCCGCTCTCGCGTGAGGGCGCCTTCTTGGCCAACAATTTGGCTTTCGGGGCCTTCGCCTTCGTGGTGCTGCTCGGCACGGTCTTTCCCCTCGTGGTCGAGGTCCTCCACCACCAGAGCGTGACGGTCGGAGCGCCGTACTTCGACACCATGACGACGCCGATCGTGCTGACCTTGCTGTTCCTCATGGCCGTGGCCCCGGCCCTGCCGTGGCGTAAGGCCACCGGCACCGTGCTCCTCCACCGGATGCGCTGGCCGGCGGCGGCCGGGGTGGCCACCGTCGTCGCCACGAGTGTCGCCGGCCTCCGAGACGTGGCGGCTGTGGCCGCCTTCGGGCTCGGCGCGGTGGTCGCCGTCTCGGCACTGCGCCAGCTCGTGCTGTCGGCCCGCCTGAAAGGTTGGCGGGGACTGCTCGGCCGGGTGAACGGCGGGATGGTCGTTCACCTCGGGGTCGCGATCGTGGCGATGGCGATCGCCGCCAGCGCCACCTACGGCCAGCGAGGCCAGCTTTCTCTTCGCCCTGGACAGACGGCGCGCTTCGACGGCCACACCATCGCCTACCTCGGGACCCGCACCCGCCACTACCAGAACCGCAACGCCCTCGAAGCGGAACTGCGCCTCGACGGCGGGGCGGTCGTCTACCCCGCCATCAGCGTGTTCAACTTCGGCTACGAAGGCATCGGCACCCCGGCCATCGTCTCGGGCCCTCTCCAAGACGTCTACTTGACCCTCGACTCGAGCCCGGTCGGCCACGGCCCGACCGTCATCGGGGTCGTCGTCCAGCCCCTCATCGTCTGGCTGTGGATCGGCGGTGGCGTCATGGGCCTCGGCGCGGCGCTCGCCGCCTTCCCCGGCCGACGTCGCCGTCCGACCGCGCCCGCCTCGGCTCCCGGCGGGGCCGAGGCGCTGCCCGCGCCGGCTCTGGCAGCGACCGGATCAGAGTGAGATGGGCGAGGAATCTGCGGCTACCGCCCCTCGGATCACCCACAAGGGTGCTCGCCGGTGGCGCCTCGGCCTGGTGTGGCTGGCGATGGTCGTCGCCCTCGGCGTCGCCTTCGGCTACGACGCCCTCGCCAGTCACCATCGCCAGAGCCTCGACCAGCAGGTGGCCGCCATCGCCAACCAGGTTCGCTGCCCGTCGTGTGAGGACGAGACGGCGGAGAACTCGGCGACGCAGACCGCAGCCGCGGTACGCGCCGCCATCCGCCAGCGTCTGCTTGTCGGGCAGGGCCAGGCGCAGATCGAGGCCTACCTCGAGAGCCGTTACGGCCCGAGCATCTTGTTGCGACCGCCGGCGGGGGGACTGAGCGGGCTGGTGTGGGTGCTGCCGGTCGCCGCCGCAGTGGCGGCCCTGGGCGGCCTCGCCGTGGCGTTCCGGCGGTGGCGGCCGTCTCCGGCGGCGCCGCTCAGCGACGAAGAGCGGGCCCTGTTGGACCGGGCACGCCGTGGCTGAGCCAACGACCTTGGACGACGAGCGCAGCCGCCTCGCCGACGAGCGCAGCTTTCTCCTCGCCTCCCTCGACGACCTGGAGTCCGAGCGGGCGGCCGGCGACCTTACCGACGACGACTACCTGGCACTACGGGCCGGCTACGAACGCCGGGCCGTGGACCTCCTGGCGGCCCTCGCCGCCGAGGGAACCGAACCCGAAGAGGACACGGAGCGCGTCGGGGCGCCCAGCTCGACCAGCCGGCGCCGCCGGGCCCGCCGGGCGCTTGTCGCCCTCGCCGTGGCCGGCACGGCCCTCGGTGCCGGGCTCGCCGTCGACGGCACTGCCGGGAACCGCCTCCCCACCCAGACCATCACCGGGTCTCTCCCGCCGGCGATCGGCAACGAGCTGGTCGACGCCCAGGCCGACCTGGTGAGGGGCGACGAGCTGCAAGCCCTCAAGCTGTTCGAGGCGGTCCTCGCCGCCCAGCCCGACGAACCCGAAGCCCTCGCCTCTTCGGGTTGGATCGTCGCCAACGCCGGCGTGGCCTCGGGGAACAAGGCACTTCTTGCCAGGGGCATCGCCTCGATCAACGCCGCCATCAAGGCCGATCCTTCCTATCCCGACGCCTACCTGCTCCTCGGCCTCACGAACCTCGGCAGCGGCGACCCACATGCAGCAGTGGGCGAACTGCGCCGCTACCTCGCGCTCGGGCCCTCTGCCGCGGACGCCCAGGTCGCTCGGTCTGCGCTCGCCAAAGCCGAGGCCGAGGCCGAAGCGGCCAGCACCCCGAGCGGCGCGCCCGCACCGCCGCACGGTCAGGGTCCGACGACCAGCGCGCCGTGACCTCGCGATGGCGCCCTCCTCGAGCTGCCACCCCGCAGTCCCTTCGATCATGAAGGTCAGGGTCCCAGTCGCTCTGCTCTCGGCCCTCGACGGGAGACCGATGGCGGTCCACTGGTACCGAAAGTGGCGGCGGCTGTACCCTCGGCGACGTTGCTGGCGCGTGGAGCGCCTGGGCGACCGGTCTCCTCGGCCATCGCGCAATGATCCGACAGGCTACCTCCAACCAGATCATCACCTTGGGCTGGTGCAGGTTCGAGAGCACCGCTCCCATTCGGACCCGCTCCCCCTGTGCCATGAGGGCACGCCCTCCCGTGAGGCGTTACAGGTGCCAGCGCCGGATCAGCCCTTCGCCCTGACGACGAAGGTGCCGGCCATCCCTTCTTGGGCGTGCCCGGGGACCGGGCAGAGGTACTGGTAGGTGCCGGGCGCCGTGGCGCTGAACGAGAGCGTGCCGGTGTGCATGCCGGCCGAGGTCTCCTCGCCGAGGAACCACAGCGCCGCGCCGGAGAAAGCGGGGGCGGCCGTCATCATCGGCATCCACGAGGAGGCCGCCCCCGAGGCCGTGACGACGAGCCCGTGGGCCATGTCCTCGTCGGCGTTGACGAGCTCGACGTGCACCTGCGCCCCGGCGGGGACGACGACGGTCGGGTCCACCATGCCGGCGATGCGGAAGCGCTCGGCGGGCATCGACGGGCTGGCGAGCACGACGAGCCGCACGCTCGTCGTGGCGAAGGTGAGCCGGTTGGCGGCCCGGTCACGGCTCGCGCCCGCTGGCACGGCATTCCCGAGCCGGGTCGCCTCCGCAGGGCTGGTGCGGGGCCCGGGGGCGTCGGCGAAGAGCCGCCCCATCACCTTCCCCGGGTCGGTGCTCCCGCCCATCATGGACCCCGGAAGGGACTGACCGCGCATCCAGCCCGGCGAGCGGGCGCCGCCCATCATCCAGCCGTAGCCGGAGCGGCCCGTCGTCGTCCCGGACGGGCCGCCCATCATCGACCCGGGGCCGTAACGGTCCATGACCGAGCGGTAGTAGTCGTAGGACGAGCCGGCGCTCGACGGCGAGCCACCGAGGGAGAGGGCGAGGCCGGTTCCGAGGCCGCTGGCCGCGAGCACCGCCGCCGCGACGAGGGCACCGACACGGCGCCGCCGTCGAGAGGGAGGCGGCGGGTTCGTCGAGAGAGGCGTTGTGGTCGTCGTCATGATCGGCACCTCCTCAGGCGCTCCGGCGGCCGAGGGACGAGCGGCCAGCCGGGGCGAGCGACCCCGCGGGGACAGGGCGGCGCAGCTCGGCGAGGCGCCACCACCACGAGATGCGCCGCTCGAGGTAGTAGTCGAGGCTGTAGCGGGCGGGGCCGGCGTAGTAGCTGAGGGCGAGCAGCCCGGCGAAGACCACGGCGTAGATGACGGCGGTGCCGATGTCGGAGGACCCCGCGGTGTACGGCCCGCCGAAGCCCTCGGCCGTCGACCAGATGAGCAGGCTGAGACCGATCGCCGAGAGGTAGGTGAGCTTGCGGGCGACGCCGAAGACGAGCGCCAGCGCGATGAGGGACTCGGCAGCGGCGACGAGGGCCCAGAAGAACGTCGCCGCCGGGTGCTGCAGGCGGATCCAGAAGTCGAGCCAGGGCCGCAGCCACGTGGGCTGGCCCTTGGCGATGCCCATGATCGTCGCCATGTAGCGGTCCTTGAAGCCCGGTAGCCACTTGAGGGTGGCGTCGACCGCCCAGATCACCCCGAAGGAGACCCGGAGGGCGTCCTTCGGCCAGGGGGCACAACGGGTGCCGGCGGCGGGTGCGGGGTCGGTCATGGGCCCCCTCCCTTCGCGGTGCCGAGGCTCGTCCTCACGTCTCCACCCTGCGCTGAGATAGGGGTGGGAGGTAGTGCCATTCGTCCCGATCCAGGCAGTGACGAATGGCCCTACCCCGCAGGGGTATCACCGCCCACAGTGGGAGTAGAGCCCGGGAGGACCCCGGGCCAAGGAGGTGGTCGCGATGATGTGGTACTGGGGCGGCGGGGTCCACTGGTGGGGGTGGCTGCTCGGCACGATCGGCATGGTCGCCTTCTGGGGCCTCGTGATCTGGGCGATCTGGTACTTCGTGACGGCCGTCACCCGCCGGCCCGAGGACCAGCCACAGGGCGGCGGCGACCCGCAGCGGATCCTGGACGAGCGCCTGGCGCGCGGCGAGATCGACGCCGAGGAGTACCGGCACCTGCGTGACGTCCTGCGAGGAGGCGACAGCACGCCGGCCGGTCGCAAGGAGCCCACGGCGACGGGGGACCGGCGGTGACCGCCGTCGTCGACCCCGGGGCCGCCCACGAGTGCAGCCCACCGTCGTCCGGGCCACGGCCGACCCGCCCGGCCCGGGGCTACGCCTCGGGCAAGGGCGACTACCTCACCCGCCTGCGCAGGATCGAGGGTCAGGTGCGCGGGCTGCAGAAGATGATCGAGGACGACCGCTGGTGCCCCGACGTGGTGACCCAGGTGGCCTCTGCGACCCGGGCCCTCCAGGAGGTGGCGGTCGGCCTGCTCAATGACCACCTGCGCCACTGCGTCATAGGGGCCGCCGGTAGTGCCGGGATCGATGGCGAGGCGGAGGTTCGCCTCGACGAGGTGGCCGCCACGATCCGCCAGGTGGTGCGGCTGTGAGCGCGCCCATGCAGCACGTGCCCCGACCGCACCTCGCACGTCGCCCGCTTGGACGAGAGCGCCGGCTTGCGGTCAACGTCACGCCCGCCGAGCGCGTCGGGCGCATTGCCCTCGGGCTCGCCGCGATGGCCGCGGGCGCCTTCTTGCTGGCCGGAGCGAGCGCCGTGCTCGCCCTCGCGCTTGAGGCGCTCCTCGTCGCGGCCGGCATCGACTTGGTCGTGACCGGGGCGACGGGCGCCTGCCCGCTCTATGCGAGGCTGGGGCGGCCGTCTGTTCCCCCGAGGAGCCAGCCATGAGCAGGCGGCTCCTTCGGCCCGGGAGCGAGGCGCCGGCCGGTCACGGCTCCGGCGCCTCGCGCCGTCCCCACGAGCACGCCGGGCACGGTGGGCATGGCTGGATGATGGTCGTCTGCTGCATCCCGATGCTCGCCGTGGCGATCGGGCTCGTGGCAGCCGGCGTGGTGAGCGCCGGCTTCCTCCTCGTCGCCCTCGGGTGCACGGCGATGATGGCGCTCATGATGCGCGGTATGGACCACGGCGGTCACGGGGCCCGCAACGGCTGAGCATCACCCCCAGCGCTTGGCCCAACCGCGGTGCCACGTCGGTCCAGGCCCGCGGGCACAGCGACGGAGAGACGACAGCGGCGACGAGACGACAGCGACGAGGTGACGAGGTGCGAGAGCGATGAACCCGGGTGACGTAGCAGTGGTCGCCGCGGACGTGGCCGTGGCGGGCGCCCTCGGCTGGTGGTTCTTCGGACCGAAGAAGGCCGCCGAGGCCGCCCTCGCCGCCGACGTCCAGGAGGCCCGTGTGACGGTGCGCGGCGGGTACTCGCCCAACCGCATCCGGGCGAGGGCAGGTGTCCCGTTGCGGATCGTCTTCGACCGCCAGGAGACGGGCGACTGCACCGCCAAGGTGGTCTTCCCCGACTTCGGCGCCAGCGCCGACCTGCCGGCCTTCGGCCAGGCGAGCGTGGAGCTCACTCCGACGGCAGCCGGCGAGTACGGCTTCGCCTGCGGGATGAGCATGATCCACGGCGTCCTCGAAGTCGTCGAGCAGCCGGGGCCTGCCATGGCCCTGTCGGCAGCGGCCCCTCGGCCTGCCGGACCGCTCGGTCGACCGATGCCGAAGGCGCTCTCCCCGGTCGTGGTGCCGCCGATCGTCGACGACTGCTGCGCCACCCCCAGGCCCGCGTCGAACGAGGACGCCGAGGCGGCCGAGCGCCGGGCTGAGATCAACGACCTGGCCCGGCGGGTGATCGTGGGTGTCCTGCTCACCGCCCCGGTGCTCTTCGGCGGGCTCTCCTGGGATTTCTTCCATCCCGCTTGGCTGCCCCACCTGCTGCGCAACGAGCCGCCGGCCTGGTTCGACCTCGCCCTCATCACCCCGGTGATGCTCTACACGGGCTGGCCGATCCACAAGAGCGGCTGGCTCGGCCTGAAGCACCGAAGCGCGGACATGAACTCGCTCATCACGCTCGGCACGTTCGCCGCCTTCCTCTACAGCCTCGCGGTCACCCTCGTGCCTGGCGCCGCCCCGGCCAAGGTACGCGGCGTGTACTACGAGGAGATCGGCTTCATCCTGACCCTGATCCTGCTCGGCCGGCTGATCGAGGTGCGGGCCAAGGCGGGTACCGGCGAGGCGATTCGGGCCCTGCTCGGGCTGCGGGCCAAGACCGCCCGGGTGGTTCGCGGCGGCGTGGAGCAGGACCTTCCGATCGAGGACCTCGTCGCCGGAGACGTCGTTCTGGTGCGACCTGGCGAGAAGGTGCCGGTCGACGGCGAGGTGGTCGAGGGCCGCTCGGCGGTCGACGAGTCCATGATCACCGGCGAGCCGCTCCCGGTGGAGAAGCACCCCGGCGACGAGGTGGTGGGCGCGACGGTGAACGGCACTGGGTCGCTGCGCATCCGGGCGACCAAGGTGGGAGCCGCCAGCGTGCTCGCCCAGATCGTGGAGATGGTGCGCCGCGCCCAGGCCTCGAGAGCGCCGATCCAGCACCTCGTGGACGAAGTGTCCTCGGTCTTCGTCCCCATCGTCGTGTTTGTCGCGCTCGGTGCCTTCGCCGTCTGGTACGTGGCGGGACCGTCCCCGGCGTTCACCTACGCGCTGATCGCGGCGGTGACCGTGCTCATCATTGCCTGCCCCTGCGCGCTCGGCCTCGCCACCCCGCTGGCGGTGATGGTCGGGACCGGTCGGGGAGCGCAGCATGGGATCCTGTTCCGAAACGCCGAGGCGATCGAGACCTCCCGGGGGCTTGACACCGTCGTGTTGGACAAGACCGGCACCATCACCGCTGGCCATCCCGCCCTCACCGACCTTGTCTCCGAGGAGGGCTTCAGCGAGGAGGTGCTCCTGAGACTCGTGGCGGGCGCCGAGGCCGATTCCGAGCACCCCCTGGCCCAGGCGATCGTGGCCGGCGCTGCCGCTCGGGGCATCGCCGTGTCCCGGGCACAGAGCTTCGGGTCCGTCACCGGCCAGGGCGTTCGTGCCAGGGTGGCTGGGCGCGAGGTGCTCGTCGGCAACCTCCGGCTCCTCGAAAGCGCCGGCGTCGAGACCGCAGGCCTTGCCGAGCGAGCAGCGGCGCTCTCGGCCGTGGGGAGGACGGCCGTGCTGGTAGCGGTGGACGGCCGTCCGGCAGGGGTCGTTGCGGTCGCAGATCCGATCAAGGACGACTCGGCCGAAGCGGTGCAGGCTCTGCGGCGCCTCGGGCTCGAGGTAGTGATGATCACCGGCGACGCTCGCCGCACGGCCGAAGCCGTGGCCCGCCAGGTCGGCATCGAACGCGTGCTCGCCGAGGTGCGCCCCGAGGACAAGGCGGCCGAGGTCGCCCGCCTGCAAGCCGAGGGGCGCCGGGTCGGGATGGTGGGCGACGGGATCAACGACGCCCCCGCCCTCGCCCAGGCCGACGTCGGCCTCGCCATCGGGACGGGCACCGACGTCGCCATCGAGGCGGCCGACGTCACCCTCATGTCCGGCTCGCTCGCTGGGGTGGCGACAGCTATCGGCATCTCCCGCGCGACGATGCGCAACATCCGTCAGAACCTCGCGCTCGCCTTCGGCTACAACAGCTCGGGCATCCCCATCGCCGCCGGGCTCCTCTACCCGTTCTTCGGGATCGTGCTCTCCCCCATGGTCGCGGCGGCCGCCATGGCGCTCTCCTCCCTGTCGGTCGTCACCAACGCCAACCGGCTACGCCGGACGCGTCGGGGCCGCCCATTGAGCTGAGGCCGGGACGGTGGCTGTTCGAGGACCTACAGGCCGTTGGCAAAGGTGATGTGCTCGGGGGCGACGAGCGGGGTGCCGACGTCGAGCTGGATCTGGGCGTGCGCGTGCAGTGGGATGTCCCGTGGGTTTGCCTCGTAGCGCTTACCGTCGTAGAAGGCGGTCACCTTGGCGTGGTACAGGCCGACCTGCTCGGGCCCGAGCGGCTGGCCCCATTCGTCGAAGAAGTCGCCGAGGGTGTAGGTGCGCTGGACCGGCGACTCGATGTGGATGATGCCGTCCGCCGAGTGGGTGTGGAGCCAGTAGAAGCACGTCCCCGAGGAGACGAAGGGGCCCTCGGGGGTGGTCTGGGCCTGGGCTCCGGGGATCCCGATGCCGGCGGGGAGCTGGCGGGCGGCGCCGTCGACGAAGATGGTCAGGTGGGCGTGGATATGGAACAGGGTCTGCTCGCTGGTGTCGCAGGAGTTGCCATCGACCCTCTGGCCGGTGGCCTCGCTCGTCGTGCCGGCGAGGGCTGACGCGGCGGGGATGGGGACGCCCTCGGGGCCGGCCGGACCGGGCGGTCCCGGGGGCTGGAGCGTGCCCAGCGACGCCAGCGAGCCGAGCTTCAGCTCCGGGGTGCCGCCGGTGTTCTGCGCCGAGGGGGCACCCGTTCCGGCGCTCGAGACGGCGATCCCGATGCCGGTGCCGGCACCGGCCACGACGAGCGCCCCAACCGCGGCGCCGAGGATCCGGGCCCGCCGCCGGCGGCCCTCGTGCGCTTTGAGCGCTTCGGAGCGGCGCTGCGCCTCGGCGTGGCGTAGCGCCTTCGTTCGTCTGCGGCTGGTCACGTGGTCGTCTCCTCCCTTTGCCTGCGCCGCGCTGCTTACGTGAGCTGATGAATGCCCCATCGGAATTGCCGCACCGGCTCGTCGCGCTGGCAGGCGGCTCGCCGTCCGGTAGCCGGCCGGGTTCGGTGCCGCCGTCTACGACAGGGTGTCGCTCATGGTAGCGCACCGGCCGGGGGAGACGTACTACGCTTCGTCGCAGGTAGCGAGGCGCGAGGTGAGTCGGGCATGGCGAAGCTGGCGATGGGAGAGCTCGAGGCGGAGGTCATGGACGTCCTTTGGGACGCAGGAGGCCCGCTCACGCCGGGTCAGGTCCACGAGCTCATGTCGGCTGAGCGCCCGCTGGCCTACACCACGGTGATGACCATTCTGGTGCGTCTGTGGCGCAAGGGACGCCTCGACCGCCAGCCGGCGGGCCGCGCCTACGCGTACCAGCCGCTGAAGAGCCGGGAGGCCTACGCCGCGTCGCGCATGGACGAGGTGCTCGGTGCCACCAAGGACCGCCCGCTGGCGCTCAGCTATTTCATCGCCGGCCTCAAGCCCGGTGACCGGGCCCGGCTGCGCCGCCTCCTCGACGGCGGCGGCGAGCGGAGCTGACCGGCGGTGGGCCTGGCCTTCGTGCTGGCGGGGCTCGGGATCGTCGCCCTGCCCGGTGTGCTGCGGCCGCTCGGGCGCTGCCTCGCACCGAGCGACTGGGCGCGGCTGATCACGGTTGCCTTGGTGGGCGGGTTCGCGGTCTTCGAGCTGGGCTTGGTGTTCTACGCCGCGCCTACGGTCCTGTCTGCGTCCGGCGCGTTCGGCCTTGCAGCGCTGTGCCTGCACATGCTCGGCGGTGTGGCACCCGGCGGTGCCGCCGCCGGCTGGGCGGCGGGCGTCCTGGCCGTAGTGGTGGCCGCGTCGAGCGCGCTGGCCCTCGGTCGGGCGCGTCGGGTCCGCCGCAGGGCGCGCGTCGAGCGCTGTATCGGCGAGCATGCCCCGCTCGGCCGCCATGAGCTGGTAGTGCTGCCACGCGACGAGCTGGTGGCCTTCAGCGTGGAAGGCCAGGGGGGTCAGGTGGTCGTCTCCTCGGGGCTCGTCGCCGCGCTGTACCCAGACGAGCTGGTCGCGGTGCTCGCCCACGAGGCCGCCCATCTCGACCACCGCCACCAGCGCTACCTGAGCGTCGCGAGCGTGGTACGCCACGGCCTCGGGTTCTTTCCCCCGGCCGAGCGCAGCGCCCGAGCGCTCGTGGTCGCCCTCGAACGCTGGGCTGACGAGGTCGCGGTCGGTGCGCTCGAGGACGGCCGTGACCGGCTGCGCAGCGCCCTGCGGCAGGTGACGGCGTCCATCGTCGGCGTCGAGGTGGCCGCCTTCTCGGCGGCCGAGACGATCGCCGAGCGTCTCGACGCGCTCGACGAGCCCCCGGCCGGGCTCGCCCTCGGCGGGCTCGGGTTGCTCTACAGCCCCGGGTTCGCCCTCGGCGTCGCCGCGGTGGCGGGGCTCGGGATGTGGGCCAGCAACCTCGAGATGCTGGTCCAGATGGCCGGCCGCTGCCCGCTCTGACCTGGCTCGGACCAGGGAGCAGTCACTACGGTATGTCGTAGATGACTGCCGGTGTCACTCGTGTCCAGATGCTCCCGCTGACAGCCGGGATCGTCTCCTTTGGCCCGTTGTGCCTGCCCTTCCTCGACGCCAGGGCAAAGGTCACGACGGCCCGATGAGCGATGCGGTCAAGCGTCGGATCGCGCCCGCCCGGTGTCGCAGCCGACCGCGGTGGCTTTGGCGAGGTGGCGTCGGCCTTGCCGTTGCGATCGTCTGGCTGCTCAGCTTCGGGGCGGGCGTGGCGTCCGCCCACGCCTTCCTGATCGGGAGCGATCCGCCGCAAGGCGCGAGGCTGGCGCACGCTCCCTCGACGATCACGCTGAGCTTCAGCGAAAGCGTGGTCACCTCGGCCACCACCGTGTCGATCCACCTTTCCGGCAGCAACCACCGCGTGCCGGCGACGGTCGAGCCGGGGGGTGACGCCAGCAGCGTGCGGGTGCGCCTCGGCGCCGCGCCCAAGGGCATCTACGTCGTGACCTGGCAGGACCTCTCCGCCGAGGACGGCCATCAGGCACTCGGCGAGTTCGCCTTCGCAGTCGGCCCAGTCTCGGGCGCGCTCCCCGCGCCGGCCCAGCGCGGGGCAGCCCCGAACCCGGTGCGGGTGGCGGCCACGGTGCTGTTCCTCGTCGGGCTGGCGCTGGCAGCCGGCGGGGCGGTGACCGGCCTGGTCGTCGACCGCCGCGTCACGGCCGCCTCGGCACCGATCAGAGCCGGTCTGCTGGCGAGCGTCGTCGGCGCCGCGGTGGCGTTCCTCGACGAGGTGGGGAGCGGGACCGGCGGGCTGTCGCACGCGGCCCTGCTGAGCGGACTTGCGGCCCTGCTCGCCGCGGCGGCGACGCTGGTCGCCCTCTCCCGGCGGCTGGGCCCCGTGCTCGTCATGGCAGTAGGCGCCGGGGTGGCGTGGGCCGCCGATGGCCACCCCGCCCTCGTCGGCGGGGCGGTCGGTCTCGTCGTGAACGCGGTGCACCTGGTCGTCGGCACGCTGTGGGCGGGCTCGCTCGCGTTCATGGTCGCCGCCGCGGTCCGCTACCGCGCCGAGCGCGCCCAGCTCGTGGAGGTGGCCCGCCGTTACGCGCGCCTGGCGCTGCCGCTCGTGGTCGTGCTTGGCGCAGCCGGCGGGCTCTCCGCGCTCGAGACGCTCCCGTCGTGGTCGTCGCTCTACGACAGCGGCTACGGGCAGCTGCTGCTGGTCAAGAGCGGGCTGTTCGCTCTGGCCCTGGCGCTCGCCTGGGCGAGCCGGACCCGGGGCATCGCCAGGAACGAGGCCCGTCTGCTACGCCGGGCGTTACCGGTGGAGGCCGGGGTCGTGGCGGTCGTCTTGGTGGTCACCGCGGTTCTGGCCGACACCGGGCCACCGGCGAAGGCGGAGCCGAACGAAGTCCAAGCCCTGCTCGGCCCGGCGCCGCTTCGCGGCCCGGTCGCCCGGGCCGCTGGCCTCGCCGGCGAGCTCACCGTCGCCGTTGCCGCCGGCTCCGGCCAACTCCAGGTCCAGGTCTACGACCCCAACGGCCCGGCCCCCGGCGCTCGGGTCGGCGTTGACGCGACCTACCCGGACGGCAAGGACGTGGGATTGTTCCCGCGCCCCTGTGGCACCGGCTGCTTCGCGCAGACCGTCACGCTCCCGGCCGGGCACACCCATCTGCACCTCCAGGTCACCGCGCCCGGTTGGACGGGGGGTGCCTGGACCGCCGGCATCGACTGGCCACCGCCCGCAACCGAGCCGCTCCTCCTCGGCCAGGTGGTCGCCACCATGGAGAAGGTGCCGGCCGTTGCCGTCCAAGAGACTGTCACGAGCAACACCACCGGCCGGAGCTTCACCACGGCACTGCGGCCTATGTCGGGTGCCCAGCTCATGTCCCTCGAGCCCTACAGCGGCGACGCGGAGCAGCCCGGGCTGATCCCCGACGTGCATCCGCTCTCAGGCGGCGGGCGAGGCCTGCAGGTGTACCTTCCGGGCACTCCGGCGTGGATCACCCTGTGGCTCGACGCGCAGGGCCGCCTCGCCCGGGACCGGCTCGTCGACCTCGGCCACCTCATCACCGACACCTTCACCTACCCGAGCACGCCGGCCCCGTCGGCACCCGAACCAACGGCGACCGGACCAACGGCGACCGGACCAACGGCGACCGGGAGCCCATGAGCACCCGTGGAGGGGTGCCCGTGGTCCTCACCTGCCGTGACCAGCCCACCTGGCCGCGCGCCGCCAGTTACCACTACGGTCCGTCGTAGATGACCCCGTTGCTGCTGCCGCTCTTCGCCTTCGTCGCCGGGATCATCTCGTTCACCTCGCCGTGCTGCCTGCCGTTGCTGCCGGGCTACGTCTCGTACATCTCGGGGCTGCCGGTGTCCAAGCTCGGCCGGGCCGAGGCCCGGTCGGTGACCCTTCGAGCCGCCCTCCTGTTCGTCGCCGGCTTCACGGTCGTCTTCACCGCGCTCGGGGTGACCGCCGGGCTACTCGGAGCGCTCGTCGTGCGCAACCTGCCTCTCATCGTCGAGATCGCCGGCGGGGGGATCATCGTCATGGGCTTGGCGATGGCCGGTGTGCTTCGGATCCCCTGGCTGTACCGGGAGCGACGCTTCGCGCTCCACCGCCTACCCACCGGGCCCCGGGCGGCCTTCGGGGTGGGGATGGCCTTCGCGGCGGGCTGGACGCCCTGCATCGGCCCGGTGCTGGCCACGATCCTGGCCACCGCTGCGGCCACCCGCACCGCGGCGTGGGGGGCGTTCCTCCTCGCGCTGTACTCGCTCGGCCTCGGCCTGCCCTTCGCTGGCCTGGCGCTCGGCCTCAACCGGGCCAAGGGGTCACTCGCCTGGCTCCGCCGCCACGGGCGGGCCATCGAGGTCGCCGGTGGCTTGCTGCTCGTGGGAGTCGGCGTGCTGTTCGTCACCGGTGCCTGGCGCTCGTTCTTCGTGCCGCTCCAGCGAGAGTTCGCCCGCTTCGGCTGGCCACCGGTCTGAAGGTCTGCTGCGCCTCGCGTAGATGCGCGACGCGGCGATGACCGGCGGGCAGCTCGACGCCAGCGCCCAATAGCTACTACAGTTCATCGTAGCTCATCGCTCGCACGGAGGACTCTGCACGCACATGCCCAGCCACGCGACTATCGGTGCTCCGCTGCTTGCCGCCGCGTCGCTCGGCGGGGCGAGCCACCTCCTCGTCGGCACCACGGTCATCGCCGCCTTCTTGGCCGGGGTGGTGGCGCTGTTCGCGCCGTGCTGCGTGTCAGTCATGCTGCCCGCCTACCTCGCCACGGGCGTCCACCGCCGGCGGGGCCTGATCGCCATGACCTTCGTCTTCGCTGCCGGGGTGGCCGCGGTTATCCTGCCGATCGCCTTCGGGGCCACCGCGCTCAGCCGGCTCATCAACGGCGAGCACACCGCCGTCTACTCGGTGATGGCGGTCGTCATGGTGGCGATGGGTCTCGCCATGGCGGCAGGGTTCCGGATCCCCATCCCGATGCTCGGCGTCCGTGCCCGCCGGGGTAGCAGCGGCCCGGCATCGGTGTTCGTGCTCGGCGCCTTCTCCGGGGTGGCGACGGCCTGTTGTGCCCCGGTGCTCGCCGGGGTGGTCGCCCTGTCGGGCGCGGCAGCGAGCTTCCTCACCGCCCTCGTGGTGGGAGTGGCCTACGTCTTTGGCATGGTCGCGCCGTTGTTCGTGGTCGCGCTCGTGTGGGACGGCCGCGAGATCGGCGCCAGCCGCCTGCTGGCCGGACGCAGCGTGCGACTGCGCCTCGGCGCCCGGGTGCGAGCCGTGCCGCTGGCTAGCTTCGCCGGTGGCCTGCTCCTTGTCGTCATGGGCGTGGTGGTGGGCGTGCTGGCGGTGACCGGTCCCGACATGGCGACCCGTGGGTGGCAGGCGACGGTGTCGGGCGACGCCCAGCACTACGCGCACGTGCTCACCACCTGGCTCGGGCACCTGCCCGGCTGGGTGACCGCCCTCGGCCTCTTCGCCGCCTTGGCCGCCCTCGTCGTCTTGGCCGTGCGTCAGGTCGCCGACCGAGACGACGACGCAGACAGAGCGGAGCCCGGTGAGGACGACACCTCCGGCGAGCTCGCCTCCCCGTGCTGCACCAGCGACGCACCCACAGCCGCCGACCTGCCGGCTGTAGACGTCGAGATCGAAGCGGACCGGGCTCCGGCCGGATAGAGAGGATACCCGAACATGGCTTCCAGAAGCACGACCGGCGCCGGTCGGCGTCCGGCACAGAAGCCTCAGGCCGCCGGCCGCCAGGGCCACGAGGGCAAACCGCCGAGGCACAACGGGGCGCCGAGACGGATCCAGCGCGCCGAGCAGGCAAGGCAGGCCCGGCGCCGCAAGGTGTGGATCCGCACCGGCCTGGCCGCGGCCGCCGCGGTGGCGGTGCTCCTCGCCGTCTTCCTCACCGGCAGCCACGGCGGCTCGGGCTCCTACACCTACCAGGTCGGCCAGCCCGGGCCCGGGGCGAGCGCCCCGAACTTCACGCTGCCCTCGAACATGGGCGGCACCTTCAACCTGGCCGCCCAGCGGGGCAAGACGGTGCTGCTCTACTTCCAGGAGGGCACCGACTGCCAGCCGTGCTGGACCCAGCTCCAGGCGATCCAGCGTGACATGGCCGGCTTCCATCGAGCGGGCATCGACGAGGTCGTGAGCGTCACCACCGACCCCCTCGGGGCGCTCCGCCAGGCTGCCGGCACCTACGGCACGACCATCCCCGTGCTCTCGGACCCGAACCTGGCGGTCTCCCACGCCTATGACGCCAACGGCTACGGGATGATGGGCACGAGCATGGACGGCCACTCCTTCATCGTCGTCGGCCCGACCGGGCGGATCGAGTGGCGGGCGGACTACGGCGGGGCGCCGAACTACACCATGTACGTCCCGGTCCCCACCCTGCTCGCCCAGATGCGCGCCGGCATGGCCGCGCACGCAGCGTCATGACGACGGTACGCGTCATGCTCCTGACGGCGCCGGACTGCGAACTGTGCGAGCACGCCAAGGCGGTCCTCGCCCGGGTCGGCCGTGACTACGACCTCGAGGTCACAGAGCGCTCGACCGCGACCGAGGAGGGCCGAGATCTCATGGTGCGTCACCGGGTGGCGTTCCCGCCCGGCGTGCTGATCGACGGCGAGGCCTTCTCCTACGGCCGGCTGTCCGAGCGCAAGCTGCGCCGCTATCTCGCTGCCCGAGACGCCCCGCTGGCCAGCTGAAGGTGAATGTCGTGCAGGCAACAAAGACCGACACGGTCGCCGAAAGCCCCCCCGCCCCGCTGGCACCGCCACCACCGTCGCTGGCGGGGCGTACCCGCGTCGCCAGGCGCCGTCGCCGTCACGTCGTGTGGGCCGTAGCCGCCCTGGCCCTGGTCGGAGCGGTGGTGGCGGTCCTCGCCTCGGCGCCGCCGGCCACCCAGGTCGAAGCCCAGAGCCCCCTGATCGGCCAGCTGGCGCCGCCGATCCACGGTCCGACCGTCACCGGCCAGCCCTTCTCGCTGGCTGGCCTTAGGGGCCACTTCGTGGTCGTCGACTTCTTCTCCAGCTGGTGCGTCGCCTGCCGCCAGGAGGCCCCCCAGCTGGCAACGTTCGTCGCCGAGCACAACACCCTGGGCGGGGCCAGGCTGGTCGGGGTGATCTTCGAGGACACCGTCGCCAACATCCGAGGCTTCCTCGGCCCCGAGCTGGGCCGCTACCCGGTCGTCGCCGACCCAGGGGGGCGCATCGCCCTCGACTACGGGGTCGACAACCCCCCCGAGAAGTACCTCGTCGCACCCAACGGCGTGATCTTCGAGAAAATCATCGGCCCGGTCACCGCCGCCGGCCTCGACCAGCAGATCGCCAAGGCCAAGGCGCAGGGCTGGTGAACCGAACCCCGTCCCAACGACCACAGGCGGTACGGTCAGTGATCATCACGCCTCTCATCCCAGGTTGTCGGCGGTGAGAGCCAAGGGCCACCGCCTCTTCGCCGCCGTCTACGACCGGCTCAACACCCAGGCGGAGCGCACCTGGCTCGGGAGCCGCCGCGCCGGGCTGGTCGGCCAAGCGCGCGGCGAGGTGCTCGAGGTTGGGGCGGGGACCGGGGCGAACCTCCGTCACTACCGCGATGTCACCCGCGTCGTCGCCGCCGAGCCCGACCCCGCGATGCGGGGCCGCCTGACCCGCCACCTCGCTGGCGCCACCGTCCCGGTCGAGGTGTCCGATGCCCCCGCCGAGCACCTCGGCTTTCCTGACGCGAGCTTCGACACCGTCGTCGCCACCCTCGTGCTCTGCTCGGTGGTCGACCCCAATGTTGCGCTCGCCGAGATGCGCCGGGTGCTCCGGCCCGACGGCCGGCTGCTCGTCCTCGAGCACGTCCGCGGTGAAGGCCGCCGGGCACGCTGGCAGGATCGGGTGACCCCAATCTGGCGCCGCGTCGGGGCCGGGTGCCATCCCAACCGGGACACGCAAGCCGCCGTCGTCCGAGCTGGGTTCCACCTCGACCACGAGGACCGCTTCGAGCCGCCCCGAGTGCCGGCGATCATCTGTCCTTTCGTCGAGATCGTGGCCCGCCCAGTCTCGAAAGGGCCCAAGCCCCAAGACGTCGTGTAGCGGTGCGGGCCGGGCTGGAATCTCTCGACCTGCCGCCGGGCAGCGCCCCTGCCGAGGCGGGCAACGAACGACGCCGACAACGAGGAGGAGGAGGAGGAGGGCGGAGCCGACTGCTGACCCAGCGCCGGCTCCAGGTGGTCCTTGGGCTCGTCTGGCTGCTCGACGCCAGCCTGCAGTTCCAGCCATCGATGTTCTCGCGCCGCTTCGTGGGCGACTTCTTGGCCATGAACGCCATGCTCCAACCCCGTGTCGTCGCACAGGTCATCGAAGCCGTCACGAACTTCCTCCTTCCGCACGCCGCGGCCTGGAACGCGCTGTTCGCGACCACCCAACTGGCAATCGGCGCCGGGCTGCTCTGGCGGCGTACCGTGAAGGTGGCACTGGTGACGTCCTTCGCCTGGGTGCCCGGCGTGTGGGTGGTCGGCGAGGGCCTCGGCGGCCTGCTCACCCCGGTCATGGGCTCCCCACTCGCCGGCTTCCCCGGCGCGGTGATCCTCTACGGCCTGCTCGGCCTGATCTTGTGGCCGACCGGACGCCCCGAGCGCCATGCCGTCGCCGACGCCGGCCTCCTCGGCGCGCGCGGCGCCCGAGCCCTGTGGGCGCTGCTGTGGTTCGGGGCGGCCGTGGAGCAGGTCGCCTCGGGGTTCGGCCAGTTCACGCCCAAAGCGGTCATGACCTCCGTCATCGCCATGAACGAGCCGGGTGAGCCGGGCTGGCTCGTCCGCCTGGACAAGCTGGCGACGACGGCCACCAGGGCGGTCGGCAACCCCCTCGCCCTTCTCCTCGCCCTCATCGAGGTCTTGATCGGCGTCTTGGTCCTGCGTGGCCACCAGGTGAAGAGGGTTCTGTGGGTCGCCATCGCACTGTCCGGCGCGTTCTGGGTCATCGGCCAGGACTTCGGCGGCATCCTCGCCGGCGGGGCCACCGACCCCAATGCAGGACCGCTCTACGTCCTGCTCGCCCTCAGCCTCTACCCCATCCCCGCCGACCGCGTCGTGGCCGAGCGTGCCCAGGCGGCGGATGCCCTTGCACCATCGTCGCGATGACCTCGGCTGTCGTCATTCCCTGACGGCGACGTCGGCCCAACGGTCGGCTGCGTCCTCCCCAGCGATCACAGGAGGGTGTCGAGCACAAGAGTGCCGCGTGCCATCGTGGCAAGCTTTTTGCTGTCCGTAGGGCGGGTAGGCATGTGCACGGAAAGGGTGAGGGTGACATCGGTCTCGACCCGCAACTCGATCACTTCAAAGGCGATGGTGCCTGCGCCGGGCACCCGGACCTTGAGGGGCCCGGCGATGGACTGGCGCACCTCGTAGGTTGACCACCAAGATCGGAATTCGTGACTGGCGTCGTGGAGCGCGCTGATGAGCTCGGCGAAGCAGGCGTCTCCGGCGTGCTGTCCTGCGGTGGCTCGGAACTTGGCAAGGCCGTCCCGCACTGCCGGCACGGTCGAGTCCGTCCGCGCCGACTCCTTGAGCCAGGGACTCGGGCATTCATCAGCGTCCGAACGTCTCGGTCGCTCGCTGTGCCTGACGATCAGGGCACGAGGCCCGTCAGGGCTCAGTGGCGGCGCGCCGGCGGTCGCCGAGCAGCTGGCGCAGCACGTAGGGCAGGATCCCGCCGTGACGGTAGTAGGCGGCCTCGGCGGGCGTGTCGACGCGCACCACGGCATCGAAGACCGTCCCGCCGGCATCGACGTGCACCGTGGCGGGGATACCGCCCTCGTTGAAGCCGCCGATGCCGGCGATCTCGAAGGTCTCCTCGCCGGTGAGCCCGAGCGAGCTGGCGCTGTGGCCTTCGGGGAACTGCAACGGCAGCACCCCCATGCCGACGAGGTTGGAGCGGTGGATCCGCTCGTAGGACTCGGTGATCACGGCTCGCACGCCGAGCAGCGCCGTCCCCTTGGCCGCCCAGTCCCGCGACGAGCCCGAGCCGTACTCCTTGCCGGCCAGGACGATGAGCGGGGTGCTGGCATCGGCGTAGTGCACCGACGCGTCGTAGATCGTGGTGACCGGGGCGCCGGATCGGGAGAAGTCCCGGGTGTAGCCGCCCTCGGTGCCCGGGGCGAGTTGGTTGCGGAGTCGGATGTTGGCGAAGGCGCCGCGGATCATGACCTCGTGGTTGCCCCGCCTCGAGCCGTAGGAGTTGAAGTCGCGCCGGTCGACGCCGTGCTCGGTGAGGTACCGGCCGGCAGGTGAGTCGACCCTGATGGCGCCCGCCGGCGAGATGTGGTCGGTCGTGACCGAGTCGCCCAGCTTGGCCAAGACCCGGGCACCGGAGATGTCGGTGACGGGGGCGGGCTCGACGCCCATGGCCTCGAAGTAGGGGGGCTTGCGGACGTAGGTCGAGGTGGGATCCCAGGCGAACGTCGTCCCGGCCAGCACCACCATGGCTTGCCAGCGTTTGTCGCCGGCGAACACGCCGGCGTAGTCCTTGGAGAACATGTCCGCCTGCAGGCAGCGGCTCACCACCTCGTCGATCTCCCGCTCGTCTGGCCAGATGTCCCGCAGGTACACCGGCTGGCCGTCGCGGCCGGTCCCCAGCGGGTCGTGCACGAGGTCGGGGTGGAGGGTGCCGGCGAGGGCGTAGGCCACCACGAGGGGTGGAGAGGCGAGGAAGTTCATCCGGCATTCGGGATGGATGCGCCCCTCGAAGTTCCGGTTGCCCGAGAGCACCGAGCACACGGTCAGGTCGTTTTCGGCCACCGCTGCGCTCACCTGGGGGATGAGGGGGCCGGAGTTGCCGATGCAGGTGGTGCAGCCGTAGCCCACGAGATTGAACCCGAGCTGGTCCAGGTAGGGCGTGAGGCCGGCCCGGTCGAGGTAGTCGGTGACGACCCGTGACCCGGGGGCGAACGAGGTCTTCACCCACGGCTTGGTCGACAGTCCGCGCTCGACGGCCTTCTTGGCCAGGAGCCCGGCGCCGATCATGACCGACGGGTTGGACGTGTTGGTGCACGAGGTGATGGCGGCGATGACGACGTGGCCGTTGTCGACCTCGGTCGTCGTGCCGTCCTCGAGGGAGATCGCTGCCCGGCGGTGCGGCCAGCCATGGTCGGCGTCGCAGCCGCACGCCTCGCGTGGAGCGTCGCCGGGGGCGCCGTGATCGATCGCTAGCGGATCGCTGGCCGGGAACGACTCGGCGGAAGCCTCGTCGAGACCGGCCCCAACCGTCTCCGCGCCGGTCTCGTCGGCGAGCAGGGCGGCGACTGCGTGGGGGGCGGTGCGCAGCGGGATGCGGTCGTGCGGCCGCTTGGGCCCGGCGATCGACGGTTCGACGCTGGAGAGGTCGAGCTCGACGATCTCGGAGTACGAGGGTTCGTGGTCCGGCTCGTGCCACAGGCCCTGGGTCTTGGCGTACGCCTCCACCAGACGCACCTGGTGCGGGGAGCGTCCGGTCAGGCGCAGGTAGTCGAGCGTCACGTCGTCGATCGGGAAGATGGCGCAGGTCGAGCCGTACTCGGGGCTCATGTTGCCGATGGTGGCCCGGTTGGCCAGCGGCACGTTCGCGACCCCCGGCCCGAAGAGCTCCACGAACTTGCCGACCACCCCGGTCCGGCGCAGCAGCTCGGCGATCGTCAGCACGAGGTCGGTGGCGGTGGTGCCGGCCGGCAGTGCGCCGACGAGCTTGAGTCCCAGCACCTCGGGGATCAGCATGCTCATCGGCTGGCCGAGCATCGCCGCCTCGGCCTCGATCCCTCCCACTCCCCAGCCGAGCACGCCGAGCCCGTTCACCATGGGCGTGTGGGAGTCGGTGCCGACGAGGGTGTCCGGGTACGCCAGCGGGCCGTCGGGTCCGTCTCGGGTGAACACCACCCGGGAGAGGTACTCCAGGTTGACCTGGTGGCAGATGCCCGTGTCGGGGGGCACGACGCTGAAGTCGTCGAACGCGCCTTGGGCCCAGCGCAGCAGCTGGTAGCGCTCCTGGTTGCGCTCGAACTCGAGCGAGGCGTTGATCCCGAAGGCGTCGGGGCGGCCGAACACCTCGGTGATCACCGAGTGGTCGATGACCAGCTCGGTGGGGATGAGCGGGTTGATCCGGGCCGGCATCCCGCCGAGCTCGCCGATCGCGTCTCGCATCGCGACGAGGTCCACCACGCAGGGCACACCGGTGAAGTCCTGCATCAGCACCCGTGCCGGGGTGAACGCCACCTCACCGGCAGGGACCGCATCGGCTCGCCAGGCGGCCAGGGCGTCGATCTGTGCCGCGGTCACCAGCCGACCATCCTCGTTGCGGAGCAGGTTCTCGAGCAGCACCTTGAGGCTGTAGGGGAACCGTTCGACGCCGTCGACGCGCTCCAGGCGCTCGATCTGATAGGCGGTGCCGTCGACAGTGATCCAGTCCCGGGTGCCGAAGCTGTTCGTGCCCATGCTCCTCTCCTTCCCCAGGCAAGCCCGTGGTGTCGCTCAACCTACGCCGGTCGGCCGCTGCCAACCGCAGTATCGAGGACCGACGAGAGGCCGGACGGCCCAGCGTGGAGACGGAAGGCAGCCCCATCGCCTCGGGTCGAGGTGAACGGCGGAGAATCTCGCCCTATCGGCGGCCCTCGGCGTGTCCGGGCACCCCGAGGGTCTCCAACGCGACGGTGGAATGCGCGTAGGCGCCGCCGGCGCGCATCTCGGCCGCGACCCAGATCGCCTCCATGATCTCCTCATCGCTCGCCCCCTTGCGGCGCGCCAACTGTGAGTGACCGGCGATGCAGTACGGGCACTGCGTCGTGTGGGCGACGGCGACGGCGATCAGCTGCTTGGTCTTCTCCGGCAGGGCGCCAGGGCTGAACACCGCCCGGCTGAACGTTTCGAACGCGTCGTGGATCTCGGGTGCGAGCTCCTTGCGCCGCCGCCCGATCTCCGCGGTCCCTGGCGGGTACACCGACTCGTTGCGTCCGTTGGTCTCTGGCATCGCTGTCCGTCTCCTCGCTCTTGTGATCGATGTGTCGGGTGCCCGCACCGGCGAGCGACGTACGCGCGCTCCGGATGCACAACGACAACGCACACCAGGCATGAGCACGGCGGCGGGGTGGCGACCTCATGCGTGGTCCTCGCTGTAGATCGCATCGTCGGCGACTCCGAGCGATCCCAGCATGGCCCGGGTCGTGATCACCATGTCCCCTGGCCCGGCGACGTAGTAGGTGATCGGGCGCAGCGCATCCTCTGATGCCTCGAACACCTCGGCGAGCATGTCGGCGTCGATGCGCCGGCGGTAGCGCGCCGAGCGATCCTGCGTGCTGCGGGTGTAGGTGCGGACAAGCCTGAACCACGGCAAGCGTCGGTCCAGCTCCTCGAGCTCGTCTCCGAGCAACGCCGTCGTGCGGTCCCGGCTGGAGCACAGCAGGGTCATGGGGACTTCGAGCCGGCGCGCCGCTGCGTAGCGGACGATGGCGGCCAAGGGGGCGACCCCGGTGCCGGCCCCGACCAGGCCTACCGGTCCGCCGTCGGCCTCGGTCCAGGTGAGAAAGCCGTAGGGCCCTCGTACCTGGAGCAGGTCGCCCACCTCCACCTGGCGCGCCAGGACCCGGGAGGCACGCCCATCTGGCACGTCGCGCACGGCGATCTCGACCTCGGGTCCGGGCGGCGACGAGCACAGCGAGTAGGCCTGCTCGACCACGCCGGGGGGTGCGTCGACTGCCAGGCGGATCAGGTAGTACTGACCGGCCAGGACCTCTGGCGCCTCGGCGAGCCGCAGCCGCAGCCGCGTGGCCGCCGCCCGCCGGTCGACGCCGACGATCTCGGCCTTCTCCCACATCCTCGCCCGGTCGACCGCCAGCCACCGCTCGCTCGCCGTTCCCGATTCGAGCACGCTCGACGTCATCTCCCGGCCCCGACCGAGATCAGGCACGCCTGGGGACGGCGCACGTCGTCGAGCACGGCGACCGCCACGATCACCGCTCCGTCGGGTGCTCGGGCGACGGCAACGGGCCAGTGGTGCCCGGAGAGGCGAAGGGGCGTGGTGCTCGCGCCGAAGCGGTCGATGCGGCGGAGCGCGCCGTTGCCGTGGTCGGCCACCCACAGGTCCCCGTCGCCTCCGAGCGCGAGCCCGGTCGGCCATCGCAGCCCTACCTCGGCGCCGACGCCGTCGCGGTCACCTTCGGGAGGAGAGCCGGCGAGCGTGGTGACCTCGCCGTCGGGGGTGATGCGCCGGATGGCGTTGTTGCCGGTGTCGGCCACGTAGCAGGTGCCATCCACGTCGATGGCGATCGCCTCGGGCCGGCGGAACCGGGCGGACGAGCCTCGGCCGTCGCCGTAGTCGTAGATGGATCCGGCGAGGGTGGCGACGAGGCCGTCGGGGGTGATGGTCCTGATGCGGTCGCTGCCGGTGTCGGCCACGTAGCAGGTCCCGTCTGGGCCGATCGCCACGCCGGCGGGGAAACGGAACAGCGCCTCTGCGCCTGGGCCGTCTCGGTAGCCGTAGACGCTGCCGGCCACGAGGCGGAGTGATCCGGTGGGCGAGACCGCCCAGATCCGATGGCCGGTGGTGTCGGCGACGAGGACGGTGCCGTCGGATGCGAGGGCGAGACCGGCCGGGCGGAGCAGTCGTCTCCCGACGGCGTCGGGGCTGCGGGCGACGGGCGTGGCATCGACTGCCGGCGCGCCACCGCTGCCGATGCGCCAGATGGTTCTCGAGGTCGCATCTGAGACGAGAACGGTGCCGTCCGGAGCGACGGCGAGGCCCGCGGGGCGGCCATGGAAGGCAAAGCCCCCATCGGCACATGCCGGCGCTGTCGACGCCGAGGCAACCACGACACCCTCGCGCTCGACGGCCGCCTGTTCGTCGGCGACGGTTACGGTCATCGTGACCACCGACGCGGCGATGTCCCGCTGGCCGCGCCGTGGAGGATGAGCCGCTCGTCGCGGGCTTGGAGGCTGAGGAGGGCAACGAGCTCTTCGGCCCGGGCCGCGCACCGGCGCCCAGGGCCTGTGCAGCCGCCCGCTGCGTCGTGGAGGAGCGCCCGTGCGGCTGCCGACACCCGTGCTTGACCGCGCCGGACGAGGCGCGCCTCGGCGGGCGGGAGGCGGCTGAGCGTGGGGAGCTCGTGATCGAGGTGGTGGGCAAGGGCGTGCACGAAGGTGCCGAGGTCCTCCGCCAGGCGGGTCGTGTCGGCATCGCCGGCGGCGGCGTGCGCCTTTCGGGCGAGGGTGAGGAGGCTGTCGTGGTCGAGGGATCGCATGGTCACGCTGCCTCCTTGGTGGCAGCGGGCGGGGCCCACGCGCTGCAGCGCCGCTCACCGGCGGCGTCGGCCATGGCCCGGGCGAGGCGAACGGTGAAGGCCGCGGTCGTCGAGCGGGCGACGAACCGGCCAAGGAGGATGTCGCCTGCGACGCCGAGCAGGCCGCCCGGCGGCCGGTAGGTGGCGTCGAGAACGAGCTCAGTTCGCCCGCCCAAAAGGGGCCGGGCGAGGACGTCGGCTTCCATCTCCGGGAAGAGCCGCCGGTACCGGCGGGTGTGCCAGTGCAGGTGCCTGAGGACGCCCGGTCGCCCCGGAGCACTCGACACTTCGGGGTCGACGGTCATCCGCAGGAGCCTGGAGCCCCGCAGCGTGGAGGCCGCCGTCCCGGGTCGCACGGTTCCAGCAGAGAGCGAGCCGGTCACCAGCTCGGCCAGGCAGAGGCGTCCGGCACGCTCGACCTCAGCGAAGGAGACCGCCACCTCGACAGCGCATCGGACGCGTCGGAGGAAGGGGAAGAGACCCTGATCGACGACGGATGCTCCCTGTCCGGTCCGTGCCATCGGGCTCTCCTCTCGTCGTCGGCTTCGTGGGATTAGTATATCTGGCGTTCCATAGAAAAACGAGGTGTCCGTGGACCGGGTGGTGATCGTGGGCGGGGGCTTTGCCGGCTTGGCGGCGGTTCGTCGGCTGGCCGGCGCGCCGGCCGAGGTGGAGGTGGTGGACCAGCACAACTTCCATACCTTCCAGCCGCTCCTCTACCAGGTGGCGACTGCAGGCCTCGACCCGGCCGACGTGGCCTACCCGATCCGGACCGTCTTGCGGCGGGCCCCGAACGCTCGGTTCGTCCACGGCCGGGTGTCCGGGTTCGACCTGGCGGCGCGCTCGGTGCGGCTGGAGGACGGCCGGTCGCTCTCCTACGACTATCTCATCGTGGCGAGCGGGGCCACGGCGGCCGTCTTCGGCGTGCCCGGGGTGGCCGAGCACGCGCTCTTCCTCTACACCCTCGACGACGCCCGCTGGGTGCGCAATCAGGTCCTCGCCGCCTTGGAGCGCTCGGACGCCGGCGCCCCCCACGAGGCGCTCGCACCGGTGATCGTCGTGGTCGGCGGCGGGCCGACCGGGGTCGAGACTGCCGGGGCGATGGCAGAGCTGATCGACATCGCCATCCGCCACGACCGGCTCCGCCTCGATCCGCGCCGCACCCGCGTCGTCCTCCTCGACGCCAAGGAGCGGCTCCTCCCCGGTTTCTCCCCTGCGGCAAGCGCGTACGCCGAGCGGACCCTGCGCGCCCGAGGGGTGGAGGTCCGGCTCGGGCTCGGTGTCGACGCGGTCTCGGCGGGCGGGGTCACGCTGGTCGGCGGTGAGCTGGTCACCGCGAGCGTCGTCATCTGGGCGGCAGGGGTGACGGTGGACGGCACCGTCGCGGCGGGGCTCCCGGGTCGGCGGGGACCCGGGGGGCGGGTGGTGGTCGAACCCGGCCTCTCGCTCCCGGGATCCCGAGGTCTTCGTCGCAGGCGATGCCGCCGCCGTGCCGGGTCCTGACAGAGCGGTGCCGGGTAAGGGGCACCTCCAACAAGGCGGTACCCGGCGGTTCTTGCCCCAGCTTGCCCAGGTCGCCCTCCAGTCGGGGGACCACGCCGCCCGCCAGGTCATCGGCCGCCTCGAAGGCCGTCCGACGACGCCCTTCGTGTACCACGACAAGGGGGTGATGGCGACCATCGGGCGCCGCTCGGCGGTCGCCCAGCTGCCACGCGGTGTGATCGTCCGGGGGAGCCTCGGGTGGATCGCCTGGCTCGTGCTCCACTTCGTCTACCTGATCGGCTTCCGCAACCGCGTGGTGGTCTTGGTCAACTGGGTCTGGCACTACTTCCGGTGGCCGTCGGGCCCACGGCTCATGATCGGCGACGTCCCAGCCGGGGCGCCGACGGGGCCGGGACAAGGGCACATCGACTGCCCCGAGTGCCGGGCGTGAACCGTCGTCTCCACCATCGCCACCGCCATCCGGCCACCGGCTTCCGCAAGCTCTCGCGCCGAGACGTGGTCCGGGGCGAGCGGCGGCTACTGGTGCGGTGAGCCGGGCTTTACCACCATGAGGACGATGATGGCGAGGAGGGCCGTCGCTGCCAGGTAGTTGAGGATGAGTGCCCAGCGGTCAACGAGAAGGGCGCGCAACTCTGCGTTCGGAGGGAGGTCCTGGGCGGCCAAGGCGGTGGCGAGCTTGCGGGCCTGCTTGGGCCGCTGCCCGCCCACCGACCCGATCACGGCGACGAGGGCGAGGAGGCCGATCGCCGCGTCGACCCAGGGCGTGCCGTAGCCCCAGTGCCCGAGGGCGACCAGCCACAGCCCGAAGCCGGCGGCGAACAGCAGCCCTCCCGCCACCAGCGCGGCGCCGATGCGGGCGAGACCGAGCAGGAGGGCGATCTCGGCACAGCTGCTCCGTCTGCGCGCCACCTCGAAGCCCACCGCGGCGACGACCGTGCCCGAGACGAGCGAGAAGGCGCCGAGCAGGTGCAGGCACAACGCAAGGTCGTAGAGCCAGGCAGGGGTCACCGTCGGACCAGCAGGCGCCCGGTCACCGTGCCGGCCTCGAAGCGGGCGTGGACCTCGGCGGTGGCGTCGAGCGGGAGCACCTCGGCGATCCGCGAGACGTCAGCCTCCATGGCTTCGTCATCAGCCGGGCGACGGTCTGCGAGCTGGCCGACGCGGCGCGGCTCATCAACACCATGCTCGCCACCAGCGAGCTGAGCGCCCGGGTGTAGAGATCCCGGACAGGGAGTACCGGCAACTCCCCGGTCGCGGCGCTGAGGATGACCCGCCCTCTGGGCGCCACCGCGCCGGCGACGAGGTCGAGGTCGTGGTGCCCCGAGATCTCCCAGAAGAGATCGACGCCGTCGGGTACCGCCCCACGCAGGCGGCGGGCCAGGTCGGGGTCACGGTAGTCCACCACGTCCTCCGCGCCCGCTTCCCGGCAGCGGTCGTGGTCCGCCGGCCGGGCACTCGCGAGCACCCTGGCCCCGGCGCGCCGTGCGATGGCGATAGTGGCCGAGCGACATTGCCTCCGCCGTCGCCGCCGTAGACGCGCTGAGAAGCTGCCCTGGCGGCCGTCGTGGCGGAGGCTGTTGGCCCACACCCACTCCCCGACGTCGAAGGGCGCCCCGGGGCCACGAGCGGCGACGGTGCCGACCAGGTCGCGCCCCACGACGAACGGAAAGGGACGGGCGTCGGGTAGTGTCCCGAGCGGACGAAGGTGTCTACCGGGTTGGCCGCGGCCAGCTCGACGGCCACGAGCACGTCGGTCGGTCCCGGGACGGGCACGGCCAGTTCGCCGATCGCGATCGCCTCTGGGGGTCCGAGCCGCTCGACGTAGGCGGCGCGCATCGTCGTTCCGAGGGGCATGGTCATGTCAGGGCGCCTGGCGGCGCTCCTCGAGCGCCTGGATCTGCCGCCGGAGCTCCTGCTCGCGGGCCCGGCGCTCGGTGACGTCGCGCAGGATCGCTGCGACGTGGCTGACCGAGCCGTCGTCTGCTTGGAGCAGGACGACGCTGAAGTCGATCGAGACGGTCCGCCCGTCCGCGTGGCGGGCGGGCACGGCCAGGAGGTCGGCTGCACCGTAGCGGGTCGAGCCGCGGGCCATCGCGGCGCGGAACCCCTCGTTGTGGCGCTGGCGCAGCCGTTCGGGGATGATCGCGTCGAGTGTCGAGCCGACCATCTCCTGCGGCCCGTAGCCGAAGATGCGGGCCGCGCCGTCGTTCCAGTAGCAGATGGTGCCGGCGGCATCGACGATCACGACCGCGTCGGGAGCGTGCGCCACAGCGGCGAGGACCACGTCCCCTGGCAGCGTCATCGTGTCACCCTGGGGCATCGGGGCTCCTTCCTCTCGTTCCGTCTCTGCCACGACATGGTGCTACCGCAACCGACCGTCCGAACCGCAGCTCGATTCGGTGGGCACCGGGTCGGGACCGGTCTCACTGCTCGGCCGGTGCGGAGGCTGGGCGTGGATCGAGCGCCAAGGCAGCGGCCGGCTCGGCCCACTCCTCGGTCGGCAGGCGATCGGGGCTCGGCGTGAGCACCTGGACGGCGACGTGGTCGGCGCCGGCGTCGAGGTGCGCGCCGACGCGGCGGGCGACCCGCGCCGCGGGTCCCCAGGCCACCAGGGCGTCGACGAGGCGGTCGCTGCCTCCTCCGGCGAGGTCCCGGTCGGCGAAGCCGAGGTCTGCCAGGTTGCTCCGGTAGTTGGCGAGCCGGAGGTACGTGTCGAGGTGGGCTCGGGCGACGCGCCGGGCGACGTGGCGATCGGAGGTGACCACGACCGCGACCTCCGGGCAGAGCAGCTTCCCCGCGCCGAGGATCTGGCGCGCCCGCTCGGTGTGCTCGGCGGGGACGAGGTACGGGTGGGCGCCGTCGGCGCGTTCGGCCGCCAGCGCCACCATGCGAGGGCGCAGGGCCCCGAGTACTCGGATCAGGGCCGCGGGGTCGGGCAGCGGCGCCCGGTACGGCGCCTGGTCCATGGCGTCGAGGTAGCGGCGCATCGCGGTGAGCGGGCGCTCGTAGCGATGGCCCCGGGGCTCGACCAGGCGGTCGTGGCTCACCCCGAGACCGAGCAGGAAGCGCCCACCCCAGGCCTCGGCCAGGGTGCGCTGCCCGGCGACCATGGCCAGGGGATCACGGGCCCAGATGTTGGCGATGCCGGTCGCCACCACCAGCCGGTCGGTCGCCGACAGGAGCAGCGACGCATGGGCGAAGGCCTCGCGCCGGCTCGCCTCGCCGACCCACAGCGCGCCGTACCCGAGCCGCTCGATCTCGCGTGCGGCCCGCCGGACGACCGGCGCTCTCTGGCGGTCGAGGGCGGACGTCCAGATCCCAATCCGGCGAATGTCCACGTCCGTCTTGTCGTTCCTTTCTCGGTGCAGGCGTTGAGCAGCGGCTCAACGGAGGGGGAGCTGTCCGGGGACCACCGGCGCCGGAAGGTCGCTCGTCCCCATGAGGCGGCGGTCGACGGCCGCGGCCGCCGCCCTGCCCTCGGCGATCGCCCACACCACCAGGCTCTGGCCCTTCACCGCGTCCCCGCAGGCGAAGACCCCCTCGACGTCCGTCTCCCACCCGGCGTCGACGGCGACGGTGCCCCGGTCGGTCAGCGCCACGCCGAGGTCGGCGACGAGGCCCTGGCGTTCGGGACCGGTGAACCCGAGCGCCAGCAGCACCAGGTCGCAGCGCAGCTCGAAGGCCGATCCGGCAACCGGCTCGAACGTGCCGCGTCCGGCGGCCGCGGCGACGTGTCGCACCTGGTCGGCGCGCAGCCCCCGGACGTGCCCGGCGGCGTCGCCGACGAGGCCGGCGGTCGACACCGAGAACAGCCGCTCGCCGCCCTCCTCGTGGGCGGGGTAGGTGCGCAGGATCCTCGGCCACGTCGGCCAGGGGTCCTCCTCGCTGCGGGCGGCCGGCGGCTCGGGGAGGATCTCGAGCTGGTGGACCGTGCCGGCTCCCTGGCGGTGCGCCGTCCCGAGGCAGTCGGCCCCCGTGTCGCCGCCACCGATGATCACGACGGCCTTGCCGGCGGCGTCGATGGGTGGGCGGTCCAACGAGCCCTCGGTGACCCGGTTGGCTCCCGTCAGGTACTCCATCGCCTGGTGGACGCCGTGCAGCACCCTGCCGGGGACCTGAAGGTCCCGTGGGATCGTGGCACCGGTGGCGAGCAGCACGGCGTCGAAGGTCGAGCGCAGCGTGGCCACGTCGAGGGTCTCCCGGCCGCCCGGCACCGAGGGCGGGGTGTCGGCCCCGCAGGTCCCGACCGTCACGCCGCAGCGCAGCTCCACCCCTTCGGCCGTGAGCTGGCCGAGGCGGCGATCGATCACGCGCTTCTCCAGCTTGAACTCGGGGATGCCGTAGCGGAGCAAGCCGCCGGGCCGTGGCGCCCGCTCGAAGACCACGACCGAGTGGCCGGCCCGGGCGAGCTGCTGGGCGGCGGCCAGTCCGGCCGGACCGGAGCCCACCACGGCGACCCGACGGCCCGTACGCTGCGCCGGGCGGACCGGTCCGAGCCAGCCTTCGGCCCAGGCCCGCTCGACGATCTCGTACTCGATCTGCTTGATGGTGACCGGCTCGGCGTTGATCCCGAGCACGCACGCCGCCTCGCAGGGCGCCGGGCACAGGCGCCCGGTGAAGTCGGGGAAGTTGTTGGTGGCGTGCAGCCGCTCGCTCGCCTCGGCCCAGTTGCCGCGGTACACGAGGTCGTTCCACTCGGGGATGAGGTTCCCGAGCGGGCAGCCGTCGTGGCAGAAGGGGACGCCGCAGTCCATGCAGCGGGCCGCCTGGCGCCGAGCGGCGTCGGCGGGGAACGGCTCGTAGACCTCGCGCCAGTCACGGACCCTGATCGGGACCGGCCGGTGCCGCGGAAGCTCCCGTTCGTACTTCAAGAACCCTCGGGGATCAGCCATGGCTCGCCCCCCGCACGCGTGCATCTGCCCGGGTGACCCGGACGGGGCACAGGGCGAGGTCGGTCACGTCCGGCCCGCGCCGCCGGGCGATCCCCGGGCGGCGCCCTCCGCCGGCCCTCGTGGCCGCGCCGCGGTGGCCAGCTCGGCGCGCACCTGGCGGGCAGCTGCCACCATGTTGGCAAGCGCCTCGGTGAGCTCGGCGTAGCCGCGGGTCTTGAGCCCGCAGTCGGGGTTCACCCACAGGCGCTCGGGCCCGACGGCCCCGACGGCCCGGCGGAGGAGCGACGCGATGTCGTCTTCGGCCGGCACCTGCGGCGAGTGCACATCGTAGACGCCAGGCCCGACACCGCCCTGGTAGGCGGCCTCGCCGAGCGCAGAGAGGAGCGCCATGGCCGAGCGCGCCGCCTCGAAGGAGGCCACGTCGACGTCGAGCTCGGCGAGCACGTCCACGACGTCGGCCAGCTCGGCGTAGCACATGTGGGTGTGCACCTGGGTAGCCGGCAAGGCGGCCGAGCTGGCCAGGCGGAAGGCCCGCGTCGCCCACGCCAGGTACTCGGCACGCCCGCCGCGGCGCAGCGGCAGGCCCTCCCGCAGGGCGGGCTCGTCGATCTGGACGACGGCGATGCCCGTGCACTGGAGATCGGCCACCTCCTCGGCGAGGGCGAGGCCGAGCTGGGCGGCCACGTCTGCTCGGGGAAGATCGTCTCGGACGAAGGACCACGAGAGCATGGTGACCGGCCCGGTGAGCATGGCCTTCAGGGGCCTGGTCGTACGGGCGGCCGCGTAGGCGGTCCAGGTGACGGTGAGCGGCTCGGGGCGGGCGACGTCGCCGAAGAGGATCGGCGGCCGCACGCAGCGAGAGCCGTAGGACTGGACCCAGCCGGCCTCGGGCAGCACGAAACCGCAAAGCGAGGCGGCGAAGTAGCGGACCATGTCGTCGCGCTCGGGCTCGCCGTGGACCAGCACGTCGAGACCGAGCTCCTCTTGGAGGGCGACGACCCGGTCGATCTCGGCTTCGAGCGCCCGGTGGTACTCCGCCTCCGTCGTCTTCCCGGCCCGCCACGACGCCCGCACCGCTCGCAGCGCCGCGGTCTGGGGGAACGAGCCGATCGTCGTGGTCGCAAGGGGCGGGAGGGCGAGGCGCGCCGCCTGAGCGGCGGTCCGTTCGGCCGGCGAGCCACGCCGGCGGGGGTCGGCGGGAGCCTGGGCCATCGCCCGCCGGACGGTAGGGTCGCACACCCGCTCCGACGCACGCCGCGCCGCTCGGACCGCCCGGTTGGCCTCGAGCTCGCCGGCGATGCGGCCGGGGCCGTGCTCCGCGCCCTCGGCCAGGACCGCCAGCTCGGCGACCTTCTCCTCGGCGAAGGCCAGCCACGGCCGGACCTCGGGATCCAACGTCGTCTCGGCCTCGAGGCTCACCGGCACGTGCAGGAGGGAGCAGGAGGTGGAGGCCACCACCTCGGCGGCGTAGGCGCCGATCCGATCGAGCAGCCCGAGGGAGGCGTCGAGGTCGTTCACCCAGACGTTGCGCCCGTCGACCACCCCGGCGAAGAGCACCCGCTCGCCGATGCCCCGGGTTTCTTCCAGGAGGGCGAGGTTCTCCGGTCCCCGGCAGAGGTCGAGGCCGATACCCTCGACCGGCAGCTCCGCCAGGGTCGCCATCGCTCCGCCGACGTGGCCGAAGTAGGTCGAGATGGCGAGGCTGGGGCGAGCTGAGGCCTCGCCGAGTCGCCGGTAGGCGTGGGCGAGGGCGTCGAGCTCGCCGGGGCTGCGGTCCTCGGCCAAGGCGGGCTCGTCGAGGCGGACCCACCGGGCGCCGGCCGCCGACAGCGCCTCGAGCAGTTGGACGTAGACGTCGACGAGCCGGTCGAGGAGCGTGAGCGGGGAGAACCCTGGCGTGGCCGGCGCGCTGCGCAGCAGGAAGGTGAGCGGGCCGAGGAGCACCGGCGTGGTCTCGATGCCGAGGGCCTTGGCCTCCTCCAGCTCGCCCAGGGCCTTGGAGGGGTCCGGCGAGAACGCGGTGTCCGGGCCGATCTCGGGCACCAGCTGGTGGTAGTTGGTGTCGAACCACTTGGTCAGCTCGAGCGGCGCGACCGCCACGCCGCCCACCTCGCCGCCTCGGGCCATGGCGAAGTAGCGCGCCAGGCTGCCCTTCGCCCCCGGCGGCCCGAAGCGGGCCGGGACAGCGCCCAGCGCGACGGCGGCGTCGAGCACGTGGTCGTAGAGCGAGAAGTCGTTGGAGGGCACGAAGCCGACCCCGGCTGCGGCCAAGGTGCGCCAGTTGTCGCGGCGGATGCCGGCGCCGACCCCCAAGAGCGTGTCTTCGGCGGAGCGTCCGGCCCAGTAGTCCTCGAGCGCCCACTTGAGCTCCCGGTGCCGGCCGATGCGTGCCATGCCGTGCACAGCGGTCCTCATGCGACGTCTCCCGCGTCGAGCCGGGCGCCGGCGGCGGGGCGGCGGGAGCCCGACTGCACGGCGAACGTGCGGAGGGAGGCCGGACCGTGGGCCGGCGGGTCGGCTTCGGCGGCCTCCAGGTGGCCACCTCGGGCGAGGGCGTCGAGGAGGACGTGGAAGTAGATCAGTCCGCCGTACGGCCACCAGCTCTTGGTCAGGGCGGCGACCTCGTCGTAGCCGGCGGCAGCCGGCAGCTCGAAGTGCCGGCGCAGGTTGTTGCGGGCGCCGACGTCGTCGCCGGGGAGGACCCCGAGGCGCCCGAGGCCCCGCAGCAGCACGTACTCGGCGCTCCAGCGGCCGATGCCCGGCAAGGCCACGAGGGCGGCGGTGGCGTGCTCGTCGTCGGCCTGCGCAAAGGCGTCGAGGTCGAGGGTCCCCGAAGCCACCCGGCGGGCGAGCCCGGTGAGGGTCCGGGCCTTCGCCACGCTGAACCCGAGGCGGCGCAGGTGGGACGGCTCGGCTGCGGCGAGACGCTCGGCCGCCGGGAACCCCGGCGTGGCGCCCCGGAGCCCGACCTCGGGTCCGTAGACGGCGGCCAGGCGGTCGAGGAGGTGGATGCCGACAGTGAGGGAGAGCTGCTGGCAGGCAACCGCGTTCACGAGCGCCTCGAAGACGCCGGCAAAGCGCGGCGGCCGCACGCCTCTGAAGCGCCCAGCGAGCCCGGCGAGGCGCTCGTCGGCCGCCGCCAGCTCATAGAAGCCGGCGAGGTCGACCCCGAGCCCGAGCATCCGGCAGAGGGTGCGGCGCACCTCGGCGACGCCAGCCCCGCTCAGGGCCTCCCCGCGGCGGCGCACCTCGACACCGAGGCGCACCCGCTCCGACTCCCCACCCGGCTCCTGGCGGACGGCGACCAGCACCGGGACGGCGCCGGCCACGAGCGTCCTCGTGTAGGTCGTGCCGTCCCATACGTCGATGGTGTTGTGCGGTCGGCGCCGCAGCGCCCAGACGGTCAGGTCCAGGCGGAACGGCGGGCAGACCTCGATCGCGAAGCGGGCGATCCCCACCGGCTACCTGCCCCTCCCCGCGGCGAGCACGTCGGCGAGCACCGCGGCCCCCGAGTGCTCGACGTCACGGGTGGCGGTCAGGAGCACGAGGCGACCGCGGGCACGTGCGAGACCCCGCAACCGCTCGACGGCGGACGCGCCGGGCTCGTGGTCCAGCTCGACCTTGTAGCAGCGGGCGAACTCACCGAACCGCCCCGGGTCGTGGCCGTACCAGCGGCGAAGCTCGGCGCTCGGTGCTGCGTCCTTCGCCCACTCGTCGAAGTCCACGGCTGCCTTCTTGACCCCCCGGGGCCACAGCCGGTCGACAAGCACCCGGTGCTCGCCGGCGCGACGCCCGGGGTCCTCGTACACCCGGACCACCTCGACGCCCGTTTTCGCCGCCGCCCCAGTCCTCGTTGCCGGGGTCACCGGGCCCGGAACCCGAGGGCCGCCGCCGCCTCCTCGTCGATCATGGCCGGGCTCCACGGCGGGTCCCACACCACCCGCACGTCGACCTCGACGGAACCGTCGACGGCGTCGGCGATGGCGGCACGGGCCATCTCGGGGAGCACCTCGGATGCCGGGCAGCCCGGCGTCGTCATCGTCATCTCGACGACCACCGTGCCACCTTCGGCCCGGACGTCGTAGACCAGCCCGAGCGCCACCACGTCGAGGTACAGCTCGGGGTCGTAGACGCCGCGCAGCGCGTCCCAGGCTGCGTCGAGCACATCGGACGTCGGCAGCTGGAGCCCGCTGCGTGCGTCAGCCGGGGCGCCGGGGCGAGGGCCGCCGTCTGTCGTTCGGTCCGTCACGACGGCCGCCGGAAGGTAACCCGCCAGTCGCCGCCGCCGAGGTCCTCTGCCTCATAGGAGAAGCCCTGCGACGACAGCACCCCTTCGAGAGGCACCGGCTCGAACGGCGCCAGGACGACCAGCTCCTCGCCGTCTTCGAGGGCGGTGGCCGCGGCCATGATCGTCTCGAACGGCTCATCGCCCGACGCGATGATCGGGCGGGCGTCGACGGTTGCCATTGCCTCCTCCCTCCTGGGCACCCGGGGAGCACCGGAGTGGCCCTGTTGTTCTGTCCTCCACTAGAACTTATCAGGATGTGGTGCTCTCCGGAAGTCGACCCGTGCCAGGGGACCATCGGCACCCGAGCGGCGCGAGAAGCCGCGTGCCGCTCGGGTGCGTCCCGATGGCGGGCGCGGCGCTCTGAGCGGCCCGATGGAGCCCGACGAGACCGACTCGAGCCCTGGCGCCGCCGGCCGGAAGGGGCTGCGCACCGCGTGGACGACCGGGACCTGCGCGTCGGCCGCCGCCAAAGCCGCCTACCTCGCCGTCGTCTCCGGCCGGCGCCCCGAGCGGGTGGAGGTGGCGCTGCCGCCGGGGCGTCGGGTGGGCTTCCCGGTCGAGTGGGACAGCGCCGGCAGGGCCGCGGTCGTGAAGGACGCCGGCGACGACCCGGACTGCACGGACGGCGCCCGCATGACCGCCGGGGTGCGCGCCCGGGGATCCGGCGGGGACCATGTCCTTCGTGCTGGCGAGAGGATCGGGACCATCACCAAGCCGGGCCTCGGCCTTGCGGTGGGTGCCCCGGCGATCAACCCGGTGCCGAGACGCATGATCCTGGCCGCCCTCGCCGAGGTCGGCACCGAGCCGGTCGACGTCACCTTCTCGGTCCCCGGCGGCGAGGCGATGGCGGCCGAGACCACCAACGCCCGCCTCGGCATCCTGGGAGGGATCTCGATCCTCGGGACCTCGGGCGTCGTGCGACCCTTCTCCACCGCCTCCTACCGGGCGTCGGTGGTCCAGCAGATCGACGTGGCCGCCGCCCAGGGCGAGCGGACCGTGGTGCTGGCGACCGGCACCCGCTCGGCGGCGGCGGCCGCCCGGCTCTACCCGGCCCTCGACCCGGTGTGCCTGGTCGAGGTGGGCGACTTCACCGGGATCGCCCTGCGGCGCGCCGCGCACGTCGGGATGGCAAAGGTGGTGTTCGTCGGCATGGCCGGCAAGCTGACCAAGCTCGCGGCGGGGGTGATGATGACCCACTTCCACCGCTCCGAGGTCGACACGGCGCTGCTCGCCGCGCTGGCGGTCGAGGCAGGGGCGCCCCCGGCAGTGGTGGAGGCGGCGACGGCGACGGCGACGGCCCGGCACTTCTTCGACGCCTGCGTGGTCCATGGGTGCCTGGGACCACTGGCCCTGTTGAGCGTGCCCGCGCCGCCTGCCTGGCGCATGCGGGATCGAGCTTCGAGCTCGAGGTGGTCCTCGTCGACTACGAAGGATCGGCCGCCCTCTGGCGTGCCGGGCCGGGCGGCACCGCCCGCGGCCGTGCCCGAGACGGCGATCCTTGAAACTCTGCTGTGAGCTAGAGATACACTGACGGCGTGGAGCATTCGAGCGTGACGACGGCCGAACGGTCGGGGCCCCCAGGCGTACGGCGTTCCCGAGACGGGGTAGCACCGGCGTGGCAGGAGGCGACGGTGACCGCTGTGATCGACGAGGCCCCCGATGCCGTCACCTTGCGTCTCCGGCTCGGCGACGCGGCCGGTTTCCTCCCCGGCCAGTACTACAACGTGCGCCTGGCGGTGCCCGGGCGGCCCCGGCCGGTGCAGCGGGCCTACTCGGTCGGCTCCTCGCCGGCACCGGATCCCTCGGTGATAGACCTCGGCGTCCGTGAGGTGCCCGGGGGCCTCCTCTCCCCTCGGCTGGTCGGCCTCCGCGCCGGCGAGCGCCTCGACGTGCGGGGACCCTACGGCCGGTTCACCTGGGACGGTCGTGACGCCGGCCCCGTGCTGCTGGTCGGCGCCGGCAGCGGGATGGTGCCGCTCATGTCGATGGTCCGCCACGCCGCGCACCGGGGCCGGCGCGACCCGGTCGTGGCGGTCTGCTCGGCGATCACCTATTCCCACGCCTTCTACCGTGACGAGCTCGCCGCGCTGGCATCTGGGCACTCCTGGCTGCGGGTCGTGCACTGCATCACCCGTGACCCGGTCGAACCCCGCGCCCACTACCACCGGCGGGTGGACAGGACCGTGCTGTCGGAGAGCCTCGAAGGGATCCACCCCAGCGCCGCCTACCTGTGCGGGTCCCCGGCCATGGTCGAGTCGGTCGCCGCCGCCCTGGTCGACCTCGATGTCGCGCCCGAGGTCATCGAGACGGAGAAGTACGACTGAATGCCCGCAGAGACCCACCAGCGCGGAAGGACCGCGGACGCCGAGACCATCTCGATGCTGCTGTGCGCGCTGCTGAGCAGCGAAGACGACGACGCCGACGACACGGTGCTGTCCGACCTCGGGATCGGCGCAGAGGATCTCGGCGACCTGTGGGACGCCGTCCGCGAGGAGCTGGCCGAGCGGACCGTGGGCCCCGAGCTCGACCCCTCCGACCTCGACCCCCAGATGACGGTCGCCGAAGCGGCGCAGGCCATGGCGTCGCTGCTCGCTGGCGTAGGGGACGGGGACGGGGACGGGGACGGGGACGGGGACGGGGACGGGGACGACGATGCATAGCAGCGGCGGACCTCGAGCCGCGAGCGTCTCGGGCTCGTGGGCTGGCCGGCCGCCTGGTGTGCCTGGCGCGGTGCCGCCGCCGTCGGTGCCGCTGTCGTTCCTGGCGGCGGCCGCAGCCGGCCTCGTCGCCTGCGGTGCCGCCTGGGTCTGGGCCCGGGGCGCGGCCGCCACGGACCCGAGCGCCGAGCGGGTGGTCGCCGCCGTGCACTTCGGCGTGCTCGCCACTTTGGCCATGGGCGTCCTCGGCGCCACCCACCAATTCACCCCTGTCATCACCGGCCGCCCGCTGCGGTCGGTCCTCTTGGCCCGAGCCACGTTCGTCGGGTGGCTGGGGGCGTCGTGGCTGCTGCCGCTTGGGATCGGCTTCAAGCAGACCGGCGTGACCGCCGCCGGCGGGGGTCTCGCCCTGGTGGGCCTTCTCCTCCTTGCCTGGAACCTCGCCGCGCCGCTGTCGGTGCGAGGCAAGGGCGCCCCGGTCACCGCTCTTCGCCTCGCTCTCCTCGGCGCGGCGGCGACCACCCTCCTCGGCGCCACCTTCGTCGGCGATCGCCAAGGACACTGGTTCACCCTCTCGGGTCACGTCGACCTGGCGATGGGCGTGCTGGGCCTGTTCGGGTGGCTCGGGGTCACCTACATCGGCGTGGCACAGAAGCTGTGGCCCATGTTCATGCTGGCGCACCTTCCCGGCAGGAACCGCTCGGGGACGGTGGCGGTGTGGGCGACCTGGCTGGGCGCAGCCGTGCTGGCCGGCGGCCTGGCCCATGGGGCTTCCGGCGCCGAGTGGACCGGTGCCGGCGTGCTCGTCGTCGGCCTCGGCGCTCACCTCACCTCGCTGTGGGCGCATCTGCGTCACCGCCGCAGGAAGGCCGACCTGCACCTCCTCTTCGTGGTGACCGCCGCGGCGTGGCTGGTCGCCGCCGCCGGCCTCGCCCTCGCCGGGGCGCTCCTCCTCCCCCACCACTACCGCCTGGGCGTCGCCCTCGTCGCCGCCGCCGTGGCGGCCGGCGGCGGTTGGCTGCTCGAAGCGCTCGTCGGCCACGCCCACAAGGTCGTGCCGTTCATCGTCTGGTCGCTGCTGCGCTCGCAGGGCACGCCGAGCGGGCCGTCGGGCAAGCCACTCATGTTCGCCGACCTCTACCACCACGGCTGGGCTGCGGCCACCTACGGAACCGTCACCGCCGGCATCGCCGCGCTGTGCGCCGGCCTCGGCGCGTCGTGGCCGCCGGCGATCGCGGCGGGTGGCGTGCTCCTGGCCGCGACGGGAGTCATCGCCGCCGCCAACCTGTCGGCTCGTCCTCTGCACCTGCGCACCACCGTACGAACGGGCGCCGATCTCCCCGCCGCCGCCACCCAACGGCCCGAGCCTGCCACCGAGCGCTCGACGTGACCTGCTGGGATCAGGTGCGGACGAGCCCGGCTCACAGGGCCGCCGAGCGCGCCGCGCGATCAGGGACCGGCGCCGCTGCAGCCTCCTCGCCCCCGCTCCTTTCGGTGCGTGCCTCGTGGTGGGCCCGCCGGGCGCGCCGCAACGCTCTGCGCTCACTCGGGCCGAGACCGCCCCAGATGCCGTCCTCGGGGTTGGCGACGAGCGCGTAGGTGAGGCAGTGCAGCCGCACGTCGCAGCGTGCGCACACCTGCTCGGCCGCAGCCCCCTGGACGACCGCCGCTTCGTCTCGCTCACCGGCCGGGAAGAACAGCTCGGGTCCCGTCTCCCTGCACGCGGCGCGGCGGCGCCAGCGGCCCGCGTCGAAGAGGAGCCGGGCACGGCGAGGTTCGAGGCGCAAGAGCACCGAAGCCGGTCACTCCTCGATGAAGATGCACTCGCCCGGGCACTCGTCGGCTGCTTCGCGCACCGAGTCCTCGTAGCCGTCAGGGACCGCCGCGAGGCCTTCGGAGCCGCCCGGGTCGCTCAGCACCCGGCCGTCGTCTTTCACGTAGGCCAGGCCGTCCTCCAAGAGGGTGAAGACCTGGGGGCAGATCTCCTCGCAAAGCCCGTCCCCGGTGCAGAGGTCCTGGTCGATCCACACCTTCAACGCGGCACTCCTTTCCTGTACGCCCGGCATCGGATCCTCGACGGACCCAGTCTGGCGGGCGCTCGTCCGGGCGACGGTGTCACCACATGCCCAGCTGCAACCGGGCCGCCTCCGACATCCGCCCGAGATCCCACGGCGGCTCGAACACCAGCTCCACCTCGGCGTCGGTGACCCCGGGGATCCCGAGGATCCGCTCGGCCGCCTCGGCGCGCAAGATGTCCCCCATCCCACACCCCGGGGCGGTCATCGACATCCACACGGCCACCCGGTACCCCCCCGAGTGCGTCGGGTGGACCTCGCAGCCGTAGATCAAGCCGAGGTCCACCACGTTGACGGGGATCTCGGGGTCGTACACGCTCCGCAGCCGGTCCAGCACCTCGTCCACGTCCGGGGCATGCCAGCCGGCGCTCTCGCCGTTGCTGCTCCTGTCCGCGCCCGACTGCGCCCCCTGCCCGCCGGCATCGTGCTCCCCGACACCGCGCTCGTCCGCCACGGACGCTTCGTCGATGCCGAGCGCGTCGGCGTCGGTCCCCTCGATGCGCGCCAGGGTCCCGTGGCCGATCTGGACGGTGAAGCTGCCGCCGAGGCGCTGGACGACGACCACCTGCTCACCTGCGCCGAGGATGGCCCGGCGGCCGCTCGGGACGAGCACCGCCGGGCAGTCCCTCCGCAGCTCGACGAGCTCGCTCACTGCGGTCGACCTCCTCGTCGGGCACGGGTTGTCGCAGCCGTGACCGCGCCGCTGCTGCGGCCGTCTTCGTCCAGGACGATCAGCCCCGCCGCCGTCGCCAACTCCTCGGCGCGTCGGCGGATCGGACCGGACCCGAAGCGTTCGAGGATCTCGTGGGCGAAGCCGGAGACGAGCACCGCCCGCGCCTCGCGTTCGGAGACTCCCCGTGAGCGGAGGTAGAAGAGGGCGTCGGGATCGAGCTGGCCCACAGCGGCTCCATGGGTGCAGGCGACGTCGTCGGCGTTGATCTCGAGGCGGGGGCGAGTGTCCACCTCGGCCCGCTCAGAGAGCAGCAAGTTCTTGTTGACCTGCGCCGCGTCGGTCCCGTCGGCCCCGGGGCGCACCACGAGATGCCCGTTGAACACGCCATGGCCGTCGCCGGAGATCACGCCCTTGTAGAGCTGGCGGCTCGTACAGCCAGGGGCGGCGTGGTCGACGAGCACGGGGTTGTCGTGGTGCTGGCCGGTGCCGGTGAGGAACAGCCCGTCGAGGTCCACGTCGGCTCCCTTGCCGGCGAGGACTACGTCGACCTCGTGGCGGCCGATCCGGCCACCGGTGGCGAGCAGGCGCGAGGACAGCCGGCTGCCCTCGGCCAGGCGGGCTTCGAGCGAGGAGAAGTGGAAGCTGTCCGTGCGCTCGCCTTGCAGGACATGGTGGGCGAGCTGCGCGCCGGCGCCGAGGTGCACCTGGGTGAGGGCGTTGGTGACCGCCGGGCCTCCTGGCCCGCTCAGGTAGGTCTCGCCCAGCGTGGCGCCGGCCCCGGCCCCCGCCACGACGATGACGCGGGGATGCGACCAGCTCGGCTGCCCGGCGGGCATAGCGACGAAGACGACCTCGATCGGGTCCTCGACGACCGTCCCCGGTGGAAGGTCGATGAGCACCCCGTCGACAGCGGCCGCGTCGTTCATGGCGCGAAGGGCATGGGGGTAGTCGCCGGCACGCCACAGCCAGGACGGCTCCAGGCGCCCGTCGAGCCGCTGCAGGGCGCCGGCCAGCGCCTCGACGCGTGCCCCCGGGGGAAGTCGGTCTCCGGTCGAGGACAGTTCAGGGACGACCCGGCCGTTCACCACCACGATCCGCGCGCCGCTCAGGTGCGGGCCTACGAGATCACCCACCGAGACCGATGCCCCGCCGTCGGCAGCGCCCTCGGGGGGCGTACCCATGGGGACGGCGAGAGCCGCGTCGATCTTGGTGTAACGCCAGTCCTCGTGCTTGGTGGTCGGGAAGCCGTGGTCCTCCACCCACGCGGCTGCTCGCCGGCGCGCCGCTCTCAGCCACCCGGGCTCCGGGGGCCACCCGGGTTCCGATGCTCGATCGAGGATCTGCGCCGCCAGCCCGGAATCCGTGCCCGACGGTGGCCTGCGCGCCGTCGCCGGGCGGGTGACGGCGTTCATCGGGCAGTGGCGGTCGAGACGGGGAAGGCCTCGACGCCCGGGTCGTCGAGGCCCGCGTAGCCGTGGGCTTCGAGCTCGGCGGCGAGATCGGCTCCGCCGGAACGGACGATCCGCCCGCCGGCAAGCACGTGCACCCGGTCAGGGATCAGGTGCTCCAGCAGGCGCTGGTGGTGGGTGATGAGCACCGCCGAGCGGTTCGGGGCCCGCAGCGAGGAGACACCGGCGGCGATGACCCGCAGGGCGTCGATGTCGAGGCCCGAATCGGTCTCGTCCAAGACGGCCAGGCGAGGCTCCAGCATGAGCATCTGGAGGATCTCGTTGCGCTTGCGCTCCCCGCCGGAGAACCCGTCGTTGACCGCACGGTCCAACAGGGTGCGGTCCATGTCCACCAGTCGGCGCTTTGCGTCGACGAGGGCGAGGAACTCGACCGGTCCGAGCTCCTCCTCGCCGCGGGAGCGGCGCTGGGCGTTGAGCGCCGTGCGCAGGAAGTACATGGTGGGCACGCCGGGGATCTCGACGGGGTGCTGGAAGCCGAGGAACACCCCCGCCGCGGCGCGCTCCTCGGGGGTCATGGCGAGCAGGTCGGCACCGTCGTAGAGGACCCGCCCGGCGGTCACCTGGTAGGGATCACGGCCGGCGAGGACATAGGCCAGGGTGCTCTTGCCCGACCCGTTGGGGCCCATCACGGCGTGGACCTCGCCGTCGGGGACCTCGAGCGTCAGCCCGTGGAGGACCTCGGTGCCGCCGATCGAGGCGTGGAGGTCGTCGACGACGAGCATCAGCCGACCGCTCCTTCCAGGCTCACCGACAACAGGCGCTGGGCCTCGACGGCGAACTCCATAGGCAGCTCCCGGAACACCTCCCGGCAGAAGCCATTCACGATCATCGAGGTCGCCTCCTCCTCTCCTATCCCCCGCTGGCGGGCGTAGAAGAGCTGGTCGTCGGACACCTTGGAGGTGGTCGCCTCGTGCTCGACCTGGGCAGAAGGGTGCTTGACCTCTATGTAGGGGAACGTGTGGGCCCCGCAGTCTCCTCCGATGAGCAGCGAGTCGCAGCGGGTGTGGTTGCGGGCACCGGTCGCCGATCGCAGCATCTTCACCAGGCCCCGGTAGGTGTTCTGGCCGTGCCCGGTCGAGATCGCCTTGGACACGATGGTGCTTCGGGTGTCCTTGCCGATGTGGATCATCTTGGTGCCGGTGTCGGCCTGCTGGTGGCCTGCAGAGACCGCGACCGAGTAGAACTCGCCCACCGACCCGTCACCCTGGAGGACGACGCCGGGGTACTTCCAGGTGATCGCCGAGCCGGTCTCCACCTGGGTCCAGGAGATCTTCGATCGCGCCCCTGCAGCCCGGCCGCGCTTGGTCACGAAGTTGTAGACCCCGCCCCTGCCCTCGGCGTCGCCCGGGTACCAGTTCTGCACCGTCGAGTACTTGATCGTGGCGTCCTCCATGGCGACGAGCTCGACGACCGCCGCGTGGAGCTGGTGCTCGTCGCGCATGGGGGCGGTGCAGCCCTCCAGGTAGCTGACCGACGCACCGCGCTCTGCGACGATGAGGGTGCGCTCGAACTGGCCCGTCCCCGCGGCGTTGATGCGGAAGTAGGTGGACAGCTCCATCGGGCAGCGCACCCCCTTGGGTACGTAGCAGAACGAGCCGTCGGTGAACACCGCCGAGTTGAGCGCGGCGAAGAAGTTGTCCCGGTAGGGCACGACCGAGCCGAGGTAGGCCCGCACGAGCTCGGGATGGTCCCGCACTGCGGCCGAGAACGAGCAGAAGATGACGCCGGCCTCGGCGAGGCGGGCCTGGAAGGTGGTCGCCACCGACACCGAGTCGACCACTGCGTCGACCGCCACGCCAGAGAGGCGCTCCTGCTCGGCGAGCGAGATGCCGAGCTTGTCGAACATGGCCCGCAGCTCGGGGTCGACCTCGTCCATGCTCGAGAGCGCCGCCTTCTTCTTCGGCGCGGCGTAGTAGATGATGTCGTCGTAGTCGATCGGCGGGTAGGTGACGTTCTGCCACGTCGGCTCGGCGAGCGTGCGCCAGTGCCGGTAGGCGCCGAGGCGCCAGTCGAGGAGCCAGTCCGGCTCGCCCTTCTTCGCCGAGATCAGACGGATGACCTCCTCGGAGAGGCCCCGCGGGGCGAAGTCGGTGTCGAGGTCGGTGGAAAAGCCGTAGGCGTACTCCCGGCCAGCCAGCTCGGCCAGCTCCGCCCTCGCGGCGCTCACGCTGCGGTCCCGGCAGGACGGCCGATCCGCACCCGCCAGATGTCGGGGCCAGCCTCCACGTAGTCCCAGCTGTAGTGGCCGGCGTGCTGCGCCTCGAACTGGTAGCGAAGCGGCTTGGGATCGTGGTCGTTCACGAGGACGAACCCCGCCCCCTCGGCCAGGGCGTCGAAGGTCGTGAAGATCACGTCGTGGCGCTGGCCGTGGGGGAAGCGGCGCACGTCGAGCTCCGGCTCGGTGCCTGCCGACGTGGTGGCCGCCGCGTCCTCGCCGCCCGATGCGCCGGCCGGCCGGCCGATCCGCACCCGCCATACCGTCGGGCCGGCCTCGAGCACATCCCAGGTGAAGTCACCCAGGTGCTCGGCCTCGAACTGGTACCGAAGGGGCTTGGGATCATGGTCGTTCACCAGCACGAAGGCGGTGCCCTGGCCGAGGGCGCCGTAGGTGGCGAAGATCTTCTCGTGGCGCTGGGCGGGGGCGAGGGCCCGCACGTCGAGCACGGCGTCGCCCGCCGAGGCCGACGGTCCGGACGATGGTCCCGCCGACAGCGTCACCGGCTCGGCGGTCACCGAGCGCACCAAGCGGTGCAGCGCGGCGGTGACCCGCACCCCCAGCTCGGGTCGTGCGGCCCGCACCGCCACCCAGGCCTCGGCCGCCAGCCGGCAGGCGGCGTCGCCCCGCCCGGCGTCGACCAGCTCACCTGCCGCGCCGAGCAGCAAGCGGAGCAGCGTCGCCTCGGCATCGGGGGCCGCCAGGTCCTCGGCCACCGAGGTCTCGTCCTGGGCGGCCTCGGTGAGCCGGTGCATCTGGACCAGCAGCCCGGCCAGGTCGACGGCGTCGTCGGCGGCCAAGGGGGGAAGGATCAGCTCGTTCTCCTTGGCCACATGCGCGGCGAAGAGCGCGCCGATCGCCCCGGCTTCGGCTGCTGCAGCCTTCGCGTCGCCGGCCGTCGCCAGCCGCTCTGCCAGCGAGACGAGCCGCCGGTGCTCGTCGACCATCCCGGCCACCGTCTCGGCAAGCTCCTCCTTGGCCGCAGCCGCCCGGTAGAGGGTGTGCTCCTCGGCCATGGCATGCGGCAGGACCTCCTTCGCCAGGTAGGCGACCAGGTCGGCCATCGGGGCCTCGTGGTGGTCGTTCCCCTCTACCGCGGCGCGCAGCGCGGCGACGCGCCGTGCCACGCCGTCGGCGAGCGCCGCGTGGTGGGTCAGCATCGCCTCCAAGGCGCCGGAGTCGGTGTCGGTCGTCGTCATGGTGCACTCCTCTTCGCTCAACGGGCTCTCCCGCCACTGTATCTCTAGTTTATGCTAGAGGAACGATCGGGAGCCGTTGGGGCTCCGACGGGTGAGGAGACGAGGATGTCGAGGAAGAGGCAACGGTGACGACGGGCGCGCCAATCGTGGCGCTGGAGATCCTCTCGGCCTCGGTGTGGATCGGCAGCCTGGTGTGCCTGGCGGTTGTCTCACGGGCCGCCCGCACGGTGCTGGACGGCCCCGGACAGGTCGCCTTCTTTCGTGCCGTCGGCCGCCGCTACGCCCTCGTCGGCACCGGCTCGCTCCTCGTCGCCATCGGGACGGGCCTGACCATGTCCTGGCCGCCGCCCACCTGGTCGGCCACGATCGACGCCGCGGTGGCGCTCGCCGGGCTCCTCGTGCTCGCCACGGCGGCGGGCATGGCCCAAGCCCGCACCATGGCGACCTTGCGCCGCCGCGCCATGACCTCACCCGCCGACCCTGCCGCCCGAGCTGCCGCCCGCCGCGGCCGGCGGGTGGCAACCGCGCTGCGTCTCCTGATGGCCGCCGACACCCTCGCCGTCGTGGTCCTCGCCGCGATGGCGCTCTCACGCTGAGCACTCTCTCGGAGGCGACGAAGGAAAGCCGTGCGAGCTCAGCCGGTCGAGAGCGTGGCGCCGGGGGCGTGTCCGCTGGGCAAGGTGCCGCCGAGGAGCGCGACAAACACCGCTCCTCCTGGAGGGTGACGGCTGGGCTGGGCGGGCGCCGGGACACCCAGCCCCGCTCGCTCGAGGCGGCGAGGAGACCGGCGCCGAGAGCACTGGCCAGGTGGCGGCGCCGCGACCAAGGGCGCGGTGGAGGTCCCGCTCGCTCCAGTCCAGGCAGGGATCCACGAAGGAGCGGCGAGCCCGTCACAACGTGTGAGGGGCACCCCGAGCGACGCTCGTCCGTCTCCAAGCGATCCTGGCCGGCTACTGACGGGGGAGCCCGATTCGGCCAACCCGGCTGGAGGCGGGCCGTTGGCCATCTCCAAGCGACACCGCCGGACGCCCGGGGTCGGTGACCCCGCCGACGAGGTGCTGGCCCAGTAGGCAGAGCGTCGCGCCAGTCCAGGTCCGACGCCCCGTTGCGCGATGAACCGCCGATCGCCGCCTCACCCGGCAACAAACACTACGCCGACCAGGGCGGGTGCCTCGACACCCGTTCCCGGGGTTGCGCGGCCCGACGCTCGTCGGTACCGTAAAAGCTGACCTAGTTGGTCAACTACTAGAGATACGGAGTGCGCCATGGCGTTGTACCTGACCGAGATCCTGACCGGCACCGGCGACCGAGCAGCCGCCGAAGAGCTGGTCGAGCGGCTCGGGCCCGCCGCCGACGGGGCCGGTGGCCGGCTGTTCGAAGTGCAGGTGAGCGAGGACTTCGCCCGGATCTTCTTCGTGGCCGAGGACGTCGACCCGGCCCGGCTCACCGCCGGCATCGGCGACCTCGGTGTCGCTCGGACCGACCCTGCGCTCGTGCGCCTGGTGGGCACGACCGTCGATACAGTGCGGGCCCGGGCTGCCGGGTCGGCCAGCCACCTGGTCGAGTGGGACTTCCCCGCCGGTCTCGACATGGACACCTACCTGGCCCGCAAGAAGGAGAAGTCGCCCCTCTACTCCCAGGTGCCCGAGGTGGCGTTCCTTCGCACCTACGTGCGCGAGGACATGGGAAAGTGCCTGTGCGTCTACGACGCCCCCGACGACGCCGCGGTGGTGCGGGCCCGAGAGGTCGTGACCACGCCCATCGACCGCCTCCACCGCCTCGCACAGCCGGCCGACGCCACCGCGTCGCCCTCCCAGCCGTGACCGCCCGCCACCCGGCCTTGGCCGAGGGCGCGCTCCCTCCCGAGCTCGGGGCCTACTTCGCCGAACGGGCCGAAGCGGTGGACCGGGGCACCGCGGAGGTGCGCGACGGCCTCCGGCTCCTCGCGGACCATGGCCTCCTCGCCCATCCCGACCTGGCCACCAGCTGCGCCGTCCTCGAGGAGGTCGCCCGCCGCTGCCTCGCCTCGGCGTTCAGCGCGTGGGCGCACACCATGGTGGCCGAGTACCTGTCGCTGTCCAGCTCCGCGGCGCTGCAAGCCGAGGTGGCACGCCTGCGGCGGGCCGAGACGATCGGGTCGACCGCCATGGCGCCGGCCATGCAGCACCTGGTCGGACTGGCCGATCTCGGCGTCGGGTTCCGCCACGACGGGGCGTCCCTCGTGGTCGACGGTGCGGTGCGCTGGGCGTCCAACCTCTTCGCCGAGGGCTTTCTCGTCGTGGTGGGCGAGGCGGGCCCCGGTGGCACCCGAGCAGTCCTCGCCATCGCGTCGGACGCCCCGGGGGTGCATGCCGGGGCACCGCTCGAGCTCCTCGCCCTCGGCGCCACGCGCTCGTCGAGCCTGCGGTTCGACGGCGTGGTGCTCGATCCCTCCTGGGTGGTGAGCGCCGACTTCGAGCCGTTCCTGCGGACGGTCAAGCCCCGGTTCCTCCTCCTGCAGAGCTCGTTCTGCCTGGGGCTTGCACGCGCCGCGCTCGAAGCGGCCGAAGTCGGGCTCAAGCGGAGCTTCGCGGCCTTTCGACGCGAGCACCACCGCCTCCGGGTGGACCTCGACACGCTCGGGGCCCGCCACCGGCGGCTCATCGAGGACGTCGGACCGACGCCTGCGGTGGTGGCGCATCGCCTCCAGGTGGCGAGGATGGCGCGCCTCGCCGTCGACCTCGAGCTGGCGGTGGCCGGCGGCGGCGGGTACCGGGCGTCGAGCCCGACCGCCCGGCGACTGCGCGAGGCGGCGTTCTTGCCCATCCAGTCCCCGACCGAGGGTCACCTCCGCTTCGAGCTCGAGGGCGCTGGGTCGAACGACGTGCCGACGCCCGTGGCGAGCGGCACCCGGTGAGCTCGCTCGCGGCCAACCAGGGCGAGTCACCGCAACAGCCCCAGCCCCGGGCCCTGCGCCTCGGGCTTCCCTATGGGGCCGTGATGGCGACCGGCGGCGCGGGACAGCTGGCCGGGGCCTGCGGCCTCCCGGGCGCGGCGCGCCCCTTGTTGTGGCTGGCGGTTGCAGAGGCGGGATGGATCGCTGGACGGGGACTGGTACGCCATCGTGGTGAGCTTCGCCTGCCGCCGTCGGCCTGGGCCAGGATCGGCCTGCCCGCCGAGCACACCGGGGTGCTCACCGTGCCCCTCGGCCTGGCGGTCGTCGCCACGGGCCTCAGCACGCAGCCAGGACTGGCCAAGGTGCTCGGTGCCGCCTTTGTGGTCCTGGCGTGGCTCAGCGCCGCGGTGTTCGTCGCCCGCTTCGCCGTGTCGGTCACCCGCCGAGACGGGACGACGGCCGTCGACGGGGGCTGGTTCCTCGCCCCTGCTGCCCTCCTCGGGGCCGGCATCGCCGCCGCGGCGTACGCGGGGCAGACGGTCGGCGTGCTGGCGGACCTGCTCCGGTGGGTGGCACTCGTGGCGGCCGCCGTCGGCGTGGCCGGCTACTGGGCAGTGGCGGCGGGCGCCGCGCTGGCGGTCGCGCGTCGGGGTCTCGGCCAAGGCCGCCGGGTGCTGTGGTGGATCGCTGCAGGCTGCGGTGGCCTGGCTGCGGCGGCGGTCGGGCGGGTGCTCGCCGCCGGCCGAGCGCTCGTCCCTTCGGGCGTCGCCGCGGCCGGTCACGTCGTAGCGGGCGCCACCTGGTCGGTCGCCGCCGTCCTCGCGGTGCCGATCGTGGTCGCAAGCGTACGGTCGCTGGCGCGCACCCGCCGGATCGTGAGGGCCGCCCCCTGGCCGCCGACCTTCTCCACCGCCGTGTTCGCTCTCGGCGCGCTCGCCACCGCCAAGATGTTGGGAGTCCCGGCCGTCACCGGCGTCGGCAAGGTGGCCGCTGGGGCCACGCTCGCCCTGTGGGCGGTCACCGCCGTGCTGCACGCGTCACGCCTCTTCCCGGCTGCTCGTCGCCGTCCTGGTCCTGCCGAGACGACGGACCGGGACGCCCCGACCGTGGCACCGAGCCCGCTGGTCCCCGACACGGCACCGATGGCCGCGCCACCCCGCTGAGACCTGCGAGGACCTGGCCCTGCCCCGAGCTCGGAGCGCCCTCAGCTCTCGGCAACTGCCTCCTGGCCGGCACCGGCGAGGATCCGGCGCGCCCAGCGGTGCCAGGAAGCTGCGAGCTCCGCCACGCAGAGGAGCTCGCCGGCGCGATGGTGCTGGTCGTAGAAGATGTGGGCCACCTCGACCGCCCGCAACCCGTGCGCCGGGCGCTCGAGGACCTCGATCTCGTCACCGGCCTGGAACTCCCCTTCGGCGAGGATCCGCAGGTAGATGCCGGGGCGGCGCGCCATAGCGAAGCGTTCGGGGAACCGGTCGTCTCCCAAGCGGATCCCGAGCTTGTAGCAGGGGATGCGCGGCTGGGTGGCCTGGAGGAGCACGCCTCCCACCTGCCAGCGCTCGCCGACGACCGCCTCGCAGAGCTCGAGACCAGCGGTCGTCAGGTTCTCGCCCATGCTCCCCGGAACAAGGTCGAGACCGAGCTGGCCGCTCCACCACGCCAGGTCCTCCGCGGCGTAGGCGTAGAGGGCCTTGTCCACTCCGCCGTGGGCCCTGCGGTCGGCTTGGGCGTCGCCGACCAGGTTCACGCCCCGCGCCCTGACCGGCCCGGCGACGGGCGCCTTCCGGATCGCCGTGGACACCGTCCGGGCACGCCAGGCCACCTCGCTCGGGCGACCCACGTTCACCGACACCAGCCGGCCCGCGCCAGCCGCCGGCGGGGGGATCGCCGTCACCCGTGCCCATCTGGGCGCTGGTAGCTGCCGACCGGGGACCGAAGGCCCACGGCAAAGCGGTTCCAGCCGTTGATGGCGACCACCGCCAGGGTGAGCGCCACCACTTCCGCTTCGTCGAACTGGCCCCGCACCTCGGCGTAGAGGTCGTCGGGAACGTCGGAGCCCGGGAGGAGCGTGAGCGCCTCGCACCAGGCGAGCGCGGCACGCTCCCGCTCCGAGTAGCACGGCGCTTCTCTCCAGGCGACGGCGAGGTGCAGTCGCTGCGGGTCGACGCCGATGGCGGTGGCGTCCTTGGTGTGCATGTCGACGCAGTACCCGCAGCCGTTCAGCTGCGACGCCCGGAGCTTCACCAGTTCGAGCAGCTCCGGCTCGAGGGTGCTGGTCCGCACCGCCTCCTCCAGGCCAGCCATGGCCCCGATGGCGGCCGGGAACACACTGCGGTAGTCGATGCGCATCTTGTCTCCTCTCGGCGACGCAGGGACTCGCACCCATTGCCGCCCGGCGCGATCGCTGCAGGGCGATCGTCGGTTCGGATGTCCCCGACAAGCGGGACGTCACCATGCTCCGGCCCATGTCGAAAGGTCATTGGGGACCGTTGTTCTCCTCGTAGCTAGAATATCTTGCGATGGGAACCTGCGGCGAAGGTGCGGACGGCACACGGCGAGCCCAGACAGGGACCCGCGCACCGTCGCTCCTGACCGTCGGGCACGGCACGCTTCGAGCCAAGGAGCTCGCCGAGCTGCTCGGCTCAGCCGGCGTCCAACTGGTGGTCGACGTCCGCAGCGCGCCGGGCAGCCGCCGCCACCCGCATTTCGGCCGGGCAGAGCTGGAGTGGTGGCTGCCGGCGGCGGGGATCGACTACCGCTGGGAGAAGGACCTGGGCGGGCACCGACGCCCCCTGGAGGGATCGGCGAACACCGCGCTGCGCCACCCGGCATTCCGGGGCTACGCCGACTACATGGCGACCGGTTCGTTCGCCGCCGGGTTGGCTCGCCTGCTCGCTGACGCCGCGGCTCGGCCGACGGTGGCGATGTGCGCGGAGACGCTGTGGTGGCGCTGCCACCGCCGCCTCATCGCCGACGCGGCGGTCCTGCTCGCAGGCGCCGAGGTGTGCCACCTCGGCCACGACGGCCGGCTGTCCGCGCACCGGGTGACCGAAGGGGCCCGGGTCGCAAACGCAGAAGGGACTACGAGGCTCGTCTTCGACGCCGGTGCCGCACCGTGGCGTGGCGTCGCCTGACGTGAAACACAACCGTGAGTGGTCCGCGCGCCCGCGGCGCGTCAGACCCGCCGCGGGCGGCGGGCTCGGGCCCCAGGCCCGAGAGTGCGGTTGTGGGCGCTCAGGCGGCCGGCGGGCGGATGATCGCGGCGCCGTCGGAGTCGACGGTGACGTCCCAGCCGAGAGCACTCAGTTCGGCGAGCTTGCGCCGCGCAACGGTCTCCGGGCGGCGTCGGCGGTCGAAGTAGTCGCTGCCGAGTTCTGTGAAGGTGGCGTTCGCGTCCGAGAGGATGTGCCAGGCCGCGACGAGGATCGAGTGGCCGACTGCCTTGCGGGCCCGTCGCTTCCCGCGGTGCGCGGCGATGCGGCGATATTGGGTCGCGAGGTAGGTGTCCTTGGACTGGGCTGCGGACATCGCCGAGGTGGCGAGGACCTTCCCGAGCCAGGTGTCACCTCGTCGGGCGGTGCCGTGCTTGGCTTTGCCGGCCGACTCGTGCTGGCCCGGGCACATCCCTGCCCACGAGGCCAAGTGGCCAGCGGTGGGGAATCGGGTCATGTCGACGCCGATCTCGCCGATGATCGCCTCGGCGGCGCGCTTGTCGATCCCCGGGATGCTCGCCAGGCGGTCCCGGGCATCAGCGAAAAGGGGCGATCAGGCGGTCGATCTCGTCGCTCAGGCGGCCGATGGACGCGTCGAGGCTGTCGAGCTGTTCGAGGATCTCTGCGACGAGCAGCGCGTGGTGGGCACTGAAGCGCCCCGCAAGTGCTTGGCGCAGCAACGGGATCTTCTTGCGCAAGGTGCCCTTCGCCAGTTCGGCGAGCACGTCGGGGTCGCGGGAGCCGGCGACGAGCGCGTGGAGCATCGCTCGGCCGGAGACCCCGAGCGGGTCGGAGGCGACGCTCGACAGCTTGATGCCGGCATCTTGGAGCACCTTGTCGAGGCGCTGCGCCTCTCGGGTGCGCTCCTCCATCCGGCTGCGGCGAAAGCGGGTGAGGTCGCGGATCTCTCGGATCGGCTTGTCGGGCACGAAGCTCGGGCGGACGAGACCCACCTCGACGAGGCGGGCGATCCACTCGGCGTCGGCGACGTCGGTCTTGCGGCCAGGGACGTTGTGCATGTGCCTGGCGTTCAAGAGCCACGTCTCCATCGCGTCCTCGAGGACGTAGAAGACCGGCTTCCAGTAGACGCCGGTCGCCTCCATCCCGACACGAGTCACCCCGTGGGCGACGAGCCAGTCCCGCAGTGCGAGCAGGTCGGCGGTGTAGGTCGCGAACTCGGCGACCTCCGACACCCGCTCTCCGTCGGCACCGGGAAAGCGCACACAGGCCATGACCATCGACTTGTGCACGTCGATCCCAGCGGCACGCTCCACCATGAGGTCCACGGCGACCACGCTCCCTTCGTCGGTTCGGGATGTGGCCTGCCGGGGGGCACCGCGCCAAGAAGTCTGACGTCCGCGCTCGAGGTCGCAATCACCGGTGCTCGGGGCCCCCACGCCACGCTGAGCCACGGGCTCTCTCGCACCAAGGAGAACCGGCGTCGGCGGCAGACCACCCAACAACGTTTCCCCAACCACCAGGTGGGCCGCCAGGCCCCCCGGCGCTGAGCCGGAGAGGAGAAGGCATGGGGGTACCTGGGTTCTCTGGCATCGGTCACCTCGACCTGTCGGTGTCCGACGCCGAGACCAGCGCGGCGTGGTACGAACGGGTGCTCGGGCTGGCGCGCGTGCGGCGGGTGGACTTCCCCGAACGCACCATGATCGTGCTGCGCCACGAGGCCTCGGGTCTGGTGATCGGGCTCAACCAGCACCAGGGGTTCCCCGGAGAACCCTTCGACGAGCAACGGGCCGGGCTCGACCACGTCGGCTTCGCCGTCGGGCAGCGCCGGGACCTCGACGCCTGGGCCGAGCGTCTGGTATCGCTCGGTGTCGAGCACTCGCCGGTGGCAGATACCGAGGTCGGCTCGGCGCTCGTCTTCAGGGATCCCGATCACATCCAGCTCGAGCTGTGGTGGTCCAAGCCCGCTGGAGGCGAGCCGACGGGCGCCGCTCAGCCCGACGACCGCGCGCCCGGCGCCGCATCCGATGGGTAGGGAGCCGGCATGGGGCGGCCGGCCGCCTCCCGAGCGGTGACACGGTGACGTCTGCGCCGCTCGTGGCCGTGGTGGGCGCCGGGCCGGCGGGGCTCGCCGCCGTCCGGCGGCTCCGAGCGTCGCGGGGGGTCCGGGTTGTCCTCGTCGTTCCCGGGGGCCTGTCGGAGTACCTGCCCGGCACGCTGGCTGTAGCCACCGGTGACGCTCGTGCCGCCCGCTACCGGACCCGGGTGCAGCTCGCCGGGGTCGAGGTCGTCTCCGACCGGGCCGAGGCGGTCGAGCCGGGCGCGCTCGGGACCGCCGGCTCGTGGCGTCGGGTCGACGCCGTCATCGCGGCCCCGGGGCTGGCCCTCCACGCCGTCGGGAGCGCCACGTCCCGCTCGATCGTCGGCTTCTGGGACCCGACCGGGGCCGAGGCGGTCGCGCCGAGGATCGGTGCCGTCGAGCGGGGCGTCGTCGACGTCGTGATCTCGTCTCTCCCGTACCGCTGCCCCCCTGCGCCCTACGGCCTGGCCATGCGCCTGGCCCGGCGGGCTCGCCGGCTCGGACTGCCGCTCCATGTCCGGTTGCTCACGCCCGAGCAGCACCCGCTCGCCGTGCTCGGGCGCACGCTCGGCGACGCGCTGGTCGCCGGCTGCGAAGACGCCGGCGTCGAGGTCCGCCTCGGCACCCTGGTCGATCCCGACGCCTTGGCCGAAGGAAAGGTGCCAGCTCCCGACAACGGCCCGGATGCCGCTGACCTCACGATCGTGGTCCCCCAGCATCATGCGAGCCCGCTGGTCGCTGATCTGGCGGATGCGAACAGCCCGCTCGTCCCGGTCGACGCCCGCTTCGCCACCGAGATGGCCGGAGTCTTCGTCGTGGGCGACGCCGCCGCCAGCCCTACCCCCGGGCGGCGGATCCCGCCGCATGGTCGGGGACGGTCGCCGCGCAGGCAGTGCTGTCCGAGCTCGGCACATCCGAGCTCGGCATGGAGGGCGCCCATGCGGCGCAGACGCCCACGGCGGACTGCTTCGTCGACCACGGCGAGGGCGCCTACGGGCGCATCCAGGTCGCCTACCCCGGCGGGCCACCACCGCAAGGGCGGCCCGCCGTGACCATCGATCCGGCCGCGCCAGCACGGGCCGCCGACTTCGAAGACGCCCACCGACGATGGCGGGCACTGCGCGTCGAAGCCCGCTGAGCCGTACCCTCAACGCGCCCCGCGCGGGGCGCCTCGCCCCTGGCGACTCTCGGCCGCGGTGACGCCCGAGCCGGCGTTGACGCGGGACACCGGTGGTCTCCGCGTTCAGCCTGCTTGGCGGTGACGGACGATCGTGAGCGCCGGCGCTTGCTGGACACTCTCCTCGTCTTGTTCTTGGCTGGCCGTGAGGCGGACCCCGACGTGGTAGGTCTGGACGAGCATCCAGCCGAGCGCTCCGGCGGCGACGGTGCCCGCCACGCCCGCGGCCGAGAGGGCGAGCCCGAGGGTCACGCCGACGGGAGGTCCGTTCCAGTTGCCCACGTAGATGACCGCCACGGCGATGAACAGCCCGAGGGCCGTGACGTTCAGTGCCCCGTGCGCGAGGCCCACCACCTTGGCCTGCGACCTTCGCGGGACGCCGAACGTGAGGTCGACGAACCCCGGCAGGGCGGCGAGCACCGCACTCCCGGCGCCCGCGATGCTGAGGGCGATCGCAAGGTTCAACCAGAACTGATGGCCGTTCGCGGCGTATACGGCGAACCCGACGAGGGCACCGGTGTAGGAGGCAACCGGGAACGCCACCAGCATCGGATGGACTGGATGGCCGCCGACCTTGGCCTTGCTGTACATGGCTCCCTCCTTCTCCGAGAGCCGGATGAGAGAATCGTAACCCGACCCGACGTGTCGAGTCCATGCTCCACCGGTGTATTTCCATCCGGCGGTAGACACCGCGTAGGGTGACTGCGGGCGACGCGCCGACGATGAAACGGCGGTGCCGGACAACGGATCGGAGAGCGATGGCACGTCACGTCGAGAACACGACGGCAGTCCACGACGGGCTCCTCGCGAAAACGGGACTTGTTCGTGCCGCGCGCTACATCCAGCCCGGCGAGCAGACGCCCGACGGGCGCGAGCTACACCGCCGGGGCGGCCGGCGCGCCGAGGAGTTCTACCGAGAGCGCTGGCGCCACGACAAGATCGTCCGCTCCACCCACGGGGTGAACTGCACCGGGTCGTGCTCGTGGCAGGTGTATGTGAAGGACGGGATCATCACCTGGGAGACCCAGGCGGTGGACTACCCCTCGGTCGGGCCGGGCTCGCCCGAGTACGAGCCGCGGGGGTGCCCGAGGGGGGCGTCGTTCTCCTGGTACACCTACTCCCCGGCCCGGGTGCGCTACCCCTACGTCCGAGGCGTCCTGCTCGAGCTGTTCCGGGCGGCCAAGACCGCCAATGGCGGGGATCCCGTCGCCGCCTGGGCGGAGATCACCGCCGATCCCGAGCGCGCGGCGGCCTACAAGACCGCCCGGGGGCGGGGTGGCTTCGTGCGGGCCACCTGGGCCGAGGTGCTCGAGCTGGTGGCCGCCGCCCACGTGCACACGGTCGCCGCCTACGGCCCGGACCGCACCGCAGGCTTCACGGTCATCCCGGCCATGTCGATGACCTCCTACGCGGCTGGCACCCGCTTCTATTCGCTGCTGGGCGGCACCATTCTCTCCTTCTACGACTGGTACGCGGATCTGCCGCCGGCGTCCCCGCAGGTGTTCGGCGACCAGACCGACGTGCCCGAGTCGGCCGACTGGTGGAACGCCTCCTACCTGATCGTGTGGGGCACCAACCTGCCGATCACCCGCACCCCCGACGCGCACTTCATGACCGAGGCCCGCTACCGGGGCCAGAAGGTGGTCGTCGTCTCCCCCGACTACTCCGACCACACGAAGTTCGCCGACGACTGGCTGGCGGCCAACCCGGGCACCGACGGGGCGCTGGCCATGGCCATGGGGCACGTGATGCTCACCGAGTTCTACCGGGACCGCCAGGTCCCGCGTTTTGAGTCCTACGCCCGTACCTACACCGACCTGCCGTTCCTCGTCACCTTGCGCCAGCACGGCGAGGGGTACGTGCCCGACCACTTCCTGACCGCGTCAGACCTCGACCACGACGGCGCGGCGGGCAGCGGGGCGCAGGCCCACCACGAGCAGGCCCACGATGAGCAGGCCCATGACGAGCAGGCCCAGTGGAAGACCGTCGTGCTCGACGAGGCGAGCGGCGAGGCCGTCGTGCCGAACGGGTCGATCGGCTTTCGCTGGGGCGAGGAGGGGAAGGGCCGCTGGAACCTCGACCTCGGGGAGACCCGCCCCGCATTGTCGTGCTACGGCCGCCCGGGCGCCGAGGCGGTGGCGGTCGACCTGCCCCGCTTCGACGTCGGCGACCAAGGGGGCGGGGTGCTGCGGCGCGGGGTGCCGGCGGTCCGGGTCGGCGACCGGCTCGTGACGACGGTGTTCGACCTCGTGATGGGCCACTACGGGGTCGCCCGGCCCGGGCTGCCGGGCGACTGGCCAGCCGGCTACGACGACGCCGACGCCCCCTACACCCCGGCGTGGCAGGAACAGATCACCTCGGTCCCCGCCTCGGCCGCCGCTCGGGTGGCCCGGGAGTTCGCCCGCAACGCCGAGCTCTCGGAGGGCCGGTCGATGATCGCCATGGGGGCGGGCACCAACCACTGGTTCCACTCCGACCAGATCTACCGGACGTTCCTGTCGCTGCTCATGCTGGGCGGCTGCGAGGGGGTGAACGGCGGGGGATGGGCGCACTACGTCGGCCAGGAGAAGGTCCGCCCGCTGACCGGCTGGTTCACCTTGGCCTTCGCCTACGACTGGGTCCGCCCCACCCGCCACATGCCCGCCACGCCCTACTGGTACCTGGTGACCGACCAGTGGCGCTACGAGGGCGCGGGCGCCGACGTGCTGTCCTCCCCGCTCGGCGAGGGGCGCTTCTCGGGCAAGTCGGTGGCCGACTTGAACGCCTACGCGGTCCGCCAGGGCTGGATCGCCTCCCATCCGGCCTTCGATCGCAATCCGCTCGACCTGGCCGACGCAGCCGACGCCTCGGGGAAGGGCCTGGACGAGTTCGTCGTCGGTGAGCTGCAGGCCGGCCGGCTGCGTTTCGCCGCCTGCGACCCCGACGACCCGGCCAACTTCCCCCGGGTCCTCACCGTCTGGCGCTCGAACCTGCTCGGCTCCTCGGGCAAGGGCCACGAGTACTTCCTGCGCCACCTGCTGGGCGCCGACAACGCGGTGGCGGCCGAGGAGTGCCCGCCCGGGGCCCGGCCCGCCGAGGTCGCCTGGCACGACGAGGCCCCGGTGGGCAAGCTCGACCTGCTCGTCGACATCGACTTCCGGATGGTGTCGACGGGCATCTACGCCGATGTGGTGCTGCCGACCGCCACCTGGTACGAGAAGCACGACCTGTCCTCGACCGACATGCACCCCTTCGTGCACTCCTTCAACCCGGCGATCGCCCCTCCCTGGGAGGCACGCAGCGACTTCGACATCTTCAGCGACCTTGCCACCGAGGTCTCCCGGCTGGCCGAGGGCCGTCTCGGGGTTCGCCGCGACGTGATGGCGGTCCCGCTCGGCCATGACACCCCTGACGAGTGCGCCCAGCCGGGTGGTCGGGCCCTCGACTGGGCGGCCGGGGAGTGCGAGCCGGTGCCGGGGGTGACGATGCCGCGCCTGGTGGTGGTGGAGCGGGACTACCCGCGGCTCGCCGAGCGGTGGCGGGCCCTCGGCCCGCTGATCGATACCGCCGGGGCCACCACCAAGGGCGTCACGCTGCCGGTCGGCACCGAGGTGCCCTGGCTGGCATCGAGAAACGGCACCGTCCGAGGCGGCGTGGCCGACGGGCGCCCCCGCATCGACCGCGACGACCTGTTCTGCGAGGCCATCCTCGCCTTGTCGGGCACGACCAACGGGCGCCTGGCGGTCGCCGGCTTCGAAGCGCTGGAGGAGCGCACCGGCGTTCCGCTCGCCGATCTCGCCCACGAGCGGGCCGGGGACCGGATCACCTTCGCCGACACCGTCACGCAGCCCCGCGCCGTCATCGCGTCGCCCGAGTGGTCGGGGGCGGAGTCCGAGCGGCGCCGCTACTCGCCGTTCACCGTCAACGTCGACCGCCTGAAGCCGTGGCATACCCTGACGGGCCGCCAGCAGTTCTTCTTGGACCACGACTGGATGGCCGAGCTCGGCGAGTGCCTGCCCACCTACCGACCGCCGCTCTCGATCGCCGAGACCTTCGGCGACCAGCGCCGAGGCGCCCCGGACCGTCCGCAGCTCGTGGCCCGCTACCTCACCCCGCACTCCAAGTGGTCGATCCACTCGGAGTACCAGGACAACCTCCACATGCTCAACCTGTTCCGGGGCGGACCGGTCATCTGGGTGAACGACCTCGACGCCACTCGCATCGGGGTGGCCGACAACGATTGGATCGAGGCCTACAACCGCAACGGGGTGACCGTGGCGCGTGCCGCGGTCACCCACCGGGTGCCGCCGGGGACGGTGATCATGTACCACGCGATCGACCGCCACCTGCAGATGCCGGTGTCGGAGACCTCGGGCCTGCACGGCGGGACCGACAACTCCCTCACCCGGGTGGTCATGAAACCGTCCCACATGATCGGCGGCTACGCCCAGCTCTCGGCGGGGTTCAACTACTACGGGCCGACCGGCTCCCAGCGCGATGAGCTGGCGGTGATCCGCCGGCGTTCCCAGGAGGTGGAGTTCTGATGCAGCCCCGCTCGAACCCGCCCAGCCCGGTGCCCGAAAACGCAGCGCGTGGAGGGACCCGATGAGGATCATGGCCCAGGTGTGCATGGTGATGAACCTCGACAAGTGCATCGGCTGCCATACCTGCTCGGTCACCTGCAAGCAGACCTGGACCAACCGTCCGGGCACCGAGTACGTCTACTTCAACAACGTAGAGACCAAGCCCGGCCTCGGCTACCCGGCCCGCTACGAGGACCAGGAGCAGTGGAAGGGCGGCTGGACCCTCGACAAGAAGGGCCGCCTCAAGCTCAAGGCCGGGAGCCGGCTGAAGAAGCTGGCGTCGATCTTCTACAACCCGGACCTGCCCGGAATCGAGGACTACCACGAGCCGTTCAGCTACGACTACGCCCACCTCATCACGGCGCCGGCCGGCACCAAGGCCCCGTCGGTCTCCACCCGCTCGGCATTGACCGGCCGGGAGATGAACCCGACCTGGGGGGCGAACTGGGAGGACGACCTCGCCGGCGCGCCCGCCCGGGCGCTTCAAGACCCCAACATCGTGGCCCTGCCCGAGAACGCAGCCGAGAAGGTGAAGCTCGACTTCGAGTCGGTGTTCATGTTCTACCTGCCGCGCATCTGCGAGCACTGCCTCAACCCGTCCTGCGTCGCCTCGTGTCCCTCGGGGGCGATGTACAAGCGCGAGGAGGACGGCATCGTGCTGGTCGACCAGGACCGCTGCCGGGGCTGGCGCTTTTGCGTGTCGGGCTGCCCGTACAAGAAGGTGTACTTCAACCACCGCACCGGCAAGGCCGAGAAGTGCACCTTCTGCTTCCCCCGCATCGAGGCGGGGCTGCCCACCATCTGCTCGGAGACCTGCGTCGGGCGGCTGCGCTACCTGGGGCTGGTGCTCTACGACGCCGACAAGGTGCTGGCCGCGGCGGCCACCACCGACGCGGCCGACCTCTACCAGGCCCAGCTCGGGGTGTTCTTGGACCCCGACGACCCGGCCGTCGCCGCCGAGGCGGAACGCCAGGGCATCCCCCACGACTGGCTGGCCGCGGCCCGTCGCTCGCCGACCTACGCCCTGATCGCCCGCCACAAAGTCGCCCTGCCGTTGCACCCGGAGTACCGGACCATGCCCATGGTCTGGTACATCCCGCCGCTTTCCCCGGTCGCGGATGTCACCACCGCGGCCGGCTACGACGACGCCGATGCCGACAGCGTGTTCGCCGCCATCGATGCCCTGCGCATCCCCGTCGAGTACCTGGCCAACCTGTTCACCGCCGGCGAGGTCGGCCCCGTGCGCATGGCGCTTCGCCGCCTGGCCATGGTGCGCGCCGTCATGCGAGCCCACCAGCTCGGGACCCACCCCGCGATCGATCTGGCGGAGGTCGGGCTCACCGAGGACGACGCCGAGGACCTCTTCCGACTGTTGGCCATCGCCCGCTACGAGGACCGCTACGTCGTCCCCCCCGCCCACGCGGAGGACGCGGGGCGCCTCCTCGCCCAGCACGACCTGTCCGGCTGCTCGCTCGACACCGAAGGCGGCCCGGGCATGGGCGGAGAGGGACCCGCGACCGCGGACGTGACCGGCTTCCATCTCCGACATGACGGCTCGTCCGACGCGTCGGTTGCCGGGCGCGACGGCCACGGCCGCCTGCACCTCCGGGTGGCTGAGCATCCGTCACCCGGCCCGCTCGGCCCGGCAGGTGCGGGGGGGACCCGATGAGGAGCTCGGCGGCACGGACGGTGTTCGGCTGCGCGTCGGTGCTGCTGAGCTATCCCGACGAGCACCACGCCCGGGACCTGGCCGCCGTGTGCGACGCGCTCGGGAGGCTCTCGGACGGCCGCGCTCGCTCCGAGCTCGCCGCCGCCGCCGAATGGCTTGGTGGGATGTCGCCCATGGAGGCGGCCGCGACCTACGTGGACACCTTCGACCTGCGCCGCGGGGTCTGCCTGCATCTCACCTACTACCGCCACGGCGACACCCGCGAGCGAGGCATGGCGCTCACCGCCCTCGTCGACGCCTTCCGGGGAGCAGGGTTCGATGTCGTCGCCGGGGAGCTGCCCGACTACCTCCCCGCCCTCCTGGAGCTGGCCGCAGCCCATCCGGTTGGCGCGACCGTCCTCGCCGAGCACCGCATGGCCCTCGACGCCCTCCACGCAGCCCTCGTCAAAACCGACGGCCGCTACGCCGGGGTCGTCGGCGCGGTGTGCGACGCCCTCCCGGGGCCGACTCGGAAAGACCGCCAGGCGCTGCGCCGCTACCGGGCGGAGGGGCCGCCCTCGGAGAAGGTCGGCCTGGAGCCCTTCGCCCCGCCCGAGGTCCTCGGCCAGGGCGTCACGATCGGAGCGACCCGCAGATGAGCGGCATCACCGGCTTCCAGCTGTGGTGGTGGGTGATCCTCCCGTACCTGGCGCTCGCCACGTTCGTCATCGGCCACATCTGGCGGTACCGCTACGACCAGTTCGGCTGGACCAGCCGCTCCACCGAGCTGCAGGAGAAGAAGCTCCTCAAGTGGGGAAGCCCCATCTTTCACTACGGCACCTTCGCCGCCATCTCCGGTCACATCATCGGCATCTTGATACCCGAGCGCTGGACGGCAGCCATCGGCATCCCCGAGACCGCCTACCGGTGGTTCTCGGCCGGTGCGGGGACGCTCGCCGCGGTGCTCATCATCATCGGCGTCGCCATCCTCGCCGGACGACGCCTGTTCGTCGCCCGGGTGCGGGCCACCACCAGCCCCGTCGACTGGCTGGCGCTCATCCTCCTCGCCATCGTGATCGTGATGGGCATCGCCGAGACGATCGGCGTGGGGCTGCTCGGCCACGGCTACAACTACCGCCAGAGCGTGGCCCTGTGGTTCCGGGGCCTGTTCGCCGGGAGCCCCGACGTGCGGGCCATCGCCCACGCGCCGTTCCTCTACCAGCTGCACGCCACCGCGGCGTGGGCGGTGATCGCGGTGTGGCCGTTCAGCCGCCTCGTGCACGCCTGGAGCGCGCCCGTGTGGTACCTGTGGCGACCCTTCGTCGTCTACCGCAGCCGCCGGGCGACGCGGCCCAACGAGCCGGGCACGAGCGGCCGGCGCTGGCGGCGGATCGGCGTCCACTATTGAGCCGCGGCCCGGGTCATCGGGGGGTACCCGGCCACGGAGTGAGCGCCGGAGGACGCCGGTGAGCTGGCTCGGGGCGCCGGACGGCGACGAGACCGGCGCAGCGAGCGGGGCCGACGGAGCGCCCACCCGGGACGCCGGCGAACGCCGCGGCGAGGAACCTCCGGCCCAGGCGCTGCCCGTGCCCGACGGCCTCGTGCGGCGGGCGATCGCCACGCTCGATCCCGGCTACTTCGCCTGGGTGATGGCGACCGGCATCGTCTCGGTCGGCACCGACCTGCTCGGCGACCACCTGCTCTCCCAGGTCGTGCTCGGGGTGGCGGTGGTGGCCTTCGTCGGCCTGACCCTGGCCTACGCGGCGCGCCTCGTCTTCTTCGCGCCGTTCGTGCGCCAGAGCGCGGCCGACCCCACCACCGCCATGGCGTACTTCACCGTGGTCGCCGGCACCGACGTGCTCGCCGTCCGCCTCGTGATGGCGGCCCATCCCCTGGTCGCCTTGGCGCTCGGCAGCGCCGCGGCCGCGCTGTGGCTGGTGCTCACCTACGCGCTGCCCTGGTCGATCGTGGCCGCCGCCCGCCGGCCGGTGCTGGGCGAGATCAACGGCACGTGGCTGGTGTGGGTCGTCGCCACCCAGTCCCTCTCCATCGTGGCCGCCGCCGTCGCCCCGAGCGCCCCGGCCTCTTGGCTTCGGGCCGACCTGCCGGCCGTGGCGGTCTGCCTGTGGGGGCTCGGCGTCATGTTGTACCTCGTCTTCATCGTGATCATCTTCCTCCGGCTCCTCTTGATCGAGGTCACCCCCGCCGAGATGGGACCGGCCTACTGGATCGCCATGGGGGCGACCGCCATCAGCGTCCGCGCAGCGGCCGGCATCCTCGCCCTGCACGACCCGCACTCCACGGTGCTCGTGGCGGTGATGCGCCCCTTCGTGGTCGGCCTATCGGTCGTGCTGTGGGCCTTCGGCACCTGGTGGATCCCTCTGCTGGTGCTGCTCGGGATCTGGCGCTACGTGCTGCGCCGCTACCCGCGCACCTACGAGCCGAGGCTGTGGAACGTCGTCTTCCCCCTGGGCATGTACACCGTCGCCTCCTTCAGCCTTGGGCAGGTCGCCGGCCTCGGGTTCATGGCGTCGGTCGCCCGGGTGTGGGTCTGGGTCGGGGTCGCCGCGTGGGTCGGTGTCCTGTTGCTCATGGTCGGCGCACTGGCACGGACGCTCGGCGACCAGCGGCGCCCCGAGAGTGGACCCATCTCATGACCAACAGGGGCCGCGCTCAACGGCCCAAGTCGAGAAGGAGGAGATCGCCATGTCCGAGGAACGGCCGCCGCTGCCCCCCTTCACGAGGGAGACGGCGCTCCAGAAGGTCCAGGGCGCCGAGGACGCCTGGAACAGCTGCGACCCCGAACGTGTCGCTCTCGCCTATAGCGAGGACTCCGTCTGGCGCAACCGTGACACCTTCGTCGCTGGCCGGGCAGAGATCGTCGAGCTCTTGGCGTCGAAATGGGCGCGCGAGCTCGACTACGCGCTGCGTAAGGACCTCTGGGCCTTCGATGGCAACCGGATCGCCGTGCGCTACCAGTACGAGAGCCACGACACGAGCGGGCAGTGGTGGCGCAGCTACGGCAACGAGCTGTGGGAGTTCGACGAGCACGGGCTGATGCGCCGGCGCGAGGCGAGCATCAACGACGTCCGCATCGACGAATCCGAGCGGCGCATCTTCGGGACCCGGCCGCCCGGGGAGCGCGGAGGCGAGAACCCGCTGCGCTGACTGTGCGCATGGGGGCTCGACCCGGTCCCAGCGAGGCGTCGGTGGCCTCAGGCGACGATGGTGACACAGCAGCGCCCGGGCTCGGGATCGAGCCGGGCCGACCCAGGTGGGAGTCCCGCTTCCTCGGCGAGACCGGACAGCAGTTCGTGGTTCATGTGGCAGACGAGGGCACGGTGCTGCTCCGCCAGGGCATGGAAGGGGCAGTTGGCCATGGTGACCACACCGCCGGCCAGCCTCGGCTCGTAGCCGTGGCGGGCGAGCAAGCGGACCAGACGCTCGAGGAGCGCCGGCCGAGCTTCGCCGGCTGAGGCCTCGGTCGGCGAGGAGCGGAGCTCGCGGGCGAGGTCGTGGCCGTGCGCCCGGGCGACGTCGGCGAGCAGGTCTTCGATGTCGAGGTCACCGGCGCCCTCGCCGGCCCGCTCGATCGCCCGGGCGAGGAGCTCGGCAGCGAGGTCGTAGTGGCGCTCGGGCACGCTGACGGCGATCTCGCCTGGCACCCGGCGGTACCACTTGGCCGGTCGACCCGCCCCCGGACCGCCGCGCCCGGGAGGCCGGCGGTAGTGCACCTCGAGCAGGCCGGCGTCCACCAGCTTGTCGAGGTGGAACACCGCGACCGAGCGGGCCACGCCGAGGGCGGCGGCGACGCCATCGCGGCTCACTTCACCACCCGGCGAAGAAGCGACGTGCTCGTAGACGCGCCGACGCAGCGGCTCGTTCAGGACCGCCAGCGCGGCCAGTGCGTCGGTCTCGGAGTCGGTGTCGGGTTCCACGAACCCCCATTCTAAAACATGTTGAAGTTGACGGAACCCTCGGTCCGGCCTCTAAGATGGAAGGTAGTCGTTGTTAGACAGAGGAGACGTCGATGGCCATCACAGCAACCCACCACCACGAGGGTTGGCACACCCTGCGGCTTCTGCAGGTGCCCTCCGAGAAGCTGTCCGACCCCGCCTACCAGGCCTACCTGGTGCTGCGAACCACCTTCGTGGTGGCACCGATCCTCTTCGGGGTCGACAAGTTCTTCAACTGGATGACCTTCTGGCCCAAGTACCTGTGGGTCGGCTTCCCCCACTTCCTGAGCGTCAGCCCGCAGAGCTTCATGTACGGCGTCGGCGTCATCGAGATCGTCGCCGGCCTCGGCGTGTTGGTGCTGCCACGTCTGGCCCCCTACGTCGTGGCCGGGTGGCTGGGGGGGATCATCACCAACGAGATCATCTTGAGCATCGCCCGCAACGGTGACGGCGGCCAGGTCTTCTGGGACATCGCCCTCCGAGACTTCGGTCTCATGGTGGCAGCGTTCGCCCTCGCCCGCCTGGCGGCCAAGTACGCCCCGCGGCGCCTGATCGGAACCAAGCACAGCTGACACAGGGCGGGGTCCACCGGTAGTTGCAACGCAGCGGTCAGAGTGACTGCGTGAGCGACCCGCCAGGGCGGCGCCCTTGACAGAGGTCCTGGCTGGGGCGCCGGCCGCCGGCAGGTCCCAGCCAGGTAGAGACGGCCGCGGGTCCCGCGTTGCACGTCAGGCCCCGCCCCGGGCCGCCACCCCAAAGAAAGAAAGGTCTGAACGAACCATGACGTCCTCCTGCGGCGCCGGGAACGACGCCCCGACCGACGCGCAAGCTCCCCTGATCGGTCCCGAGGATGACGACCTGGCGGCGCTGCGACGTCACCTCGGCGCAGGGCGCGACGGCGCGCCGACGACGAGATCGTTCGGTCAGGCCAGCGCTCCACCGACGCGCTGGCCTGACGTAGGTTCGACGCCGGGGAGCAACGGTCAGCGCCCTGGGCCGAGCAGCGACCAGCTCCGCCGGGTTGGCTCCGCCTCGCTACCAGCGCACGCGGACATCGTCGCAACGACAGGCGGCGGGCTCACGGGCCCGGAGATCGACCTCTCCCGGGCAGCGCACGCCGTCTCCGAGCTGCTCGACGCGCTCGGGGTCGATCGACGCGGCGAAGGGCTTGCCGACACCCCTACTCGTGTCGCCCGGGCCTATGCCGAGCTGCTCACCCCGGAGCCCTTCGAGGCCACCACCTTTCCGAACGACGAAGGCTACGACGAGCTCGTTCTGGCCAGGTCCATCCCGTTCTCCTCGCTCTGCGAGCACCACCTGTTGCCCTTCACCGGCGTCGCCCATATCGGCTACCTGCCCGGCGAGCGGCTCCTCGGGCTGTCCAAGCTCGCCAGGGTGGTCACCCACTTCTCCCGCCGCCTCCAGGTCCAAGAGCGCCTCACCACCCAGGTCGCCGACTGGCTCGCAGGAGCCCTGCATCCAAAGGGCGTCGGGGTGGTCCTCGAAGCGGAGCACGCCTGCATGTCGCTCCGTGGGGTGCGCGCCGCGGGGTCGATGACCCTCACCTCGGCGCTCGCGGGGATCGTCCGCGACGACGAGCGGACCCGTGCCGAGTTCTTCTCCCTCGTCGGTTGCCGCCCGTGACCCCCGCCGGGCTCACAGGACCGCGCCGCTTCAGCCATCGCGAGTTCTCGGCCGAGGCGCTCGCCAGGTCGAAGAACGCCACCACGGTGTCGGTGTGCCTGCCGGCCCGCGACGAGGCGCCCACGATCGGCCGCATCGTCGAGACCATCCGGGCGGACCTCGCGGACGACGTGCACCTCGTCGACGAGGTCCTCGTCGCAGACGACCGCTCCACCGACGCGACGGCCGCGGTGGCCGCCGCAGCCGGGGCCAGGGTGGTCCCCGTGGCGGTGCCCGCGGGATCGCAGTCGGGGAAGGGCGCAGCCATGGCGGCCGCGCTGGACGAGAGCCGCGGGGACCTCGTCGTCTTCTTGGACGCCGACATCGAGGGCTTCTCGTCGCACTTCGTCGTCGGCCTGCTCGGACCACTGCTCTGCGACCACGACATCGGCTTCGTGAAGGGCACCTACCGCCGGCCGCTCGCGGGGGCGCCGGGTGAGGGCGGCAGGGTCACCGAGCTCACCGCCAAGCCGCTCTTGGCCATGCTGCACCCCCATCTGGCCTGCTTCGCACAACCACTCGCCGGCGAGATCGCGGCGCGTCGGTCGGTGCTCGAGGGCCTGTCGATGCCATCGGACTACGGCGTGGACGTCGCGCTGTTGATCGACGTGGCACGACGCATCGGCCTCGACGCCATGGCCGAGGTGGACCTCGGCGAGCGCCGCCACCGCAACCGGCGCCTCTCGGAGCTGGCACCGCAGGCTCGTTCGGTGGCCCAGGCGATTTTGGAGCGCGCCGGCATCGGCACCGGCGTGCCGGTCCGACGAAACGCGGCGGCCCTTGCACACAGGTACCAGACGGTCTCAGTGGGCCCGCGGGTTGGCATGCCGGCGACGGACGGACGCAAGCTAGGTTGAACAGGAGAAGCCAATGCCACAAGCCACGCAGACCTTCGTGATCGTGGGGGCGAGCCTCGCTGGTGCCAAGGCAGCCGAGACCCTACGAGCCGAGGGCTTCGACGGCCGGGTCGTGCTGATCGGCGACGAGGCGCGCCGCCCCTACGAACGCCCCCCGCTGTCCAAGGACTACCTGCGAGGGGAAAAGGACTTCGACGCCGCCGCGGTGCATCCCGCCGGGTTCTACGACGAGCACGACATCGACCTGCGGACCTCGACCACGGTGACCGCCATCGGCCCCGCTGAGCGGTCGGTCACCCTCGCTTCTGGCGAGCAGATCACCTGGGACCGGCTGCTGCTCGCCACCGGCGCCGTCCCCCGGCGCCTCTCGGTCGAAGGAGCCGATCTCCCCGGCGTGCTCTATCTGCGCAGCGTCGAGGACGCCAACACGCTGCGCCAGGCGATCAGCCCCTCCGCGCAGGTGGTGGTGATCGGCGCCGGCTGGATCGGCGCGGAGGTCGCGGCTTCGGCCCGTCAGGTCGGCGCCGCCGTGGCGATAGTCGAGCTCGCCGCCGTCCCCTTGGAACGCGTCCTCGGCCCCGAGGTCGGCGCCGTCTACCGCGACCTGCACGCCAGCCACGGCGTCGACCTGCACTTCGGGGTCGGCGTCGAGGCCATCGTCGGGTCGACGGCGGTCGAGGCCGTCCGGCTCTCCGACGGCACCGTGCTGGACGCCACCGCGGTCGTCGTCGGGGTCGGGGTAACGCCGAGGGTCGAGCTGGCCGAGGCGGCCGGGCTGGCGGTCGACAACGGGGTCGTGGTCGACGAGCACCTCCAGACGAGCGTCCCGGGCATCTTCGCCGCCGGCGACGTGGCCAACGCCTTCCACCCCCGCTACGGCACCCGGATCCGTCTCGAGCACTGGTCGGCCGCGCTCAACCAGGGCCCGGCCGCCGCCCGCGCCATGCTCGGCCAGCAGGTCTCCTACGACCGCACGCCGTACTTCTTCTCCGACCAGTACGACCTCGGCATGGAGTACCGGGGCTGGGCGCCCGACTTCGACCAGGTCGTCTTCCGAGGTGATCCCGCCAGCGGGGCATTCCTCTGCTTCTGGCTCCGCCACGGGAACGTCGCCGCGGCGATGAACGCCAACATCTGGGACGCCGGCGACGCCATCGAGGCGCTCCTGCGAGGCGACCGGCCGATCGACCCCGCGCGTCTGGCCGATCCCGAGATCGACCTCGCCGGGCTCGCCGGGTCGCCGGACGCCTGAGGCTGATCCCGGGCCCGGCCCCTCAGTCCGCGGGGGCCTGATCCCCCTCCGAGCCGCCAGGGTGCTCGAAGCGGCAACCCGCACGGTGCCCCTCGGTCTCGATCGCACCGCAGTCGGGGCAGACCAGATGCGCCCAGCACGCCGGTTCTCCGCCGCCTGCTCGCTCCGTCCGTGTCGGTTCCATCCAAGCTTCCTCCCCACTGCTGGTCGTGGCGAGCAGAACCGGGCTCCAAACCCGACTGTTCGAGTCGACTATACCGCTCACCACGCCATATACTAGTTGCAGCTAGAACAACGATCTCGAAGGAGGATCCATGGCGATCCAGCTGGGCGACACCGCACCCGATTTCACCGCCGAGACGACCGAGGGACGCCTCAGCCTGCACGACTACCTGGGCGGCAGCTGGGGGCTCTTGTTCTCCCATCCGGCCGACTTCACGCCCGTGTGCACCACCGAGCTCGGGGAGTTCGCCCGCCGCAAGGACGACTTCGCTCAGCGCGACGTCAAGCTCATCGGGGTGAGCGTGGACCCCGTGGACTCTCACCGGCGCTGGTCGGACGACATCGCCGAGACCCAGGGCACCGGGCTCAACTACCCGCTCGTCGGCGACGAGGACCATACCGTCGCCGACCTCTACGGGATGATCCACCCCCACGCCCTCGAGACCGCCACGGTGCGCACCGTGTTCGTGATCGGCCCCGACAAGTTGGTGAAGTTGACCCTCACCTATCCCGCCAACGTCGGCCGCAACGTGGAGGAGATCCTTCGAGTGATCGACGCGCTGCAGCTGAGCGGAGCCCACGCGGTGTCGACGCCGGTCAACTGGCGCGACGGCGACGAAGTCATCATCTCCCCCGCCCTGTCCGACGACGAGGCGAGGGAGCGCTTCCCGAAGGGCTTCCGGTCCCTGAAGCCCTACCTGCGTCTCACCCCCCAGCCCGATAAGTAACGGCTCGCGGCACCACGCCGCTGCGGGGCGCACGTGGTCAGCCGGAACCGCTCAGTGTCGCTGGCGTTCGTCGCCGAGCAGCTCTGCGAGCCGTTCGCTCAAGAGGAGCGCGGCGCCTTCGCCGAGTTCCCGGACCACTTCTGCCGCAGGGCGGGACTGGCGGACGAGGCCCACGGCTTGGCCGGCGTAGATGTAGGCGGTGTCGTAGTCGCCGGTTTTGCGGGCTTCGGCCAGTTGGCGCCCTGCCACCGGGTCGGCGGCCAGGTCCCCCTCCCGGCCGTGCCAGGTGTCGCTGAAGCGGTTGCGCAGCGCTCGACCGGCGAACACCTCGGGCCAGGCAATGCCTTGGGCGACGTCGAACACCCGGGTCAGGACCGTGTCGGTCTCACCTGCCGCCAGCACCTTGGCCCGCGCCCCGGCGGTGGTCGTCGCCTCGGGGCAGGCAAGCAGGCACGTGCCCACCCAGGCACCGGCCGCGCCCGCGGCGAGCACCGCGGCCACCCCGCGCGCCGTCGCGATGCCACCCGCCGCCACGACCAGCGCGTCGACGGCGTCGAGGACGAGCTGGAGGAGCGGCAGCGTTCCCACCGTCCCGGTGTGCCCGCCGGCGTCGGTCCCCTGGGCGACGACGATGTCGACGCCCGCGTCGGCGGCGGCCACCGCGCCCGCCACGTCTTGGACCTGGGACGCCACCACGATCCCGGCGTCGTGCAACGCCGCGACGTAGGGTCCAGGTGAGCCGAAGGAGACCGACACGAGCGTCGGCCTGGCCTCGAGCGTCCGCTCGAGCAGCTCGGGACGGTCATGGAGCGCCCAGGCCATGAGGCCGATCCCGAAGGGGAGACGGCCGCTGTCGCTGGCGACGGGTGCCTCACGAGCGATGAGCTCTGCTCGGTCCGTGCTCCCGACCCCGATCATGCCGAGCCCGCCGCCCTCGGTCACTGCTCGGGCCAGGGCGCCGTGGGCGACGCCTGCCATCGGCGCGCCGATGATCGGTAGGCTCACGCCGAGGCGCTCGGTCAGTGACGTCCGGAACTTCATCCCGTGAGCCTGCCAGGTTCTCAGAGGGCCGGTCTGGGCGCGAGGCAGGCGAGACCCGCCAGCCGACGGCACCCGCGTCGATCGGTGCGAATCATGCAGAGCACCGGATCAGGACCGGGCACCCGTCAACGGGGCCTGGCGCCGGACGGTGAGACGGCACCCTGCCCGGCGTGGGTCTTTCACCACGAGGCCCTCGACCTCGAGGCCGCCGAGACCCTCCGCCAATCCCTCGGCCAGGCCCAGGTGCAGCTGGCACACCGTGTCGGGATCCGAGCCGGCTACGTCAGCGAACGGGCATCGTCCGAGCACGAACTCGACCGTCCGGCCGCGCTCCACCCGCGTCGGCCTGAACCCCCGTCGCTCGATCTCGGTCTCCAGGAGATCGATGGGCGCTCTTCCTTCCGCCAGCTCCGCCCCCCGGCGGTGTCCCTCCTGGCGCCCGACCTGGCGCGGCTCGAGGTTCCGGCGCACCGCGTCGGAGAGCAGGCCCGCCAGCCAGGCGTACGCACCGGGCGTACCCCAGCGCCCCGCCACCTCGGGCGCCAACCGGTAGAGCAGACGCGGTCGCCCGGGTCGGGAGCGCTCCTCGACCTCTTCTACGACCAGGCCGGCGTCCTTCAACACCGCCAGGTGCTGGCGCACCGCGTTATGGTTCAGCTGGACGAAGTCGGTCAGCTCCGCCACGCCCACCGGTCGGGACGCCTCGGCGACGTAGCGGAACAGGCGGTGACGCGTCGGGTCACCGAGTGCCCGGGCCTCTTGCTGCAGCTCGTCTTCCACCATCTCGCGCCTTCCCAAGTCGATCTTCTAGTGTACACCAGAACAATGATCGCGGCGGGCATCGGGGACCGTCGGCCGCGGCAGCAGCGCCCCACGGCCCACGTGGAGCCAGCGGCCGGCTCTCCGGCGATCGTCGTCAACCATGGCGCTGCTCGCGCGGCGTGCGATGCCACCTTGAGCTCGCAGCCCGCCGGACCCACGTCGTGTTCGACTCGTACTGCTTCACCCTGACGAGGACCGTCGGGGTGATCTCCCCTGCCCCCGAGAGACTGTCGCCCGAGAAGTGCAACTGGTACCAGCAGCACCCGAAGCACACGTCCACCTGGCCGAGGTAGAGGTGCTGGCTGGAGGACCGGGCGGCCAACCGCCGCAGCGCGGTGGTGCCGTCGCGCACGTCGAGCCAGATACGGGTGCCGTCGGCGAACTCGATGACCTCGTCTCCGAGCACGCCTGGCCTCACCGAAGCGATACGGACTCGGCGGCTCGCCAGAGCTGAGAGCCCTGCGGTCACCCGGCGCTTGCGCTCCGTGCGGGTGGCACGGGCCACCGTCCGAAGCTGGCGGCGTAGGTCCCGACGGTCCGAGCGCCGCGGCACCGCCTCGCTGAAGCCGATCCGCGAGGAAGAGCGGCGCCACCACGGGCGACCGTCAGCACGGGGCTGGCCGGCCACGGCCCTACATCCCTGCGACCGCGGCGCCGACCGCCTCGACGAGCGCCGCCCAGTCCGCGCTGAACGTCTTCGCCCCTTGGCGCTGCAGCGACTCGGCGAGCGCGTCGACGTCCACGCCTTCGGCCGCGACCGCCGCGACCTGTGCCCCTGCGCCGGCGTCGTCAGCGTCGAGGAGGCCGGTGAAGCTTCCGTGGTCCGCGAAGGCGAGCAGCGTCTTCTCCGGGACGGTATCGACCGTGCCGGGGGCCACCAGGTTGGCGACGTAGTGGTCGGCGGGCAGGCCGGGGTCCTTCGCCGAGGTGGAGGCCCACAGCAGCCGCTGGGGACGCGCCCCGGCCGCCGCCAGGTTGGCCCACCGTTTCCCCGAGAGCAGGTTGCGGTAGGAGGCGTAAGCCTTCTTCGCCATGGCCAGCCCGAGCGTGGAGTGCAAGTGGGAGGGCAACAACGGGTCGGCGGCCTTGTCCCAGCGGGACACGAACACCGACGCCACCGACGGCACGTCGAGGTCCCGCCCGGCGGCGCGGCGGCGTTCCAGCGCCCGCAGGTACGCCTCGGCGGTCTGGAGATACTGGGCGTCGGAGAAGAGCAGCGTCACGTTGACCCCGATGCCGGCAGTGACCGTCTCTTCCATCGCCGTCAGCCCCTGGGGGGTGCCGGGGATCTTGACGAGCAGGTTCGAGAAGCCGGCCTGGTCATGGAGGCGCCGGGCGAGCGCGGCGGTGGCCGGCGCGTCGTAGGCGAGATCGGGCGGGACCTCGACCGACACGTACCCGTCGACGCCCGAGGTCTCCTCCCAGGCCGGCCGGAACAGCGAAGCCGCTGCACCAAGGTCCTCGAGGGCGACGGCGTACACGAGATCCTGCGGGTCAGTGACGCCCTCGCCGATCCGGCGCCGCAGCGACACGTCGTAGTCGTGGCTCGCCGTCATCGCGTGGCCCAAGATGGTGGGGTTCGAGGTGAGGCCGGTCACCGCCAACTCCTCGACATAGCGAGCCAGGGTGCCCGAGGCGATCATCACCCGGTTGATGCTGTCGAGCCAGATGCTCTGGCCCACCCCGTGCAACCGCTCGGCAGCATTGGGCACGCCAGCGTCCCGCTCGGTGCCGCTCATATGCTCACCTCAGGTCACCACCGGCCACGACGGCGCACGCTCCCTCGTGGTCAGGCCGAGGCCCAACGCTCTTCGTCGAGGGCCCGCTTGATGTCGGGGTAGGCCGTGCTCATGCAGCACGGGCACGACTCGTACCAACGGCGCATGCCCTCATCGACCTTCACCGGGTGCTCGTGTCCCGACGGGGCGGATCCGGTCGTCTCCTCTCGCGCCATGTGACCTCCTCCAAGTTTGTGATCACCACTACCATCGCCCTGCGATCAGTTTAGCCTCTGCATACTAGAAAAACGAATCCTCGTTGCCATCGGCGGCTCGCCAGCTCGTCACACGAAGAGCGGGTCCGCAGCTTCGGCGTCGATGTCGAGGTCGCTCACCGCCTTCGCCACCGTGGACGGGCCGAGTGCCCCCGAGCGGGCCAGGGCTTCGAGGACCGCGAGCGTCACATGGGCGGCGTCGACCTCGAAGTGCCGGCGAAGCGCCGCTCGGGTGTCGGAGAGGCCGAAGCCGTCGGTGCCGAGCACGACGTAGGGGGCGGCCACCCAGCGGGCCACCTGGTCCGGCACCAGGCTCGTGAAGTCGGTGACGGCGACCACGGGCGAGGGACCGGCGAGCGACCTCGTCACGTAGGCGACCCGCGCCGGCTCGGCGGGGTGGAGCCGGTTCCAGCGCTCGGCCGAGAGGGCGTCCTCGCGCAGCGCCTTGTAGCTCGTCGCGCTCCACACCTCGGCGGCCACGCCGTAGCGCTCGGCGAGGAGCCGCCGGGCGTCGAGCGCGGTCAACACCGCCGGGCCGCTGCCGAGGATGCGGGCCCGGGGCCCACCGGTCTCGGGGGCGGTCGCGTACCGGTAGAGACCGGCCACGATCCCCTCCTCGACACCGTCGGGCATGGCCGGCATCGGGTAGCTCTCGTTGTAGAGGGTGAGATAGTAGAAGACGTCCTCGGGGTCGGAGCCGTACATTGCGGCCATCCCGGCCCGCACGATGACCGCCACCTCGTAGGCGAACGCCGGGTCGTACGCCCGGCACGACGGGTGCGCCGACGCGTAGAGCAGGCTCTGGCCGTCGCAGTGCTGGAGGCCCTCGCCCTGAAGGGTCGTCCTCCCCGCGGTGGCAGCCAGCACGAAGCCCCGACCGCGGGCGTCGCCGAAGGCCCACAGCAGGTCGGCGGCCCGGTGGAAGCCGAACATCGAGTAGTGGACGAAGAACGGCACCGTCGATTCGCCGAGCGTGGCGTAGGAGGTGCCCGCCGCGAGCGTCGACGCCATGGCGCCGGCCTCGGTGATGCCCTCCTCCAGGATCTGGCCATCGGGGGCCTCGTGGTAGGAGAGCAGCAGGCCGGCGTCGACCGGCTCGTAGCGCTGGCCACCGGGCTGGTAGATGCCAACCTCCCGGAACAGGCCGTCGATCCCGAAGGTCCTCGCCTCGTCGGGCACGATCGGCACCACCTGCCGCCCGACGTGCGGATCGCGAAGCAGCGCCCGCAGCAGCCGGGTGAACGCGCCCGTCGTCGAGGCCGCCACCTTGGCGCCAGTGCCGGCCAACAACTCCCCATAGACCTTGTCGTCGGGCGCGGCGAGCGTCCCCTTGGTCCACCGGCGGGCCGGGAGCGGCCCGCCGAGGGCGCGACGGCGCTCTGCGAGGTAGCGGTGCTCCTCGGAGTCAAAGCCCGGATGGGCATAGGGCGGAAGATCGTCGGCGAGGGCACGATCGGAGATCGGCAGCTCCAAGCGGTCCCGCAAGGTCCGCAGCTCGGCCTCGGTCAGCTTCTTGATCTGGTGGGTGGCGTTTCGGGCCTCGACGTCGGGCCCGAGCGCCCAGCCCTTGACCGTCTTCGCCAGCACGACCGTGGGCCCGGCGGTGTGCTCGACGGCGGCCCGGTAGGCGGCATAGACCTTCGCCGGGTCATGTCCACCGCGCCGCAGCCGGCGCAGGTCGTCGTCGGAGAGATCGGTGACCAGGGCGGCCAAGCGCGGGTCGGGGCCGAAGAAGTGCTCGCGGACGTAGGCGCCGGTCTCCACCCGGTACTTCTGGTACTCGCCGTCCAGCGTCGTGTTCATCTTGTCGAGGAGCACACCATCGCCGTCGGCGGCGAGGAGCGGGTCCCACTCGCGGGCCCAGACCACCTTCACCACGTTCCACCCCGCGCCGGCAAAGAGCCCTTCGAGCTCTTGGACGACCTTGCCGTTGCCCCGGACCGGCCCGTCGAGGCGCTGGAGGTTGCAGTTGACGACGAACACCAGGTTCCCCAGCTTCTCCCTGCCCGCCACGGCGACCGCGGCCAACGACTCGGGCTCGTCCATCTCGCCGTCGCCGACGAAGCACCACACTCGGGACCCCGAGACGTCCGCAATCCCCCGGTCGGTCAGGTAGCGGTTGAAGCGGGCCTGGTAGGCGGCCATCAAGGGGCCGAGGCCCATCGACACCGTCGGGAACTGCCAGAAGTCGCTGCGGCGCGGGTGCGGGTAGCTCGGTAGCCCGCCGCCCACCTCCCGGCGGAACCCGTCGAGGTCCGCCTCGCCGAGACGCCCCTCGAGGTAGGCCCGGGCGTAGATCCCCGGGGCAGCGTGGCCCTGGAAGTACACCTGGTCGCCGGGCCCGGTGTCGGCTCCTTGGAAGAAGTGGTTGAAGCCGACCTCGTAGAGGGTGGCCGCCGACGCATAGGTGGCGAGGTGGCCGCCGATGCCGTCGGCCCGTCGGTTCGCCCGCGCCACCATCACCGCTGCGTTCCACCGGACGTAGTGGCGGATGCGGGCTTCGAGCGCCTCGTCGCCGGGGAAGGCGGGCTCTGCCGTCGGCGGGATCGTGTTCACGTAGTCGGTGAGCGGCATCCCGGGCGCCGTCAAGCCGAGGGCCCGGGCTCGTGCCGACGCCGCCCCGAGCACTCGGGTCGCTCCCTCCGGGCCGTGGGCCGCCACCACGGCGTCCACCGAGTCCCGCCACTCGGCCAGCTCGTCGTCGTCCACGTCCAGAGGCGATGAGGGTGAAGGTTGGAGTGCCATGCCAGTCACCTCCTGCGTGGCCCGTACCGGAGACGGGACCTGGGGCCAGTTTATCTGGTGCTGGCTAGGAAAATCTCAGGAAGCCGTGAGGCGTCCGTTGTCCCAGCGCAACCGTGGTCCCGTACCAATGGGGTGGCAATCTGCCGCGGCCGGCTTCCGTCACCTACCGACGCCTCGTGCTCCACCCGGGCCCCGCACCGCAGTAGGCGCGAGGTGGATCAGCTACTGGTAGCTCGGCGCAGCGAGGCACGTGAAGGAGGAGCGAGCGGCGAGGAGACAAGGAGGTTGAGCTTTCGCCCGTCGGCTGGTCTCGCAGGGGTGTGGATCGAGAGTCGCAGAGCCGGGCGGGTGCAGATCCGCAGGTCGACGACGTCGAAGCTGATAATGCCCACTTGTGCGGTGCGGACACGGAGCGGGCCCGCGATCGACTGGCGCACCTCGTAGCTGGCCCACCACGCTCGAAACTCGCTGCTGTTGTGTTCGAGGGCGCCGACGAGCTCGGCGAAGCCCGGGTCGCCGGCGTGCTGACCGGCGGTCGCCCGGAGCTCGGCGAGCAGGTTGTGGCTGCGCTGTTCCCAGTTCACCCACGTCCGGCGATGCTCGGGCTCGCAGAACGCCATCCACACGGCGTTGCACCGACCTGCTGGCAGACGGTCGGGCCGCCAGATCCTGGTGAAGGTCTCGTTCCACGCAACGAAGTCGAATCTCGGTCCGACGATGCAAGCCGGCGCCGGCAGGAGGGTGTCGAGGAGGCGAGCGAACTCACCGTCCGCGCCATCGGGGACCTGCTCGAGCTCGGGCACGGGCAGGCTGGCGAGGCAGCGCAGGTGTCCGTGGGCTTCACGATCGAGGCGCAGGGCTCCGGCGAGCGCGTCCATCACCGGGGCGCTCGTCGTGATGGGCCTCCCCTGCTCGAGCCAGGTGTACCAGGTGAGGCCCACCCCGGAGAGGTGCGCCACTTCCTCGCGGCGAAGCCCCGGCGTGTTGCGGCGCCCGGACGTCGGGCTGAGCCCGACGTCTTCGGGCTGGAGCTTCGCTCGCTGGGCTCGGAGAAAGGCGCCGAGCTCGGCTCTGCGGGCGGCTTCGGGATCAGGTCTCTTCCCCATGCCTTGGACATACCCGATGGCTGGTTCGTTTACTACCAGGTGAAATGGCACCAGGCTCCTCGTGGACCCCGATCTCGATCCTCCCTAGCATCCAGTCTGCAGGCGTCTCGCTGCGGTGAGGCTCGCCGATCCGCCCTGCGCCATGCCAACCATGAATGGTCCCGCCAGCTCGCTGGCGGCATAGGCAAGGGAGGGTGTCACCGGAGGCCGTTCAGCATCTGGTGGGTAGCCATGGACAGGGTTGCTCGGCAAGTCCTCGCTCTGGTTGGTGAGCGCCATATGGCGCCGCGGCAGGCCCGGCTGGCGTGGGCCGGTGCGATGGTGGCGATCGCCGCCGTTGTCCTGTCGGCGTGCGGAGGAGGCGCCACCACCGGCGCGCCGGGTCCGTCGACGACCACCCGCGGGCACTCGACGGCCTCTACGAGCACGTCGTCGAGCCGGTCGGGCGGGTCAGCTGCGGTCCTCGCTGCGTATCGGGCGGGTTGGTCGGCCTACGAGGGGGCGTTGGCCGACGCCAACGCCGGGGACCCGGCTTTGGCGGCGACGATGGTCGACCCGCTGTTGCAGCGGGTGAAGGCGAACCTGTACGCGTACCAGCGCCAGGGGATCGTCGGGCGTGGCCCGGTGGATCTGTACCCGAAGGTGGTGACGGTCTCTTCGTCGACGGCGACGGTGGTCGACTGCACCTTCAGCAGCTCCGAGCTGGTCTACAAGAGCACCGGCCAGCCGGTGCCGCCGGTGACGCCGCCCGAGCACGACGGCGTTAGTGCCACCCTGGTGTTGACCGCGGGGACCTGGAAGGTGTCCCAGCAGTCGGTGACGGAGGGAAAGTGCGCCCCCGGGTCGTGACGGCGGTGCTCTGCGGGGTGGTCACCGCTGGCGGCTTCGTCGTGCTCGGCGCGCCCCGGGCGTGGGCGGGCGACGGGTCGGGCGCCTACTCGAGCACGAATGGGGCTGCCGAGGCCTCGGGCGGGACGCTCACCGTCGAGGCCGGTGTCACGACCTGGACGCCGCCTTCTGCCTCGCATTGGGCCAGGGCCGCCCAGGGGGACCCGCCGCCGGGCAAGGCGAACCCGAACCAGCCCTACGGCTGTTCCTACAGCGCGGGCGGGCCTCAAGCGACGGCCATGATCGGGGTCGGCGGGCCCCAGCCGGGCCAGTGGGTGTTCCCGGTGTGCGCGGGGCCCGGGGTGATCGACCCGATGCCGCCGTTCTGGGTGACCGGCGCCCAGCCGGTGGCGGCCGTCGCGCAGGTGAGCCCGGTGGTGGTGGCCGTCCAGGCGGTGCGCCGGCTGGGTTTGGGGTCGCCGACGATCGAGATGGCGCCGCCGACGGGGGATCCGCAGCTGGTGGGGGTGGCGACGTGGCTGTGGATCGACCCCGCAGCGTGGAAGGCGGTGACGGCGTCGGCCTCGGCCGGCCCGGTGACCACCACGGCGACGGCGACGCCGTCGAAGGTGATCTGGGACATGGGCGACGGCGCCAGCGTCACCTGTGCCGGCCCGGGCACCCCGTACGACCCGAACGACCCGAACGCCACGACGGACTGCTCCTACACCTGGGCGGCCCCTGGCAGCTACCAGGTGACCGCCACCATCTACTGGTCGGTCACCTGGACGGCGACCGGGGCGCCGGGCGGGGGAAACCTCGGTGCCCAGAGCGGTCCGGCGGCCGGCGTGAACGTACGGGTCGTCGAGTCGGAGGCGATCAACACCCCGAGCGGGGGAGGCGGCTGAGGAGGATCCATTGGCGACGACGACGGCACCTTCGCGAAGCAACGGCCAGACGGCGCCCGGTGCCGCCCGCCCGGGCGGCGAGCGAACCTGGGCGGGGCGGCGGCGGCGCCAGTTGCCGCTGGTCGTGGTGGGGGTGCTGCTTGTGGTCGGCTGTGCGCTGGCGTTCGCGGAGGGCTCGGTCCGTCTCGGACACGGTGAGGAGGTGCTGGTGGTGGCCCAACCGGTGGCCGCCGGCCAGGTGCTCACCGCCGGTGACCTGCGGGCGGTGAGGCTGTCTGCCCCGGGCGGGGTGGCGAGCGTGCGGGCCGGCCAGGAGCAGGCGGTGGTGGGCCAGCCGGCGGCCGTCCCGCTCGCCTTGGGCTCGGTGCTCACCCGCGCCGAGGTGGGTGCCGGGGCCGGGGTGGGCGCCGGGTCGGATGTGGTGGCCGTGGCCTTGAAGTCTGGTGCCTACCCGCCTGATCTCGCCCCGGGGGACAAGGTGCAGGTCGTCCCGGTCGCCTCCGGCTCCGGCGCCTCGCCGGCGGCCGGTTCGGCCGGCTCGACAGGCCAGCGCCCGCTCCCGGCGACGGTGCTGGCGGTCCAGGGGCCGTCGGCCACTTCGGGGAGCCCTGCGGTGGTGTCGCTCGGGGTGGCCCGCTCCGACGCCGCCGAGGTGGCCTCGTTGGCCGCGGCGGGCGAGGTGGCCCTGGTCCAAGAGGGGATCGGCGGGTGAGCGTCGTGGCGGTCGGGTCGGTGCGCTCGTGCGGGGCGTCGACGCTGGCCCTCGGGCTGGCAGCCACCTGGCCCAGCAGCCGCAGGCTGGTGTTGGTGGAGGCCGACCCGGCGGGTGGGACCCTGGCTGGGGCGTCGGGCTGGCCGCCCGAGCCGAGCCTGGTCTCGCTCGCCGCCGCGGCCCGCCACGGCGGGAGCCCCGAGATGGTCTTCGACCACTGCCAGGCGCTGCCCGGCGGAGCGGCCGTGGTGGTGGCGCCGGCCTCGGCCGAGCAGTCCCGGGCCACGCTCGCCATGGCCGAGAGGTTGCTCGGCCGCCTGGGAGAGCTGGACGCGGATGTGGTGGTCGACTGCGGGCGGCTCGATCCGGGGTCGCCGGCCCTGGCGGTCGTGGCCGGGGCCGACCGGCTGGTGGTGGCGGTGCGACCACGCCTGGCCGATCTCCACACGGCGGCCACGTGGCTGGAGGCCCGCCCGCTCGCCCAGGTGCCCGTGGCGCTGGTGGCGGTCGGCGACGGCCCCTACCCCGACGCCGAGATCGCCGAGGCGCTCGGCGTCGAGGTGGCGGCGCGCCTGGCGTGGGACCCCGCCGCAGCCGAGGCGCTGGTGAGCGTCCCGGCGTCGGCCCGCCGGCTCCGGATGGCGCCGCTCACCCGGGCGGTGCGCACCCTGGCCGAGCACCTTGCTGCCGGTGCTACCGGCGAGCCGGTGGCCGGGGCAGCGTCGAGCTCGGCGAGGGTCGGGGCGCGCCTCGGGCGTCGGATGCACACGCCGTGGCGGGCCGAGCCGGCCGTGGCGTCGACCAACGCGAGCGCGTCGAACGGGGCGACGCAGTGAGCGCCGATGCCGCTCTCGTCGGCGGTCTGCGCGCCGAGGTCCTCGCCGCGCTGTCCGAGCGGGAGCGGGCCCTCGCCGGGGCAGGGCGCCCGCCGCTTGGGGCGGCAGACGAGCAGGCCCTCGGCCGCCAGCTGATCGCCGAGGCGCTGGAACGCCGGGCGACCGACGCGCTCCGCGCCAGCGAGGCGGTGCTCTCGGCATCCGAGGAGGACGAGCTGTCCCGGGCGGTCTTCGACGCCCTGTTCCGCCTCAACCGCCTGCAGCGACTCCTGGACGACCCCGCCATCGAGAACATCAACGCGAACGGGGCCGACCAGGTGTGGGTCCGCTACGCCGACGGGCGCCGGGAGCGGGTCGAGCCGATCGCCTCCACAGATGCCGAGCTGGAGGAGATGCTGCGCACCGCGGCGGCACGGGTCGGCATCGGCGAGCGCCGCTTCGACCGGGGCTCGCCACGCCTGTCCTTGCAGCTGCCCGACGGCTCCCGGCTGTTCGCGCTCATGGCGGTGGCGGCCCGGCCATGCCTGTCGGTCCGGCGCCACCGCTACCTGCGGGTCACCCCCGACGACCTGGTGGCCATGGGCACCTTGGACCTTTCCCTGCGCGAGTTCTTCCGGGCCGTGATGGCGGCGAAGAAGTCGTGCGTCATCTGCGGGGGGACGGGGGCGGGCAAGACGACGCTGCTGCGGGCGATGGCGGCCGACATCGCACCGTCTGAGCGGCTGATCACGATCGAGGACTCCTTGGAGCTGGGCCTTGACCGCTTCCCCGACCTGCACCCTGACGTCGTCGCCTTGGAAGCCCGCGAACCCAACTTGGAGGGCGAGGGCGGGGTCTCCCTGGCCGAGCTGGTCCGCTGGGCGCTTCGGATGTCCCCGGACCGGGTCATCGTCGGCGAGGCCCGGGGCGAGGAGGTCCTGGCCCTGTTGAACGCCATGTCCCAGGGCACCGACGGCTCGATGGCCACCCTGCATGCCTCGTCGTCGAAGGGGGCGTTCTCCAAGCTCGCCACCTACGCCGTGCAGGCCCCCGAGCGTCTCCCGCTCGAGGCGACCAACCTGTTGGTGGCCAACGCCGTGCACTTCGTCATCCACCTCGCCCAAGACGGCGAGCGGCGTTTCGTCGACTCGGTGCGCGAGGTCGTCGACGCCGAGGGCCCGATGGTGGTCTCCAACGAGGTGTTCCGACCCGGCCCAGACGGCCGGGCGGTCCCCGGCGCCCCGCTGCGCAACGACACGTTGGACCAGATCGCCGCCGTCGGCTTCGACCCCGGTCTGCTGGATCGCCCCCAGGGCTGGTGGGAGCAGTGACCCCCGCACTTGCCGCCATGCTCGGTGTGGGCGTCGGCCTCGGGCTGGTACTCCTGTGGGCAGGCTGGCGGGGCACCGACCGCCCCCGCCCGTCGCGGTCGACCCGGTGGCGGGGCGTCGAGCGGGCGAACCTCCGCGTCGGTTTGGCTGTCGGCGGCGCGGTGGTGGTCGGGGCTGCCACCCGGTGGCCCGTGGGCGCCGTGTCGGCCGCCCTGGCCGGGTGGGGCGCACCGGGCCTTCTGGGCGGCACCCGGGCCAGACAGGGCGCCGTGGGGCGCATCGAGGCGGTGGCGGGGTGGGCGGAGATGCTCCGAGACACCATGGCCGGCTCGGCCGGCCTGGAGCAGGCGATCATCGCGACGGCCCCGCTGGCGCCGCTTCCGATACGGGCCGAGGTGGTGACCCTGGGGGTGCGCCTCGAAGGCGAACGGCTCGCCCCCGCCCTTCGGGCCTTCGCCGACGACGTCGCCGACCCGACGTGTGACCTGGTGGTCGCTGCCTTGGTGCTCGCCGCCGGCCACCAGGCCCAGCGATTGGGCGAGCTGCTCGGCACCCTCGCCCAGGCCGCGAGGGACCAGGCCACCATGCGCCTTCGGGTCGAGGCCGGCCGGGCCCGCACCCGTACCTCGGTGCGGGTCATCGTCGGCGCCACGGGCGCCTTGGTGCTCGGCCTCGCCGTGTTGAACCGCGGCTACCTCGCCCCCTACGACAGCGCGCTCGGCCAGCTCGTCCTCCTGGCCGTCGGGACCATGTTCGCCGCAGCGTTCGTGTGGCTCGGCCGCATGACCCGGCCCGCCACCACCGAGCGGATCATCGCCGATTCCGCCAAGCTCGGGATCCCCGAGGCCCCGTCGAGGGTACGGCGGTGATCGCGGCGCTGCTGGAGGGCGCGGGCGCCGGTGGCGGCCTGTGGTTGGTCGTGCGCGGCCTGTTCCCTCCGCGCCCCTCACTGGCCGCCGCCCTCGCCCAGCTCCGCCGCCTGCCTCAACCCACCGCCGTCCTCGGCGAGGACGACCCGGGCGGGTTCGCGGCACGCCTCGGGCGACCAGCCGCCGGTGCCCTCACCCGAGCCGGGGCCGGCTGGCTGGTGCCCACCGCGCTGCGCCGGGACCTCGCCGTCTTGGGACGCCAACCCGAGCGCCACCTGGCCGAGAAGATCGCGCTCGGCCTCGTCGGCCTCCTCTTCGCCCCGGTCGTCGCGGCGCTGCTCGCTCTCGGCGGCGGCGGCCTTCCGGTGGCGGTGCCGGTGTGGGGGGCGCTCGTGTTGATGGTCGCCGGGTTCTTCGTCCCCGACCTCGGCGTCCACGCCGAGGCCACCCGCAGGCGCCGGGACTTCCGCCACGCGCTCAGCTCCTTCCTCGACTTGGTCGTCATCGCCCTGGCCGGCGGCGGCGTCGAGACCGCGCTCGCCGACGCGGCCGGCGTCGGCGAGGGGTGGGCGTTCGCCGCGCTGCGCCGGGCGCTCGACCAGGCCCGCCTCGCCCGTGAGACCCCCTGGGCCGCCCTCGGACGCCTCGGCACCGAGCTCGGCGTGACCGAGCTGTCCGAGCTCGCCGCCAGCGTCGCCCTGGCGGGCACCGAGGGCGCCAAGGTCCGCGCCAGCCTGGCCGCCAAGGCCACCTCGCTTCGCACCCACGCCCTCGCCGAGGCCGAGACCGCCGACCAGGCGGCCACCGAGCGCATGAGCCTCCCCGTCGTCCTCCTCTTCGCCGGGTTCTTGTTCTTCTTGGGGTTCCCCGCCGTCGAACGGGTGCTCCATGGCCTGTGAGTAGTGCTTCAGTTCCCGGCTTCCGAAGCCCCAAGAGCGACGAACCGAAGGGGTCGTCTATGGAAAACATGGTAACTCACCACTTGGGTTCACGAACTGAATCGTTTGTCGTTTTCGAAGATGCGCGTGTAACGCTCCGCGCCGCCGACGCTGAGGCCGAACAGATCGCCGAGCAATCGGACGTCACCCCCGATGAGCGCCTCGTGGAGGATGCGGTCCTCACGGATCGCTTGGACGGGGAGCGCGTGGGTCGTGCTGATCCACGAACCGCTCACCGGCCCGAGGCGAACTGCGGTGTATTGGCTGACGAACAGGTGCGCGTTGATCGTGTCCGGAAAGCGACGGGCGCGTTCGTCGAGCCAGGCTGCAAGCAGTTCGCGCACGGGTGCCGCGAGCAGGATCGTCCGCCCGTTGAGCGCGAGCCGGCCGTCCACGATGTCACTGAGCAGGAGGGCGCGCAGTTCGCCGCTACGCAGCGCGTGGAAGACGACGAGTCCGGCGAGCGCGGCTTTGGCCGGGTCCGCACTGTTGAGGGCGTCCCGCAGGATCTTTGGATCGACGGGCATCGGGTAGCTGTCCTGGGGCCGCGGCGAGCGCATCCGGGCGGTGGGGTTGGCGAAGACGAGTCGCCGCCCTTTCAAGAAGCGGAAGAGGCTGCGCAGGCTCTCGAGCGTTCGTCGCCGTTGGTCGGGGTCGTTCGGGAGCGCGTCGACGATGTCCTCGCGGGTGATTTCGCGAAGCGACTGGTGGCCGGCCGCACCCCACGCTTCGAGCGCTGCGGTGACGGTGAAGATCCGGCGATACACGGTCCCGATGCTGCGTGGCCGCGTGCGCGGCGCGGCCTCGCTGCCGTCGCGGAGCGCGTGGAACCACTCTCGGACCTCCGTCCGCATCGAATCGGGGAGATCGAGGACGCGGCGCTCGAACCAGACCTCGAGCGGCGCCGGCCGGTCGTCTTCGAGCATCCCTGCGGCGAGGAGCACTTCGAGGACGGGCTGGATCGTGGTGTTCGGCAACTGGGAGAGAACGGCGAGCTCGCTCGCCCGGATCGGCGCCCCCGGCGTGTCCTGGACGGCGAGCATCGCGTGGATCGCGCGGTAGGCCATGACGCGCATGTGCCTCTTCCAGCCGTGCGCCTCACCGTGCTCGTCGACGATGGAATCGAGGGCTCTCGCGAGCTCGGGCACGGGCGACGACGCCACGTCATAGGAACGAGCTGGGTCGAGGACCCGTGGGGTCTCGAACAGGACGAGCTGGCGGTGCCTGAGCGGGAAGCCGACGGGCCACGCGGCCTCGACGGTCGAGGTGACGGTCGCAGACGATGCCCAACGCCGTTGACGGAACATGTCGGCAAACCACAGCTGTTGTCCATTGCGGTTCGCGCCGAGCACGTCGCGCTTCTGGTGGGGAAGGCGGACGTCGCGAGCCTGCAGCCAACAGAGCCGGCAGTAGCCCTCGCGGTGGAGGACGAGGGATCGCCGGCAGCACCCGCACTCGGCGGTCGACTCGCCGAAGCGCACGTGCCAAGCTCGGCATGCCTCACAGAGCCACTTGTGGTGGCGCGTCACCGGCCACGCGAAGCAGTCGACGCAACTCGTGCGCAGCGGTCCTTGGCGGTGGCAGCGGCGGCAGAGCCCGTTCGTGAAGTAGTCCTTCTCCGAGCCGCAGCGCTTGCACCTGGCCGGTCGCTTCCAGACGCGAGGTACGCACCCGTAGCAGTACTCGCGACCGATGTAGGCAATGGGGTTGACGCCGCAGCCGGCACAGAGCCGGACGCGGGTCACGCGGGCGGCTTGGTCCGATTGCGCCCGAGACGGGGCGTGATCTGCGCGACTCCCGGCGACGACGACTCGGCCTTCTTCGGTCGTCGCGCTGCGACCTTGTCCGGCTCGGGGATGAGCAGGTCCAAGGGGGTGCAGTCGAGGACCGTACAGATGACGTCGAGTTCTTCGAGTCGGAGGCTGTTGGGCGTCTGGGTCCAGAGCGTCGACATCTTCCCGGCGCTGATCTCAAGGCCGGCATCCGCGAACTTGCGTCGCAGCTCGGAGCTCTTCCAGATGCCTCGCTCGGCAGCGGCCATCCGCAGGTTCCATCTCATCTCGTCACCTCGCCTCGTCGGTCAGCCGTTCGGCGACCCGGTCGTTGGCCTTCGCCCACGCATCTTCGATGTGCGTGTCGTGCACGTGGATGTAGCTCGTCGTGGTGGACAGCCACTCGTGGCCCAAGAGGTCTTGGATGGCCTTCAGGCTCATGCCTTGCATGTAGAGCGACGACGCGCAGTAGTGCCGAAGCACGTGCGGGCTGAGACGGCCGTTCCAATCGGGCAGCCACGTGCCGACCGCGATAGCCAGCCCGGAGCGCAGCGCGTCGTGGCCGACACGAAAGCAGGCATCGGTCTGCCGGTTGCGCCGCTCACTCGGCAGCAATGGCGCGTCGGGATCGCGGTAGTCGTCGCCGAACTGATGGCGCACGTCGGTGAACCACCACTCCATCAACGAGTCGACGGAATTGATCGCCGGCACGAGACGGACCTTCGGCCCACGACCCATGCTCCCCTTGCCGAAACGGATGTGGAGCTTGCCGTGTTCGCCGAGGTCCGGCCGCCAGTCGCGGATGTCGAGCATGACGGTCTCGCTTATGCGCAGCCCTGCCCGCCGCCACAACGACGCTGCCATGTAGTCCCGCGCCGCTGGGAGGTACTTGCGGGCAGAGGGCAACCACGCAGCCCACACCTCGAAGAAGGCGTCCACCTCCTCATCGCGGGGCGGGATGCGCTCGACGCCGGTGAGGTGCACGCGTCTCGGGCGGTTGAACTCGTCGATCGGCTGGACGACGACGTGGCCGTCGATGGCGAGGATGTCGCCTTGATAGCGGACGATGAGGAAGTCGAAGAAGCGACCGATCGCCCCGGCGTGGCCCTTCACGGTGCTTCTCGCGAGTCCGAGCGTCTTGCGCTGATGGGTCAAGAACCGGTCCGCGTCGTCGGCCGTTGCCGTCCAGATGCGCTGGCCCATGAACCGGGCAAACGCCACGATCGCGAAGCGTTCACTTGCGATCGAGCCGTCGGTCATGCCCGACCCGGCACCGGCAAGCGCGTACTGGTCGACCAGCTCCTGCTCGAAGTCGTCGAGCTCCGCCTCCGAACGCCCTCGCCGGCCGGAGTCGATCGAACGGACCGCGGCGAGCGTCACGAGAACGTCGGTTCGCTCAGATCAACCATCGGTCATGCCTATCACAAAAGCTTCAGCCAGCGTGACCAACCGTCAGAAACGCAGGGGCCGTGGACACGCCCCGAAGTCGCTGACCACCAGGCCGAACGGAGAGTCGTCGCGAAATCGCGGCAGACGAACCGAAGGGTGTTCCAACAGAAGCGATGGGGTTCATGAATTCCGACACCCTCGTCAGCCAGAGAAAGGAAGGCCCATGACATGACCCAACACGAGAAAGGACACGCGCCGTGCTCCCCGAGCTGATCCTCCTCCGCCACCTCTTCAACACCCTCGCGGCGCGTTGGCAAGCGCTGCGAGCAGAACCCGACGCCGGCTACTCGACCGAAGCCGTGATCGTCACCGCGCTGCTCGCCGCGCTGGCGTTGACCGCGGTCGGGATAATCGTGGCCAAGGTCATCGCCAAGGCCAACTCGATCACCACCGGCCCCTGAGCACCCCGGCCATGACTGCTGCTGTAGGGAGGCCGAATTCGTGTCGGTTGGGCCGTCTTCTTGTCGGTGGCGTGTCGGGCCGGGCCGGGTTCGTGTCGGTTGCGGCCCGCTTCCTGTCACCCCTCGCTCGATCCGAGCACCCACGCGTGGACGCAGGGCATGGCGTTGACCAGCCGCTTCGCGACTCGCTCCAGAACCACACCCGCCGGTATGCGACCACGTCCTACTCACGTCAGCCACACGAGAAGTCCCGACCATGACCGAGGAAACCGACAAGTTGATGGTCTTTCGATGGCGACGGGGAAAGGAGCCGGACGATGTTCTCCCAGGACCGGACCAACAAGAAGCCTGCCAGAACCGACACGTTCGCGGGATTCACTACAACTGCTGCTGCTGCTGGTGGTGGTGGAGGAAGGTCGAGAAGATGGCGAATGGGCCGTCTATTTGGCGAGCGCGTGGCGAACGGACCGGCGAGATGGCGAATGGAGTAGCTACCGCCACCGCAAGCTCCATGGCACCGCCGCGCTCAGCACCTCCGCTGCATTCGGCCGGTCTGGGACGACGCCGCCGACCGCGTTGGCGCGCCGGGGTCCGCGACGAGCGGGGGGCGGTCGCGGCCGAGCTGGTCATCGCCACGCCGCTGTTGCTGCTGCTGGTCATGGGGGTGATCCAGTTCGCCCTCTGGCAGCACGCCACCCATGTCGCCGAGGCGGCCGCCCAGCAAGGCCTCTCGGTCGGCCGCCTCCAGGGCGAGACCGCAGCCGCCGGCCGAGCGGAGAGCCAAGCGGTGCTCGCCCAAGTCGGCACCGGGGTGCTCGCCGCCCCCACGGTCAGCGCCACCAAGACGACGGCGACCACGACGGTGATCGTGACCGGCCGGGCCGTGAGCGTCGTCGGGCTGTTCGCCCTGCCGGTCCGGGCCGTCGCCTCGGGGCCGAGCGAGGAGCGCACCTCTCCCGGACAAGGCCCATGAGCGCCAGCAGCACACCCGCGCGCCGCCACGCTGGCGACGAGTCCGGCGCGGTGGCCACCGAGCTGGTGCTGCTCACCCCGCTGCTCATCTTGCTCTTGCTGTTCGTCGTCGCCCTCGGCCGTCTCGCCGGTGCGCGCCTCGAGGTCGACGGGGCCGCCGCCCAGGCCGCACGGGCCGCCTCGATCGCTCGGGACCCCGCCATCGCGACCGCCATGGCGACCCAGACGGCTGCCGCCGCCCTCGGCTCGGACCACGTCACCTGCGCGCACCTCACCGTCGCGACCGACATTGCGGCGTTCGCCCCCGGTGGCCAGGTGACTGTCACCGTCACCTGCACCGTCGACCTCGCCGACCTGACCGGCCTTCGCCTTCCCCCCGCCGAGTCGATCTCGTCGAGCGCGACCTCGGTCGTCGACACCTACCGGCAGGCGTCGTGACCGCCGGGCTGCGCAGCCGCCTGGCCCAATCCGGGGACGACGAGGCGGGGATGGTGACCGCCTTCGTGGTCATCTTCACCCTGGCGCTGCTCGCCATGGCCGGGCTCGTCTTGGACGGCGGGCTCGCCCTGGCCGCCAAGGTGCAGGCCATCGACGACGCCCAGGCGGCGGCCCGGGCCGGCGCGCAGGCGATCGACATCCCCCTCTACCGCACGACCGGCCAGATCACCCTCAACCCGCAAGCGGCTGTCGCCGACGCCGAGCGCTACCTCGCCGCTTCCGGGCACACCGGCACCGTCACCGTCACCGGCGACCAGGTCACCGTCACCGTGTCGGTCACCCAGCCCACCCAGATCCTTTCCATCGTCGGGATCGACTCGATCGGCGTGTCGGGCACCGGGAGCGCCACGGCGGAGCAAGCGCCGTGACCGAAAGTGGTCCGTACAGGGTGTTTCGTGTCGCCAGGGGCCTTGCCGCCCTGTGCGCGCTGGCGGTGCTCGTTGGTGGCATCCCCTGGGCGCTGTGGCACTTCATCGGCTGGCCGTTGCCCCACCACGTCCCCACGGCGGCCCAGGTCGGCCGGGCCCTTGAGCGCCAGGGCATCCCTGCCCAGGCCCTTATCGACGCGCTGGCCGTGGTGGTGTGGATCTGCTGGGCGAGCCTCGTCGCCTCCATCGCCGCCGAAGTCCTCGGCGCGCTGTGTGGACGACGTGCCCGGCGCTTGCCGGTCGCCGGGATCTTCCAGCCCCTGACGGGCCGCCTGGTGGCTGCCGTCGTCGTCGCCGGCCTCGCGCTCGCGCCGCGTCCGGTGCAGCCGGGCACGGCAAGCAGCCGGAGCGCGCTCGGCGCGGTGGTCGCCGGGCGTCCTGTGGCCGCCCTCGTCGTCACCGACGCCGCCAGCCGGCCGGTTGCGACCGTCGCCGCGACGTTGCCCAGCCGGACAGCGACGTCGTCCAACCCGACAATGACCCCGCCGATCCCTTCGACGGGCGGCCCGGCGGCGGTGACGCTCACCCCCTACGTCGTCCAACGCGGCGACACCTTGTGGGGCATCGCCGAGCGAGTGCTCGGCGACCCGCTGCGCTGGTCGGAGATCTACCAGCTGAACGCGGGCCGGCCCCAACCCGACGGGGTCAGCCTCGACAACCCCCACTGGATCGACCCGGGCTGGACCCTTTTTCTGCCCTCGCCTGCTTCTTCTCCGCCGAAACCGGCACCGGCGGTGCCGACGACCCCTCCCCCGACGACAGACCCGTCGTCACCTGGCCGCCTCCCGGGCAGCGCCGGCCCGCCGTCGCCTGCGACGTCGCCGGGACCGTCGGCGACCGCACCGCTAGGGCCACGAACCGCGCCGGCCCGGAGCGCACCGGGCGCGCCGTCAGCTGGGACCAACGGCTCTGGGACGCCCCGGACGCCAGCGCCCCCGGCGCCGGTCCGGTTGCCGTCGGGGTCGGTCGTGGCTGGCTCGTTCGCCGCCGGGGTGGCTGCGACGGTGGCTCTCGGCCGGCTGCGCCGCCGTCACGCCTACCGCTACCGGCCACCGGCCCCGGGCCGCGACCTTCGCGTCGAGCCGGCTCGCCCAACCCTGGCGCACCTCGTCCGGGCATCGGATGGCACCGCCCCGGGCGACGACGCCGCCGAGGTGCTGGCGGTGTTCCCGGTGGCCGACGACGAGCGGCGGCTCGACCCGGGGCTCCTCGAGGTTGGGGTGCGCCACGCCACAGCCGTCGACGTCGAGGTGGCCGAGCTCTCGGGCGTGGCCGTGCACGGCCCCGGCGCCGACGAGGTGGTCCGGGCACTCCTCGCCGGCCTGTTGGTCCGAGCCGGCCGCGGCGCCGCCGAGGTCGTCCTCTCCTTGGCTGCGGCCGAGCGCCTGGTGCCCGGCCTCCCCGCCGCAGCCGCCATCCGGTGCCTTGGCCCCGACCAGGCGGCCAGGGTGGTCGAGGTCGAGCGCATCGCCCGGACCCGGCGCCTCGAGGCCGCGGGGGCCAAGGACGCCGCAAGCTTCCGCCACGACAACCCCGAGAACCCCCTGCCGCTGCTCCTCGTGGTCGTCTGCGACCTTCCCGCCGAGTCGCTCGGGCGGTGGTCGGGCCTCCTCGGCGACGCCGGGCGGCTCGGCATCTGCGTGCTGTTCCTCGACGACACCCCGGCCGCGACGGGCCGGCTGCGCCTCGGTGCGGGCCGGACCGTCGCCGACGCCGAGCCGGCCGCCCTCGCCGAGCGGCTCAGCGGTGCCCAGCTGCACGGGCTGCGCGCCGACGAGGCGGTCGAGCTGCTCGGCGCGCTGTCTGCAGCCGAGGACGACGGCGAGGGCGCCGACGCCGAACCGCCAGGGGTCGAGGCGCCCGACGGCAGCGGCCGAGCGGAGCAGGACGGCGACCCTCCTCACCACGCCGCCGCGGATGGGCTGGCCGAGGAGGTAGCCGACGAGCGGTGGCCCGAGCCGGCGCCGCCGTTGGGTCGAGAGCGGCCGGTGGTCGTCGAGGTCCTCGGCCCCTATCGGATCAGCCTGTTCGGCCGGCCGGTCCCTCCCGGGCTGCGGGCCCGGGCCAAGATGCTCCTGGCGTGGTGCCTGCTGCGCCCCGAGGGCGTCACGATCGACGAGGCCGTCGACGCCCTGTGGCCCGACACGCCCCCCGGCCGGGTCCTCAAGGTGTTCTGGCATCCGTTGGGCGACCTGCGCTCGTTCTTCCGGGACCACGGCGAGGCGGCGCTCGAGGTCCTGGAGAAGGTGGGCGAGCACTACCGGCCGAGCCCCACCGAGATCCGCTGTGACCTGTGGGACTTCCAGGCCACCCTCGCCGAGGCGGCCCGGGCCGACGAAGCCGGGAGTGCCCGGACCGCGCTGCGCCGCGCCGTCGAGGCGTTCCGCGGCGACCTGCTCCAGGGGGCCGACTACCCCTGGGTCGAGCCGGTCCGAGCCGACCTGCACCGCCGGGCGCTCGACGCCCACCTGCGCCTGGCCGAGCTCGAAGAACAGGCCGGGCACCCCGACGCGGCGGTCGCGGTCTTGGAGCGGGCGATCGAGCTCGACCGCTACGCCGAGGAGCCCTACCGCCGGCTCATGGCCCTCCACGCCGCCCACGGCCATCTCGAGACGCTCGCCGCTCTGTGGCAGTGCCTCGGGCGTCGCCTCGCCGACCTCGACGTCGAGATGGACCCCGCCACCATCCGCCTCTACCGCAGCCTCACCGCCTCCGACGAACGCTCCGGCGGCCCCCGACCGGCTCGCCTTACGAGATGAGCGCGATCGTCGCCTCGCCTCGTCTCGTCCTTGCCACCGCAGTCCTGGCGGTCGGGATCGACGTGGCGATGGCCCTGGGATTTGGTTGGTCCCCGGCGCTGCCCGCCTACCTGCTGTTCGGCGTGTGCGCCGCTACCGTGACCGTGACAGACCTCGTCGAGCGGCGGATCCGAAACCGGGTCGTCGGCCCCGCCGCCGTCGGCGCCTTGTCGCTGCTCGGCGTGGCCGCCGCGGTGTTGGGGGACCCGTGGTCGCTGGCCCGGGCCGCCGTCGCGATGGTCGCCCTCGCCGGCTTCTACGTCCTTCTTGGCCTGGCGTTCCCCGGGGGAATGGGCATGGGAGACGCAAAATGGGCGGGCGTGGTCGGCCTCGCGCTCGGCTTCCTCGGTTGGGCTGCGGTCGCCGACGCCACGCTCCTCGGGTTCGCGGCCGCCACGCTCTTCGTTCTCGCCCGACGCCTCGCCGCGCCCGGTCCCGATCGGGCCACGGTGCCGATGGCGCCGTTCATGGTCGCCGGTGCCGTCGCCGCCGTCCTCACCGCACGGTAGGGGGACCCCGCGGCCCGGGAGGGCCGATCTATCGGGCGGCTTCTCCGATCAGGTCGGCCAGCGCCAGGTTGGCCAGCACCTTGGCCACCCGGCGTCCGGCCGAGGGACGCAGCGCCGCCACCTGCACCCCGACGGCGTGCAGATGCGCCGCCAGGGCGTCGAGCGCCCGCCGGTCGACCGACAGGCGGCCGTAGCCGTCGACGACCACCACGTCGATGCGCCCCGGCGCCTCGGCGAGCAGGCGCCACAGCCCCGGGCGCTCGGCCCTCCAGGCCTCGCAGCAGTCGCTGTAGGTGGCGACGTGGCACCAGCCCGGCCGGCGGGCAACCTCGCCGACAAGGCGGCCCACCTGGCGCGCCACGCTCGTCGCGCCCCGCCGCCCCGGCGCCTCCCAGGCGTAGATCGCGACTCGCACCATGGCACCTCCTCGGTCGCTCCCGGGCGAGGAGACCTCGTCGTGGTGCAGGATGCAAGGCCGCGGGCCAGGTCAGGGTCACCGCCGGGTGCCGGTCGGGCGAGTGGGGCGCAAGGCTCAGGGCGTCGCCGGCTGGGTGAAGCCCACCACCTGCTCGGCCCCCCAGTAGGCACCGAGGGCCGCAGGGAAGGGCTCGACGCGCACCTCGGCGCCGGTGTGGGGGGCGTCGACCATGGTCGTGGGGCTGACCACCAGGCCCACGTGCTCGATGGCGGTGGTGCTCTGGCCGAAGAAGACGAGGTCGCCGGGCGCAAGGGGATCACCTGGCGCGAGCTTGGTGGTCGCGTCGTACTGCGCCTGGGCGGTGCGCGGCAGGGTGATGCCTGCGACCTTGTAGGCGGCTTGGACGAGCCCCGAGCAGTCGAAGCCCACCCCGGGGGTCTCACCGCCCCAGACATAGGGCGTGCCGACCTGGGCGAGGGCCCAGTCGGCGGCGACGCCCCCGGCGCTGCCCGCGGCGACGATCTGGGCCTGGGTCTGGCCGTAGGAGCGGGCGAGGGCGAGAACCTCTGCGACGTACCACGAGGCATGGTTGTAGCTGAGCACAGCGGCTTGGAGGTCGGCGCCGTTGGCTGCTCCGTTGGCGCAGAGCATCCGGGCGGCGGCGTAGACGGCGTCGGTCGGGTCATAGGGGCTGGGCGGGTTGGCGCCGCCGGGGGGGACCGGAAAGGCGTATGCGGCAAAGGTCGCCGGCAGCTCCTGCATGTCACCTTCGGCGCCGGCGGGGTTCGCCCCTGACCTCACTCCTGGCAGGGTGGACTGACCGTTGTCGGACTCGACGGTGCCGATGGCGGCGAGCACCGTCCAGGGCAGTCCCGGGCAGACCGCCGCGGCCTGCTGGTAGAGGGCGAGCATGGCCGGGGGGACCTGCGCGGTGGCGGTGGCAGACGGTGGGCTGCCGCCGCCGAGGAGGGAGGCGATGCCCGCGCCCGCCCCCGCCGCGAGGACAACGACGGCGAGGGCGAGTCCGCCGGCTGCGGCGGCGAGCTTGGTCCCGAGGCTGGCGGGGCCGGCGTCGAGGCCGAGGGTCACGCCGCCTCGAGGGGGAGCTGGGCGAGCGCGGCGAGGCGGAGCAGACCGCCGCCGGGGGCGCTCGGCGCGAGCGGGGCCCACATCGCGGTGTCGGGGGCGGTGCCCGGCGTGCGGGCGGCGGTGGCGACGGGGACGCCGTGACCGGCGAGGACCCGGGCGGCGTCGTGCTCGCGCCGGGGGGTGGAGAAGCTGAACAGGACCCAGTTGGGGTGTCCGGCCGCTTGGGCGAGGCGGCGGTAGCCGTCGAGCTTTCCGGCGAGCCGGGCGAGGGTTTCGGTGCCGTTGTCGTACTCGAGGAGGAACGGGAGGCTGGTGTCGGCCTCGGTCCAGACGCCGTAGCCGTCGGGGCGGACGACCTCGCCCCATTCGCGGGCGCAGCGCCGTTCGGACCACCACTCCTCCAGCCAGCAGCCGGGCCGGGTGCGGGCGGAGCGCAACAGGGCGCAGAAGAAGCCGTTGACCCCGACGAGGTGGGCGAGGCGTTGGCTTTGGGCGAGCTCGTGGGCGAGGGTGCGCCGCCAGGACAGGGCGGAGGGCTCGATGCCGGCCTCGGCGGCGACGAGGGCGGCACCGAGCGGGCCGAGGGTCCAGTGGAACGGGGCGGGGTTGCCCCAGACCTGCGGCCGGAACCGGTCGAGCAGGTCGAGGGCGTGCAGCTCGGCGAGGCGCATCCTTGCTCGGCGTTCCCCGGTGAAGCCGACGTCGGCGACCTGGGCGGTGGTGAGCACGCGGTGCTCGTCGAGGAGGCGGCAGATGAGCCGGTCCCGTTCGGTCAGGCGACCGGCCACGGCGAGGAGGCGGACCTCGGCGTCACGCCGGGCGCGACGGAGACCGCTCCGATCGGTGCCTGCCGGCGCTGCACCCTTGCCTGGTGATGATGCGGATGCGCCTACCGGCGCTCGGTTCCTGTCCGCCGGCCCGAGCGGCACGGTGTCAGCTGGACCGTCGTTGCCGGTGCCGGCCGTGCCGGCAGCGGAGCGGACCGGCCGTTGGCCGGACGGTATCGACGTCGAAGCTTCCATTCCCTACCCCCTTGAGTCGCCCGGCGCGCCGGAGCCCTCCGCTCGGCGCTGACGTGGCGGTTGGCGGCTGTTCGAGGGCTCCGTTTCTTGGGGGAGGGCTCCGTGGAGTGCTCCGTGGACGTCTTGACGGAGCCCCTCATGGACGGCGCCGCCCGGCCCGGGACCTCGGCGCTGTGCGCCGCCCGAGGCGGCGGGCAGGGTCCGGCCGGCGAGCGGCGAGGCCGGCGGCGTGGGCTTAGGCGGGCGGTGGGCGGCCCGGTTGGCGGCGCGCACCGTGTCGGCCCGGCCGGGGATGGCGGGCGGGGCCGGTCGGGTGCGCAGCGTGAAGGCGGGGGTCTCCTCGCCGTCGACGACCATGCGGACCGCCGCGGTGTAGGCGCCGAGATGGGCGAGGTCGTGCTCGGACACCTCCGGGGCGACGTGGCGGGAGAGCGCATGCGCGTCCTCGGGGGACATGGAGAACCACACCTTGGTGCGGGCGTTGGCCGACACCGCCTCGCGCAGCTCCCGGGGGAGCTGGCCGAGGTGCTGGTGGGCGAGGACCATCGAGAGCCGGTAGCCGCGGGCCTCGGCCAGCATCTCGTCAAAGCTGCGGGGCAGGTTCAAGAAGTTCTGGCACTCGTCCACGACGAGGGAGGCGTCGACCCGGGCGGCCTGGCCGAGCCGGGCCCGATGCGTCGCGGTCTGCCACACCTTGGCGACCACGAAGCTGCCGAGCAGCTTGGCGGTCTCCTCGCCGAGGATGCCCTTGGGGACCCGGACCAGGCAGATGCCGCCGTCGAGGACCTGGCCCATGTCGAAGCTGCCGTCGGGCCGGCCGACGATGCGCCGGACGAAGTCTCGGAGGAGAAAGGCCCGCAGCTTGTTCATGAGCGGCCCGATGACCTGGGCCCTGTTCGCCTCGCTCATGGCCTCATACGCGTCCCAGAACCCGCCGAGGCCGACCTTGTCGTCGGCCACGACCGCCACCCTCGGGGCGCGGAAGTCGTCCTCTGCGAGCAGGCGGGGGACGTCGGCCAGGCTGGTCTGGGTGCCGGTGGCCGCCGAGTGGCGGAGCAGGGTGAGGCAGGCGGCGCGCAGCACGTCGTCGGTCCGAGGCCCCCAGAAGGCGGCGAAGATGGACCGGAAGATGCCGACCAGGTTGTCGACGACCAGGTCCGGATCGGGACCGGCGAGCACGTTCAATACCGGGGCGGCGTCGGGGTCCTCGGGGTCGATCAGCACGGTGCGGGCCGCCGCGGTCTCGGGGAGCCGGTCGCACAGGTCGGTGATCAGATCCCCTTTGGGGTCGATCACCACCACCCCCCGCCCGGCGTCGACGTCGCCGAGGGCGAGGTTGGTGAGCAGCGTCGACTTGCCCGACCCGGTGGCCCCCATGACGTGGAGGTGGTAGCGGGCGTCGGGCATCGAGAGCGCGACCGGCCGCCGGCCGCCGGCCTGGGCGTCGCCGAGCACCTTGGGGGTCCCGAGAGCCCCGCCAGTCCCCGAGGTGGGACCCGCGCCACCAGCCCCCGCGTCGGGACCAGTCCCGGAGGCGGGGCGGCTTGCGTTGGCCGAGGCGGGGCGGGCGACGGCGGGCGGTGGCGGCACGGCGTTCGCCCCGGCCCGGTCGAGACCCGGGACGGCGGCGTCGGTGGGCAGATGAGCCAGGGCGGCGAGCTCGGCCACCGAGACCAGGTCGCCCCGGCCGAGACGGCGGGCGGCGAGGACCCGGGCGGGGTGGCGGAGGCGGTGGCGCTCCAGGCGGTTGCGGGCCGAGTAGAGGGCGAAGGCGGACGCCACGGCATGGGCCCGGCCCCGCAGCCGGGCCGCGGCCTGGCGATCCGGGGCTTGGGCGCCGACGATGGCGACGGCGTAGCGGATGGTGATGGCCCAGCAGGGCTGGGCGGCCTTGTCCAAGATGTCGGCCACGTCCGCCGAGCGGGTGGGGTCGGTGGCCGCGGCTTGGGTGGTGGGGCCGGGGGTGAACAGGTCGATCAGCCGGCCGAGGCGGCTGGCCGGCCGCCCCGAACGGCGGGCCGCGGCGGCCCGCTGCAGCCGGGCGAGACGGCGGCCGGTGACCGGCCGAGCCAGGAGCTGCACGCACGCCGACTCGCCCTCACCGAGGCCGGAGAGCGCCCCGAGGAGGGGGCGGAGCGGGTCGACCTTGTGCTCGCTCTTGAGCGGGTAGTGCTCGGCGACCGCCAGGCGCAGCTCGCCGCCCGTCGCCCCCCCGCGGCCTACGAGCGGCGCGACGGCGGGGACGGTCTCGGTGCGCGCCCCGGGCCAGGCGGCCTCGACGGCCCGCTCGACCAGTCCGGGCGGGACCGCTCCGGGCACCCAGAGCGCGATGGTGAGCCCGCCGTCGGTGGCGGTGAGCTCGAAGCCGAGGTGGGGCTGGCCGCCGAGGAGCCGCCGCCAGGCGGGACGGAGCAGGGCCACCAGGTTCGTCCACAACGTGACGGCGCCCTGGGGGTCGACCTCGGGCGGGGTGCGCACCACGACGAGGCGGGCGCCTTCGGTCATGCGCCGGGCCTGGGCCCGACGGGCCACGCCGAGCGCGACGAACCCGGCGAGGGCGATCCCGGCGACGGGAGGGCCGAGCGCGACGGCCAGGTGAAAGAGCGCGTGGCCGAGCTGGTGGAGCAGATGGGAGGTGGTGGCGCCGGGATGGGCCAGGTAGTGGGCGAGCGGCCCCGACGGCACCGACGGCGGGGGGATCGGCTGGGGTGTGGGCATGACGGGGATTCCTTCACTCGAGACGGGATTACTGAGGCGGTGGGTCAGAGGTCGGGGGTGGCATCGAGGGCCTGCTCGATCCCGGTCCGAGCCAGACGGTCCTCGATTTCGGAGGAAAGAACGGTGAAGGCGACGCGCTCGGTGCCGGCGGCGAGGAGTCCCTGGCCGCGGCCGGCACCGAGCAGGTAGGCCCGCTCGCCAGCCGAGAGGGCGAAGGCGTCACTGAGGGTGTCGATGGTCTGGGGGGCTTGGCGCAGCAGGATCTGGGTGGCCGCGTTGGCGACCACCGCCTGGCCGAGCGGCGAGCCGAGCAGGTCGGCAGCGTCCTGGGTGACGACGGTCAAGCCGGCCCAGTGCTTGCGGGCCGACTTGGCCATGCGGAAGAGGAACTCCGCCCCGGCCGGGTCGGACATGAGCAGCCACGCCTCGTCGACGGTGACCAGCCGACGCCGGCGGTCGGCGGGATCCGACACCCGCCGCCACACGGCGTCGAGGGTGAGCAGCGTCCCCGCTGCCTTCAGCTCACCTGGCAAATCCCGCAGGCTGAAGACGACCAGGTGGCCCTCGGGGCGGGTGGTGGTCGGCCCGTCGAACAGGCCCCGGTGGGTGCCGGTGGTGAACGGGGCCAGGCGGGCCGATAGTGTTCGCGCCGCGGGGTCGCCGTCGGCGTCGAGTGCCGCGGCCAGGTCGGCCAGCAGCGGTGCGGGCCGGGCGTGGCTGCGCGGGTCGGAGGTGATCCCGACCGACTCGTAGGCGGCGACGATGCCCCGGTCCAAGGCGGCCGTGGAGGCGGGGTCGAGCTTCCCGCCGAGCAGCACGGCGACGAGCGTGTGGACGAACAGTGCCCGTCGAGTCAACGCATCGGGGCCGGCTTGGAGGTCGAAGGGGTTGACCCGCACCCCGGGGGCGCCCAGATGCACGTAGGCGCCGCCGACGGTCTCGGCCAGGCGGCGGTACTCGTCTTCGGGGTCGACGACGGCCACCTCGATCCCGGCGTAGAGCGAGCGGAGCGCTTCGAGCTTGGCCAGGTAGGACTTGCCCGCCCCCGAGCGCGCCAGGATGACCGAGTTGTGGTTGTCCTGGGCGAAGCGGTCCCAGCACACCAGCCCCGCCCCGCCGGTGACCGCCCCGTAGAGGACCCCGCCAAACGTCGACAGCTCGGCGGAGGCGAACGGGAACGACGCGGCGAGGGCGTCGGTGTCGAAGGCGCGGCGCTGGCCGAGGGTGTCGAGCGCGACGGGGAGGGTGGCCGACCAGGCTTGCAGCATGCGCCAGGTGGCGGGCTGGGCGTCGAGCAGCATCGAGGCGCACAGCGCCTTGACGCGGGCGCACTCGGCCTCCAATGCCTTCTCGCTGCGGGCGTGGACGGTGAGGTAGAGGCCGACCCGGAACAGCCGCTGCTCACCGCGGGCGAGGCCGGCGGCAAGTGCACGGGCGTCTTCAGCCGCGACCTCGACGTCGGGGTCGACCAGGCGCCCCTTGGCCGCATCGGCGCGCCGGCCTGATTCCATGCGGGCCAGCTGGCGGCGCAGCCGATCGGCGGCCTGGTTGGCCGGGATCGGCTCGACGTGGACGGCGACGTCGAGGCGTCCGGGGTGGGCGCAGAGCGGTTCGAGCCACCCGACGCCGACCTCTCTCGGGTAGCCGACGACGGCGAGGCTGGCGCACCAGCCGTCTGCGACCCGCAGCGCCCGGGGGCGAACCTCGACGCGGTCGGGACCGAACGCCGAGGGCGGCCGGGTGCTCGGACGGGGAAGGCGGGCGAGGAGGCGGATCACGGTTCGGCTCCCTTCTCGGTGGATGCGGTGGACGCGGTGGTTGCCGGCCGGGTGGTGGCGACGGGCCCGTCGTGGCCGGCCATTCCGGACCGGCTCGGTGCCGCCGGGTCGAGCGCCCGAGTGAGACAGGCCGCCGCGGCTGGCCCGTCGAGCACGGTGAGGGCGACCCCGGCCGCGCCGAGCGCGGCGGTGGCCTCGGCCGCCCGGCGCTGCAGGCGTCCGGCGGCGTCTTTGCCGGCCCCAGAGTTGCCGGCCGGCTGGCGCAGGACCACGAGCACCTCACGGCGCAGCAGGTCGCGGTGGGCGGCCAGGTCGGCCAGGAACTGGGCATGGCCGCGGGCGGCGGCCTCGAGGGCCGGGTGGGGCAGGCCGGGGGCGATGTCCAGCAGGGCGTCGATGGTCGGGGTGAGGTCGACCGGCTCGGCCCGCACCAGGATCTGGACCGGCTCGGCGAGGGAGTTCAAGAACCGGGCGAAGCCGGCCACCAGCGCCTCCTGCTCGACCGGGGTGCGCAGCGAGAAGGTCACCGCGCTGGCCCGGCACAACAGCGCCAGGCCGTCGCCGGCGAGGTTGACGATCCCGTCGGCGGCGACCTCGCCGATCGGGAGGCGCAGGGGTGCGGGGAGCGGCCCGGCGGGGACGCCGAGGAAGGCGGGTGGGGGTTGCACGCCGTCGGGGGCGGGGACGAGCCGCCGGGGCGAGCGGTGGTGCCGCCAGGCGGCCGCCACCCAGCGGTCCGCGCCGGTGCCTTCCATCTTCCCCAACGCCAAGGTGGCAGCGATCGCCCCAATCGGCAGGGCGACCGCCCCGTAGGCGGCGACGGGCACGAGGTGGCGGGTGGCCGCGTAGCCGGCCCACAGGATCACCGCGGCGACGGCGAGGATGGCGAGCTGGCGGGCGGTGAGCCCGGCGAGGAGCTTGTCGGGCCGCTCGAAGTCGGCCGGGATCCGCACCCGGCCGCGGTCACGCTCGGGGTTGCGAGCGGCCGGGCTCACAGTCCGACTCCCGCCGCGAGGGCCTTGGCGCCCTTGTAGACGACGACGTCACGCACCACCCGGCCGATGCCGCCGTGGCTGCGGGAGCCGGAGAACACGAACCGGGCGACCCAGCCGGGGATCTTGACCAGCACCCAGCACAGGCACGCCGAGACGAGCAGGTCGACCAGGCCGCCGGTCGAGGCGATCCCCAAGTTGGCCGGCCCTCCCGTCGCGAGGAACACCCGCAGGGCGGTGATGAGGACGAGGGACTGGGCGACCTGGACGGCCAAGGCGCCGAGGAACGCCCGCCACCACAGCCTGGCCAGGCCCTCGGTCTGGGGCAGGGCGTGGCAGACGAGGCAGATCGGGGCGGAGACGACGAGGAGGATCACCACGGCGAGGCGCACGACGTAGGTGGCGAGCACGACCATGGCGAGCACGGCGACGACCCCGCCGACGAGCACGACGAAGATGCCGCCCGAGGCGAGCGAGCCCAAGACGAGCTGGCGCAGCACGACCGCCGCCTGTGCGGGGTCGACACCCTGGCCCATCACCGCGGCGGAGAGGGAGTCGGCGACAGAGATCACGAGGCCGGCGAGGGAGAGGCTGGCGTTGACCGCTATGGCGGCGACGACAATCCGTGGCAGCACGTCACGCAGCGCGGTGCGGGTCTGGAGGGTCTCGTGTCCCATGACGATCGCCCCGCCGACGAGCATGAAGAGCACCAAGAAGGCATCGGCGATGCCTTCGGTCATCGCCCACAGCTGGCCGACCCGGGACTGGGCGGTGACGTTGGGGGTGGCAAGGAGGGTGTGGCCGAGCAGGGTGAGGACCGGGTCGAGCGCGGCGGTGACGAGGTCTCTGAACCAGCTGTCGATCGCGGCTTCGATGTGGCCGGTGATGTCGAACAGGCCCGGGGAGGGTTGGCTGCCGCCCGACACCGACCCGCCGCTCCCCGGCGCCGGGGCGCTGGGTGCGGTAGTGCCGCCGGGGCCGACCCCGATGCCGGGAGGGCCGTCCCCCGAGCCGCTGTAGCCCGGCGGCGTCGTGGTCGTGGTCGTGGTCGGTGCCTGGTGGGCGGTGAGCACGATGGTCGGCATGCCCCCCGCCGTGTGCCGGCCGCCCGGCGTGCCGGGGGGGTCGGACGTGGCGCCATGGCGGATTGCGCCGAGGGCGAGCAGCGCGACCAGGGCGAGCAACGCGACGACCAGCACACGCCGGCCCGCCCAGGGGATGCGGCGACAGGGGATGCGGGGTCGAAGGGTCGGGGGCAGCCGGGTCATGCTCAGCCCACGATCGAGGCGAGGATCGACACCAACAGCGGGGCCAAGATGGCGAGGGCGTAGCCGACCGCGGCGGACTTGAGGGTCACCTTTGCCTTTTCGACCTGGCCGGGGTCGCCGCCGGCGGTCAGGTAGCGCAGCCCCCCGATGGTGAGGAACAAGGTGGCGACTCCGGCCAAGATGCCGACGATCCAGTTGCGCAGGTTGTTGATCACCCCCGACAGGCTCGGGGCGCTCCCGCCGCCCTGCGCGAACGCCGGCGCCGCGAAGACGACGAGCAGCACGACGCCAAGCGCCAAGGCGGGCGCCAGGCGGCGCAGCATCACCCGTAGCGTCGGGCGGGTTTGGCGGCGGGCCGCCGGCCGCCGGGCTCGTGCTCGTAGGCCCTCGATGGTGGGGTGGGTGGGATGTCTCGTGGTGATCTCCTCGGCTCGGCCCCGGCGTGAGTGCCGGTGGCGGTGGTGGGGTCGGCGCGACAGGCCCGGGTGGGCCAGGCTGGGCACGTCACCTCCTCGGTGTCGGACTCGATTGACGCTTGTCCGATCCGCGGTCCACGGTCGGCTCCTGTCGGCGACGATCCCCATGTAGAGAACACCCCGATTCGGGCCGTTTTTGGACAAGATCGATCGCCGAGTAGTCCGAGCTTTGGAGAAAGCGCCGGGTAGCGACCTCGGCGCGCCGGCGCCGTTTGTGGGCCGCCCAGTAGCCGATCCCGAGGCGCTCGGCCTCCTCGGCGAGGTCGATGCCGCCGATGCGGGTCTCGCCGATCAGCTCGGCGTCGGCCTCGTCGATCACCCCGGCGGCGACCACCCGGGCCAGCACCAGGTCGGGGTGGCCCCACGGTCGGGGCGGGGCGGTCGAGACCGGTTCGGACCCGGGCCGGGCGCGCTCGGCCAGCTCGGCCTCGAGGAGCCGGGTGGCGCCCTTGCGAGCCTGCCAGCGCAGCCACGACGCCAGCCGGGGCCGACCTGGCCGGCAGCGCCCGACGGCGGCGACAAAGGCGGTGAGGGCCTCGGCCTCGAGGTCGTCGGCCTTGCCGGGGCAGGCCTCGGTGAGGGGTCGGATCGTCCGGCGCAAGCCGGGGAGGAGCACCCCGGCCAGCCCGACGGTCCAGCGGCCGCCTTCGACCTGGGCGCGGGCGACGAGCTCGGCCACGATCGCGTCGCGCGCCGCAAAGGGGGTCGAGGGGTGCAGCAAGCGGGCCTTCAGCTCCCCGAGGGGGATCGGCCGGTCGGGCAGGCTGGCGACGGTGGTGCCGTCGAGGGCGAGGGGGCCCGGTCCGCTCACCAGCAGCGTGAAGGTGCGCTCCAAGGTGTCGAACGGCGAGTCGGTGAGGCGGCGGCGGCGAGTGGCCATGTGGGCTCCTTTCAACTTCGGAGCCGTGATCGCGCCACACGAGGTCCCCCGCTTTTCCCCCGCTTTTCCCCCGCTCGGAGCTGGTGGGGGACTGCCCCACTACCGGGGAAGCCGGCCGGGGCGACTGCCCCGGTTCCGGCGTCGGCCCAGGTCATTGCGGTGGGGTAGCCGCGTGCGTGCCGCGGGGTACTCGCCGCCGGAGAGCCGCGGGGCGGCAAGAGAAATTCTTCTGCGAACAGTCCTGACCGGCGGTGAACTGGCCCGAGACGACCACTACCCCACTGGTGGGGTAGTGGGTCCCCCACTGGTGGGGTAGTGGGTCCCCCCGCCGCCCTCTCCTGGAGGGTCGCGGGCAACCGCCGTGGTCGACCTACCGCTCCGAGACGAGGCGGTAGCGGCGGGGCGAGGCCGAGACGAGGCGCGCCTCGCCGGTCGCTTCGAGACGGGCCAAGGCGTTGGTGACCGCACCCTGGGAGCGCCCGAGCCCCTTTCCGATCTGGGTCGCCCCGAGGTCCTCGTCGGGTCGAGCCGCGAGGTACGCCCGTACCAGCACGCCGAGCGCCCCACGACCGAGGCGCCCGCCGGGCGCAGTCGCCTCGCTCTCGGAGCCGTCGACCGGATCAGCGCCGCCGTCGCTGTCGCCGGGGGCCGAGTCGGCCTCTACCGTCACGTACCAGCGGTCCGCCAGCCGCCGTGCGCCGTCTCGTCCGTCGGGGTCCCGGCGGGCGGCGCCCTTGGCTTCGAGCGAGGCGAGGTGCTTGGCCGCGGTGGACTGGCCGATGCCGAGCGCCTCGGCCAGGCCGGCCGCGCTCGCCCCGGGCCGGGCGCCGAGCGCGTCGAGGACCTGCTCGGGTGAGACCTTCGAGGTGGTGGCCATGGTGGGCTCCTTTCAAGGGTTGAAGGCGTGTCTCCGAGGAGCTACCTCCACCCCCGGCCCGATCTCAAGGCGATCTCGACTTCGGCCCGGTCCGACGGCGAGGCAGGCGGGCGTGGTCGATCCCCCTTTGTCCAAAATCGGGCTCGCGAGGGGTGTTCTATAGGTGACGCTTGTTCGGTCGTGGGCCGCCCATGACCACACCCACCACCCCCCGCTGCCCCGCTCGTCGGAACTCATCTCGTCCGGTCGTGCCACTCGCGGTCTGGCCGGTCGCGCAGACCTCGGCCCAGTACCAACGCGCCGGGCGTTACCTGCCCGAGTGCGCCCAGCACCCGGCCAAGATGCTCCCCGAGCTCGCCCGGCGCATCGTCTGCGAGTACTCGGCCGAAGGCGCCCTCGTCGTCGATCCGATGGCCGGCATCGCCACCACCGTCGCCGAAGCCGCCCTCTTGGGCCGGCGCGCCGTCGGCGTCGAGGTCGAAGCGCGCTGGGCCGCGCTCGGCGAGGCGAACCTCGACCACCTGCTCGGCCCCGGCCGGCGCCACCTCGCCGAGGTCCGCCTCGGCGACGCCCGCCGCCTCACCGACGTGGCCGGCGACCTCACCGGCACCGTCGACCTGGTCTGCACCTCGCCGCCGTACGCGTGCGACGTCGGCAACATGGACAAGGCCAAGTGGGGGGCGGGCGGGGACCTGTGCCCGACCGCCACCCGCAACTACTCGACCGACAAGGACAACCTCGGCCACGCCCGCGGCGCCGCCTACGAACAGGCCATGGCCGAGATCTACGCCGGCTGCTACCGCCTGCTGCGCCCCGGCGGCATCTTGGTCACCGTCACCAAGCACAGTCGCCGAGGGGGGCGCACCCTCGACCTGGCCGGGCTCACCGTCCGCCTCGCCCAAGGAGCCGGCTTCGCCTACCTCGGCCACGTCGTCGCCCTCCACGCCGCGATCCGTGACAGCCGGCTCGTCGCCCGGCCCAGCTTCTGGCAGACCACCCAGACCCGCAAGGCCCGCGCCCGAGGAGAGCCCGCCCATCTCGTCGTCCACGAGGACTGCCTGGCGTTTCGTCGACCGGAGGTGACCGATGGCCATTGAGCTGCCCCTGTCGGTCTGGCCGGCCGCCCAGCGCACCGCCCGCGCCCAGCGGCAGGGACGCTACCTGGAGATCTCGGGCACCCACCCCGCCAAGATGCTCCCCGCCATCGCGGCGCGCGCCGTCGCCACCTACAGCGCACCGGGCGACCTCGTCGTCGATCCCATGTGCGGCATCGGCACCACCTTGGTCGAGGCCGTCCACCAAGGTCGCGACGCCGTCGGCATCGAGTACGAGCCCGAGTGGGCCGCCCACGCCGAGGCCAACCTCGCCCTCGCCCGAGCCCAGGGCGCCACCGGGCAGGCCGAGGTGATCTGCGGCGACGGGCGCTGCCTCGTCGGCCACCTCGACCCCGCCGCCCGCGGCCTCGTCGCCCTCGTGCTCACCTCGCCGCCCTATGGCCCCTCCCTGCACGGGCGGGTCACGACCACCCCCGGTGGAGGCGTGCACAAGAGCCACGCCCGCTACTCGAGCGACCCGGCCAACCTTGCCCACGTCGGCTTATCCGGCCTGCTCGACGCGATGCGCACCGTCCTCCGTGGCGCCGCCCAGCTGCTGCGCCCCGACGGGATCGTCGCCATGACCGTGCGACCCTGGTGGCGCGACGGCGCGCTCGTCGACCTCCCCGGCGCCCTCAGCTCCATAGGCGACGAGGCCGGCCTCGTCCTCTACGAACGCAACGTCGCCCTCCTCGCCGCCCTCCGAGACGACACCCTCGTGCCCCGGGCGTCGTTCTTCGCGCTCGAACAAGTCCGAAAGGCCCGCGCCGCCGGCACCCCGCGTCTCGTCACCGCCCATGAGGACCTGTTGGCCTGGAGACGCCGCTAGTGCCCGGCCGACGCCGAGACCCTCGGCCCGCTCGTCGCCCCTACCACCGACCCGGGGTGGTTCTGCTCCCACCGATCGAGGTGCCACTCGACGCAGAGCACGAACAGTGCGCCCTCATCGCCCTGGCCGAGCTGCTCGCCCCCCTCTTCAGCGCCGAGCCGCTCGCAGCGGACCCGCCACGTTCCGCGGCGGCATCGGCATTTCACCCGAGACAACGGCCGCCCGCGCCCGGGGCCCGCCGGTCGCCTTGACAGCCCGCCATGACGGAGGTCTCCTCGAAGACCCCACCGCCGAGCGCGCCACAAAGGACGACCACCGATGAGGATCGCCACCTACACCAGGATCTCCACCGACGAGGCCCACCAGCCCTACTCCCTCGAAGCCCAAGCCACCCGGCTTGGCTCCTACGTGGAGAGCCAAGAGGACTGGGAACTGGTGCGCGCCTTCAGCGACCAGGCCTCGGGCGCCACCACCGAACGCCCCGGACTTGAGCGCGCCCTCGCCGAGGCCCGCGCCCGGCGCTACGACCTGCTCCTCGTCTACCGGGTCGACCGCTTCGCCCGCTCGGTGCGCGGCCTCGCCACCCTCCTCGAGCAACTCGACGCCTCTGGCGTGGCGTTCCGCTCGGCCACCGAGCCCTTCGACACCGCCACCCCGGCCGGGCGGATGATGGTCCAGATGCTCGGCGTGTTCGCAGAATTCGAGCGGGCGACGATCATCGACCGGGTCATCGCCGGCATGGAACGCAAAGCCGCCCGCGGCGAGTGGTGCGGCGGGTCACGACCCTACGGCTACCTCGTCGACCCCCAGAGCGGCCACCTCGTCGTCAACCCCGACGAAGCCCCCCTCGTGGCGGTCATCTTCGACCGCTACGCCCGCAAACGCCACGGCGCCAAGGCCATCGCCACCTGGCTCAACGCCCACGGGCACCGAACCAAGGCCGGCAAGCCCTGGAACCACATGGCCGTCCTCACCGTGCTGCGCAACCGGGCCTACCTCGGCGAGGTCTACTTCCGAGACACCTACCACCCCGCCCCGCACCCGCCGCTCATCGACGCCGCCACCTTCGACCTCGCCGGCCAGATCCTCGCCCTTCGAGGCGAGGACTACTCGCATCGGGCCTCCAACTCAAGCGACTACCAGCTCGCCGGTCTCATCACCTGCACCCGCTGCGGCAAGCGCTACATCGGCACCGCCGCCAACGGCAACAAGTACCGCTACCGCTACTACACCTGCTTCTCCCGCCACCGCTACGGCACCGACACCTGCCCCGCCGAACGGCTCCCGGCCGATCAACTCGAGAGCGAAGTGCTCGGCGCCCTCCTGCGACTTCTCAGCCGCAACGACCTCCTCGACGCCGCCCTCGCCGCCGGCCTCGCCCGCTCCGGGGCCAAACGCCGCCAACACCAAGACGAGCTCGGCGTCGTCGACGCCGAGCTGACCAAAGCAGAAGAAGCCATCGAACGGTACTTCCTCGCTTTCGAAGCCGGCACCCTCACCGAGACGACCTGCGGACAGCGCGTCGAGACCCTCGCAGCAAAGATCGCCACCCTCCAAGCCCGCCGCGTCGAACTTGCCAGCCTGCTCGAAGAAGGACAAGAACCCCGCATCAGCGAAGAGCACCTCCACCAGCTCCGCCGACACGTGACCGATACCATCGAGCACGGCGAACCCGAAGCCCAAAAGGGCCTCCTCCAGGCTCTCGTCGCCCGCATCGAAGTCGAGAGCCGCTCCGCCGTGCGCCCCTACTTCCGGATACCGCTCGACGGCACACACCCGACGGCGCCGAACCCCTCCACCATCGGAAAGGTTCGACCACCGTCAGGGTCGGCGCCCCCGGCAGGACTCGAACCTGCGACGCACGGTTTAGGAAACCGACGCTCTATCCACTGAGCTACGGGGGCCGGGCTCGTCGAACTGCCCGCGACCGGGGCAGACGACCTATCGTGGTTGTCCCACCACACCCATCTGTACCCTGCGTTCGCCAGTTCTCCGGGGTACGCGCGAGGTGCGGCTCGCAGCCCGCCGCATTCGTTGACGTTGGGTTGGGGAACGCTGAGCCACAGCGCCAAGCGTAGGCGAGGCGCTCGCGGTCGGGTACCGCCGAGGCCGCTGGCTCTACGCAACGCGTCCCAAGAGCAGGTCGCCGCCAGTCCGATGGTGGGCTTGGCCGCGGTGCATGGCATGTTCCACGCCGATCCCGGCGGTGCTGTTCGAGGCGGGCGGGCCAGGTCGGCCAGGCGTTCGGCGACGCCACGCGGCGTCTCGAAGCGCGCCTGGCCTGGCCGGTCGGCGGATCCAGCGCGGCAACCTCGATGACGGCGATCGCGCCGGTGGTGGCGCCGCGCCGCGTCCCAGCCACTTCGTCACCGGTGTGCCGCGCCTCGGCCGGTCGGCGCAGCAGCCAGCGGCCTCCGGCGGTCCGCTCGAATCGGACCTGCTGTTCCAGGTCCCGATCCGGCTCCTGTTCCACAGCGATGTCGGTGGTGGCTACGGAGGCTCGGCCAGCAACTCGGCCTGGCGAGCCGCTCGGCGGAGGTGTCGATCTGCCCGGTGCGGGAGCGGCGTTGCTCTTGGAGGCTCGGCCGGCCCGTCTCGCGCAGCTGGCACTCGAGACCGACAGCCGCCTGGTGGCATGGCGTGCCGCCGCGGCGGGAGTCGTCGACCACCTGGCGGCGGGCGGTGGCGTCGGCGGCGCAGGCCAGCGCCACGTCTGGGGCTTCGACGTGGAGCGTCGGGGACTCGATCCGTTCGGCGATGGCGGCGAGGTCCTCGTGTCTAGGAGCGCGGGTCACAACCCGCCAACGGCCCGTGGACGTCGGCTGAGCAGGATCCTAAATCCCAGGTATGGAGTTAGAGCCGGTCCCGCCGCCAGCAAAGAGCGTGTCGGCGGGCCCTGCCGGACTTGGCGGGTCCGCCGCGGTGGCCGTCAGGCCATCGCAGCCGTGGCCACCGGCTGGTTCCCGAGCTTGCGCAGGTTGTGGCAGATGGCGTGCAGCGTCCACTCGCCGGTGGCCCCGGCGAGGCCGCGCAGGCGGAGGTGGCCGGCATGCTGGCGGACCTTCATCTGGCCGAAGGCGGGCTCGACGATCGCCTTCCTGCGGGCGTAGTCGGTCCGACCCGCCTTGGTGCGTAGCCGCCCGAGCCATGCGCTCACGGAGGGTGGCGTCTTTTGGGATCGGGCCGCGCCAAGCGTCGGGCACGCGCTCGTGGGGCTTCAGGCGTCCCGTGGCGATGAGCCAGTCGTGCTCGGAGCGGTCGGCCTTCTTCAGGTTGTCGTCCGAGCAGCAGCCGGCGTCCGCCAGGATCACGCCGGGCTCGCCTTCGATGCCGGCGGCAGCGAGGTTGTCGACCATGCGATCGGCCATGGAGAACAGCTCGCCGACGTCGCCCACAGCCTGGATGACCGAGAGAGCCAGGATCACCTGGGCCTCCTCGTCGACGACCGCCTGGGCGTTGTAGGCGTAGTGGAAGCCATCGTTGGTCTTCATCATGCGAGATTCGGGATCGGTGAAGCTGCGCTGGGCCCGCTTGTCGGGCCTCGCCTTCTTCGCCGCAGCGTCGGCGGCCTCGTGCACCTCGTCGTCGCTTCGGCCTTCTTTCTCCGCCTTGGCCCGAGCTTTGGCCGCCGCCTTCTCCTTGGCGTCGTGCTCGATGGCCGCCTTGGCGGCCCTCATCTTCTTCAACCGGGTCTCCCTGCAGGCCAGCTCGGCCGGGAGCTCGTCGCCACACCGGTCCGCTCCGAAGACCTCGTCCTCTCTGCGGTCGGCCACCTCTGCTTTAGCCAAGAGATCCCTCACCTCGGCCTCAAGCTCGTCGATGCGCGGGCCCAGGCGGCCGCAGCTCATCGCCTTGTGGCGCGACGCCGACGCCCGGAGCTTGGTGCCGTCGAGGGCCACCCGGCCGCGCTTCACGAGCCCGGCCTCGGCGCAGCAGGCCAGCACCTGAACGAACAGGTCCTCCAACGCACCCAGATGGCGCCGGCGGAAGCGGGTGATCGAGCGGTAGTCGGGGGCCTGGTTGGCGCGAAGGTAGCGGAAGGCGACGTCGGTCCCACAGTGCCGCTCCATCTCCCGGGAGGAGGTCACCCCGCACGAGTAGCCCCACAAGAGCAGCTTCAGCATCATCGTGGGGTCGTAGGGCGGGGCGCCGTCGAAGCTCTCGTAGGAGGCGTAGATGGGACCGAGGTCGAGCAGTTCGTCGACTGGTTCTGCGACGAAACGGGCCGGGTGGTCCTCTGGCAGCCAGTCGTCGACGGGGGGGGGGGAG
>JAKADK010000172.1 GCA_021820665.1 Actinomycetes bacterium | reverse complement strand
GGAGAGACCTGAATGAGCCCGAGATCGCACCGTGAGCCGGCGCCTTCTCGCCATCTCGCTGAGTAGGGCACTGCCCTACGCTGCGGTAGGGCTGCGTAGGGCACGGGGCGCCACTTCGGGGCCCCTCGACGCGAGCCCACGCGAAACGCCAGCTTGCGGGCAGTGTGGCGACACGATCCCGTGCGTAGGGCTGCGTAGGGCAGGGTGATCAGGAGTCGATAATCAGGTCGATAAACCCTGTGGATAACCCCGCGGAAATGCCACGAAACAGCACGAAAGTCCAGGATGGTCAGCCCGAAAGGCGCGAAGATTCAAAGCACAGGGTGGAGGTGAAGGGACTCGAACCCTCGGCCTCTACATTGCGAACGTAGAAAGGGTACCCGCTCTGAGCTGGTCGAATGTGGAAACGACCTGATCAGCGCCTTCGTCGAGGTGCACCGACGTGCAGCAATGCGCACCGTCGGGCACACGTCTAGTCCCGTTTAGTCCCGTTTAGTCCCGCCGAACGGGAGTATCGCCGAAGAGGCCGGCATGCAGCGTCCTGACGGCCAGGACGGCATCGGCACGCAGCTGGGACTCGTCCTCGCCCGGGTGGTCGATCAGCATCTGAGAAGCGAAGGCCGATGGCCCCTGCGCATCTGGTGTGGCGAAGTTGGCGAGGAGGTCATCGAACGCGGTCTGCGTTCCTCCAACCAGCTCGGGGCCGAACCTGTCCCGCGTGACGACGGCGGCCTGGTCGGGACCGCCGAGATCGTTGTGGAGCAGCACGAAGGCGATGTCATACCAGTCCTTCGGCTTACGCCGTCCGTAGGCGGCGGCCGTCTTGGCCATCAGGAAGCCCGCCAGTCCCGTCACGTTCACCTCGACGTCGTAGATGACGCCGCCAATTCTGGAGCGAATGGACATCGGTGCAGCATCCCGAGAGGCGAAACCAGTGCCCCGCAGGTTCACCGCTCCCAGCGACTCGCACTCCACAAAGGTGACAATGGCGCCACCCTGGTGGTCGACGAGGTCGGCCAGCAGCTCGAACTTGACCATCGCCTTCCGACCATCGGTCTCGGTCTGCCAGCGCCACACCCGCTGGGGATCGACTTCGAACTCGGCGTTGGCCAGCGCCTGTTCGAGCCGGACCATATTGACCGCCCCTGCGGCAATCTCGAGGTCGACCTGCACGTCAACGTCGACGGTCCCGGCATGGACCATCCCACTGTTCGCGCACAGCAGTTCGGGGACCAGGCCGCCGAGGAGCACGAACTCTGGTGTCGACCCGTAGTGGTGGACGACTCGAACGAGGGCCTGCTCGGCCGCGTGACGTGCCGCCCGGGTTCGACGGGGCTCAGCGGCCATGTCCCACCTCCCGGAGATGTTCGGCCGCCTCCTCACCTCGGACACCGATCTGGCGGACATCGGCAAAGACCCGAGGCCAGGGGGCGACACGGAGGCCGTCCTCCACCGTCGAACGCGTCCTCGATGTCGCCGTCGGGAACGGCCGGAGCACCAGCCTCCCTCCCTCCATCGGCTCGAGTTCGACAATGCGAGCCACCGACAGCAACTCGGGGACCGTGGTGGCGTCGACGTAGACCTCTCCATTGGTCACCTCGGTCAGGAACGGGGCCAGGATCGACGCTCCCATCGCTCCGGTGGTGGCCCAGGCGGTACCCGCGCGGTCCCAACGCTCACCAATCGCCTCCAACGCGACGAAGGGCTCCCGCCACAACAGCCCGCAGCGGAGCTCGAGGGCCGGACGCAGGCGAGCGGCGGCATCCGCATATTCGTCGAGGAGCCTGTCCGCATCAACGACCTTCCGCCCCGAGTTCCGCCCACGTCGGGCAGACGCTTCGAGGAGGCCAAGCTCTGTGAGGGTCGCCAACGCATGGACAGTCGAGCTGACGGAGTGTCCCGTCGCCTCGGACGTGGCCGACGCCGTCGGAGTGGTGCCACACAGCAGCGCCTCGGCCACGCCGAGGACACTCCGGGTCCAACGCTTCGGGGCCGGTCCGCTCCGTCTTGGGTCTCCTGAACGTGAGACCACGAGGCCATCGGTGACGAGCTCGGCCGCTCCCGTCTCGTCCACCCAGCCGAGACCCGCTGCACTGGCCGCCGCTCGGGCAGCGAGGGATAGCTTGGTGGCGACGATCACGTCGGGACGACGATGCATCTGGCACACGCGGTCCACGTCCCGCAGGCTCCCCCGCCCGATCCACTCCACCGTGAGCCGGGAGGGCCCGACGGTGATCACAGCATCGACGTGCCCATCAGAGTCCGCCTGCTCCACCTCTTGGATGGCCGACGGGGGCAGCGCGGCATCGAAGGCCGCAACCATCCGGCGCCGGAGAGGATCGAGCCGGCTGATCTGCTCGGGGTGAAAATACATCGGTTATGAGTATACATCGATGTCCTATCGATGTATAGAGAACCTCGATGCATTGGAGTGAAGTCCCAAGCCGCAGTCGTGCGTTCTCGGGCACAGCTCACCACGCGCCCGCCGGCATCACGGCCGGTCTGAACCGTCCGCCCCACGCTGCCGGGCGCACTGTGGCGGTGTTCCGATCTCGGAGCTGTGGGCACGCCGCCCACGCGGACGTCAACGCGGCCGTCGACATCCACCGGGCCGGCAAGGACCCCGCGATCCCCTGGCCCGTACAGGG
>JAKADK010000012.1 GCA_021820665.1 Actinomycetes bacterium | reverse complement strand
CGACGACGTGCGCCGCGAGGCCGGCCGGCTGTGCGACCTGGCGAAGTCGGTGGGTGGCGGCGAACCCGGCGTCCTCGTGGCGCCGATGCGCCGAGGCGGGGTCGAGCTCCTGGTGAGCGTGTGCCGGGACCCCGTCTGGGGCGCGCTGCTCACCGTGGGGATCGGCGGTGTGTGGGTGGAGATCTTCGCCGATGCCGCCCTCCGGATCCTCCCGATCTCCGCCGAGGAGGTGGGCACCATGCTGGGCGAGCTGCGTGCTGCTCCGCTGCTCGACGGTGCTCGGGGCGGGCCCCCGGTCGACCGCGGCGCGCTGGTGGACGCGATCCTGGCCATCGCCGAGCTGGGCCAGGGACTCGGCGAGGCGCTCGACACTCTCGAGGTGAACCCGTTGTGGGCCGGGCCCGACGGTTGCGAGGCGCTCGACGCGCTGGTGGTGTGGCGGGACCGGGGGGCGACGTGAGCCCACGAGCACCTGCGACTGCCACGCCGTCGGCGGCCGGCACACCACCGCGACCCCCAGCGGCGGCTACCGCGATCCCGGTGATGTCATCAGTGGTCGAGGACCCCGAACGTCCCGGGCCGAAGGCCGCAGAGAGCCTGGCCCGGCAGATCGAAGCCGAGATCATCGCCCGCGGCTGGCCGGTCGGTGAGCTGCTCGGTATCGAGGCGGACCTGCTCGTCCGCTACGGCGTGAGCCGCCCGGTGCTGCGCGAGGCGGTCCGGCTCCTCGAGCACCACATGGTCGCGACCACGCGACGGGGGACGGGCGGAGGCCTGCGGGTCACGGCGCCGGACTCGTCGGCCGTGGCCAGCGCAGCCGCGCTCTATCTCGACTACCGCGGCGTCCGGATCAGCCAGCTCTATGCCGCCCGCGCCACGCTCGAGAGCCGATGCGTCGAGCTGACCACGGCCCGGCTGGACGAGGTGGGCATCGCCCGGCTCCGCGGGACCGTCGACGCCATCAGCGGGATGGACGTCGTGACCCTCCTCGACCACGCCCACGATCTGGAGGGGGCCATCGCCGAGCTCAGCGGCGATCCCGTCCTGACGCTGTTCGTGGAGGTGCTCCTCCGGCTGGCCCACCAGCACCTGACGCCACCCGAGGAACGCCTGGAGCACGCCGAGGCCATCGAGCGCATGCGCCGGGCCCAGCTCGCCATCGCCGACGCGGTGCTGGCTGGCGATACGGAGACGGCCCGGATCCGCCTGAACCGGTACCTGGAGGCCGCGGCGAAGGCCTACCGGCGACAGGTCCGTGCTCGCCGGGGCGCACGGTCCGCCGAGGTTGCCTCCCCGAAAGGGGAGCGCCGGTCGGGGAGCCGACAGGGACGGGGCGCCGCCCAGTCTCCGCGGGTGGCGTACGAGGAGCCGGTGCGCTGAGCCCCCGGGAGCGGGGAACATCACCGGGTTACTCGAGCATGAGGGCTACGAGCGGAGCGGGAATGGCCCAGCTGGGATGGTCGAGGTCGAGCAGGCTCTTGGTGGCGAGGATCCCCCGACGGAACTTGTTCTCGATGACCTTGGCTTCGTTCCGCCACCCGTCATCGACCCATTTTCCCTCGATCGGTACCGATTCCCGGGTGGTGCCGCCGGAGGGTACCTTCACGGGCACGAGGTCGACCTCGTTGCCCGAACCGGTGCGGGTGTAGCCGATGGTGTCGCCGGCCACCCAGCGTCCCTCGTCGAGATGGTCGATCCTGCGGGCCAGGGCCACACCGAGGGTCTGTTCGGTGAGGGCTGTCATCTGTGGTGGCCGCAGACCGGCTCGCAGTCGGCTGGGCAGCCACGCGAGTACCGGGTCGACCAGGTACAGCTTGGGTTGCGATCCTGCGACGGGGCGGCCGCTGTCGTCGTGGTGGCGGCACCACAGCGCACCGAATCCCGAAACGAGGCGGTTGAGGCGTCCGGCGGTGACAGCCCGGGTCCAACCGAGCGCCTCGGCGACGTGGGCCATGTTCAGAGGGCTGGTGGCCCGCCCGGCGAGCTGTTCGAGCAACAGCGGCAGTGACTCCGGTGGGCCCTCGAGGTTCACGTCGCCGCGGAGCCAGGCGGCCAGGTCGCGGATGTAGTCGATGCTGACCGCCCCGTTCCGGGAGTGCTCGGCGACGGCACGGGGGAACCCGCCGCAGCTGAGGTAGTCCTGCCAGGCCAGGTCGTAGCCGTCCACCTCGAAGCGCAGTCCGTCCAAGGTCGCGGCGACATCCGGGCTTTGCAGGTCGGCGGGGTGGACGGCTTCGGGTAGCAGGAGCTCTGGGCGGGTGGCGGTGGCGAAGTCCCTGAAGGTCATCGGGAGCAGATGGCGGACCCGGCGCCGGCCGGCCGTACCTGCCCGGCCGGCAAGCAGGTTCCCGGCGATGTCTTCGTCCTCTCGCCAGCGGCTTCCGGTTACCACCACGGTGTCGTCTCCGACAGCGGTCCCGTCGCGCGCCGCCTTGACGATGGGGGTCCATTCCGCGATAGCGCTGACCTCGTCGAGCAGCCAGATCCGGGCGCGAGGCGCGTGGAGATCGGCCGGGCGGGTGAGCTCCCGTCCGAGGGTGAAGGTCCGTCGTAGATCTCGTGCGGCCATCCCGTCGCAGGGGACGTGGATCACCTGGAATGGCTGAATGTCTCTCCGGCCGCACAGCGCAGCTGCGAGGTCCAGCAGGGCGACGCTCTTGCCGACCCGGCGAGGGCCGGTCAACACGACGAGGGAGTCCCCGACCGGAGCCGTCGCCAGGTCGTGCAGGACCGAAGGGCGGTAGCCGAGGTCGTGACGGGCCCGGTCACGAATCAGCCGGTGCGACCGTACAGCCCCGACCGGATCCTGACCCGCCGCAGCGGCACGCCACCATGGGTTCGCTTCGGTCAGTACCCTCCGGATCTCGTCGTCCCTCACAGACCCCCACTTTACCATTAGACTAACACAAGTAGGGGGGTTGTGGGCTTGGCGGATGACAGAAGTAGGGGGGTCAGGGAAGCCGGTGATGACAGAGAATGGGGGGTATTGACCCATCGAGGTGACAACAGAGGGGGGTGTTCTGGCGACTGTCACGGCAACGGCGGTGGGTCCCGGTACTGTCAAGGCAACGAAGAACTTGCTCGCCCATGGCTCGAGGTACACGCCATCGAGATCGGGCCAGCCATGGCTGCCCGTCTGCGGTCGAATCTGCCTTCGGAACGCCGTGGATCCGCCGATTCGCGCCCAGACGGTGCCAGCCAGCAGATCCAGGCCCGCCGGGCACATCCAGAGACCTGCAGCCAGGCCACCTCGACGACCGTCTCAGGCCCGGGACTCCGAAGGGGCCTCCGGAACAGGGGTTTCGTAACCTCGGAGCCCTCACTTTCGTAAAGACCCGCTGGCGGAGGAGGTGGGATTTGAACCCACGGTGGGTTGCCCCACACACGATTTCCAGTCGTGCCGATTCGGCCGCTCTCGCACTCCTCCCGTTCGCGTGACCCCCCGAGAACGTCGAGACCGGGGAGGGCGCGAGGTGCGCCGCCAGGATAGCTGTCCTGGCCGGAGGGGTCCTCATCGGAGCCCGCGCGCGGTCCCCGCGTTGCCGGCGGGGTCCGTCTCCGGGGCCCGCTAGAGTTGTCCCACGTCCCGATGTCGCGTGCGGTGGCTGGGTCCTGCGCAACGGCCTCCTGTGAATCGAGTCAGGGTCGGAAGGCAGCAGCTCTCAGCGGGTCCGGTCGTGTGCCGTAGTCAACCTGGCCACCGCACCCGACAGCGGGACGCCGGCCTCGCCGGCCGGCGAGCCAACGTTGCGTTCGGGGGGGACCCACGCACGGAGATCTGGGGACGGCGACGGGGACCGGTAGGCTCGCCTGGCGTGGCTCCCGAACCTGACGACACTGCAGGCGGTGCACCGGGAACCGACTCCCCCCCGGCGCCCTACCAGTCGCTCTACCGGCGGTTCCGGCCGGGGACGTTCGGGGAGGTGCGCGGCCAGGATCACGTGGTCCTGGCACTGCGCAACGCCGTTCGTGACGGTCGGGTAGGTCATGCCTACCTGTTCAGCGGACCGCGCGGCACCGGGAAGACGTCGACCGCCCGCATCCTGGCAAAGGCGCTGAACTGCACCGATCTCCGGGACGGGGAGCCGTGTGGGGTGTGCTCGTCGTGCGTCGAGATCACGCGAGGAACGTCGCTCGACGTCCACGAGCTGGACGCCGCCTCCAACAACGGCGTGGAGGCAATGCGCGACCTCGTCTCCCGGGCCGCTCTCGGCACGCCGGGCCGCCAGAAGGTCTATATCGTCGACGAGGTCCACATGCTGTCGACCGCCGCCTCCAACGCGTTGCTGAAGACCCTCGAGGAGCCGCCGGCCCACGTCGTCTTCGTGCTGGCCACCACCGATCCGCAGAAGGTGCTCCCGACCATCCGGAGCCGGACCCAGCACTTCGAGTTCCACCTGCTCGGCGCCGACACGCTGGAGGCGCTGCTCAACCAGGTCCGGCAGGACGCCGGCCTGGTGCTCCCCGAGCACGCAGTCGACGTCGCCGTCCGCCGAGGCCGCGGCTCGGCGCGTGACGCGCTCTCGGTGCTCGACCAGGTGGCGGCGGCCAACGCCGTTGACGACGACCTCCCGTCCCTGGGCGAGATCGTCGACGCCCTTGCCGAACGGGACCCGGCGCGCGCCCTGGTGGCGGTGGCGCAGCTCGTCGCCGCCGGATGGGCGCCCCAGCAGTTGGCCGGGGACCTCGTGGACCATCTGCGCCAGGGGTTTCTCGGCCTGGTGGCCCCTCAACTGGCGGATGCCGTGGGCGAGGAGCGCACCGCCGTGGCGGGCGGTGCGTCGGCGCTCGGCCTGGCCGGGGTCGTGCGCGCCATCGAGGCGGTCGGCCGTGCCCAGATGACCATGCGCGACGCCCCGGACCCCCGCGTGCACCTGGAGGTGGCCCTGATCAGGCTGGCTCGGCCGGAGGTCGACGACGGACCCGACGCGCTGCTCGCCCGCCTCGAGCGTCTCGAGCGCGCCGTCGGGTCGTGGAGCCCTGCCGGCGGCGGGCTGGCGACGGCCGGGTCACCGCCGGCGACGCCGCCGCTCCCGGAACCTGTGACGGCGTCCTCGCCGCCGGGTACACCAGGGTCGACGCCGCCGGAGCCGACCGCCGGTCGGGTGGGCCCGGTGGCCCCGGGAGGTTCGACGGCAGGTGGCGCGAGGGCGACGGTGGGCGCTCTCCGGCGGGCCCGGACGGTGCCGACCACCGCTCCAGCCGATCCGGTTCCCCCTCCGACGGGGATGGGACCGGCCGCGGCCGTGCCTGCCGAAGCAGCCCGGCCCGGCGGGGAGGTCGTGCCCGGCGGGGGGGAAGTGGCGGCAAGCGCGCCGGGCGGAGGAGAAGCTCTGGGAGGCGCTCCTGGCGGCACCGCCTCGACCGCTGTGGACCGGGACGGGCTGGTGGAGGCCTGGGGTGACCATATCTACGGCCGGCTTCGTCCGAAGGCGAAGGCCCTCTACCAGGCGGGCCGGTTCGTGGCCACAGAGGAGGACCGTGCCGTGTTCGCCCTGCCGAACGCCACCCACCGGGCCCGTTGCGAGGAGGTCCGGAGCGACGTGGAAGCGGTCATCAGCGAGTACTTCGGGCACGCGGTCCACCTTGTGCTCGTGATCGACGACGCACCGGGGGACCACGGAACAGGGGGCGACGCACCGGGGGACCGAGCAGAGGGCCGCGGGACAGGGGACCGGGGAGTAGGGGACCGGGCAGGGGGCCGCGGGACAGGGGACCGGGGAGCAGGGGACCGGGCAGGGGGCCGCGGGACAGGGGACCGGGGAGCAGGGCCGGGCGATCCCGGCGACGACAGCGGTTCCGATCCGGCGCCAGGACCGGAGCCGGGACCGGGAGGGCGCCGCCTGTCGCCTTCCCCTGAGCCGCGCCCCTCACCGGGGGAGGGCGACCACCCGAGCTCTCCGGTGACGGTGACGGTGAGCGGCAGTGACGACGACGCGGAGCCGTTCGACGAGATCCGGACTGCTCCTGTCGTCGACGTCGACGACTCCGTCGCTGCCCGTCTGCTGCGGGCGTTCCCCGGTGCCGAGGAGGTGAGCTAGGTGGCGGTCTACTCGGGTCCGCTCCAAAGCCTGATCGACGAGCTGGGCCGCCTTCCTGGCATCGGGCCGAAGTCGGCGCAACGGATCACGTTCCACCTCCTCAAGGTGCCCAAGGAAGACGCCCTCCGCCTTGCGGAGGCGGTCATCGCCGTCAAGGAGCGGATCACCTTGTGCACGCGCTGCTTCAACGTCGCCGAGGGCGGGCTCTGCGCCATCTGTCTCGACGACAGCCGTGAGAGCACCTCGATCTGCGTGGTCGAGGATCCTCGCGACGTCGCGGCGATGGAGAAGACCCGCCTCTACCGCGGCCGCTACCACGTTCTCCAGGGCGCGCTCAATCCGATCGAGGGCATCGGGCCCGAGCAGCTCCGCATCGGTGAGCTGCTCGGGCGATTGGAGCCGGAGGGGATCGAAGAGGTGGTCCTCGGGATGAACCCGAACCTGGAGGGGGAGGCGACGGCGATGCACCTGGCCCGCGCCCTGAAGCCCCTGGGCCTTCGGGTGACACGGTTGGCGAGCGGCCTTCCGGTGGGTGGCGATCTCGAGTACGCCGACGAGCTCACGCTCGGCCGGGCCCTCGTGGGGCGGCGCGAGGTCGATGCCTGACGAGCGGGAGCGGATGTCACCGCCCGGCGCCGAGGAGCAGGGGCGGGAGCGCTTCTTGTGGCTCTTGCGCCATGCCCGGGCTGGGGAACCATCGGGGACGGCTGATCGCACCCGTCCGCTCACGACCGCGGGGGCTGCCGACGCCACGGCCCTCGGCCGGCTCCTCGCCACCGGCGGCGTCCCGCTCGGGCTCGGCTCGGTCCCCCCGCCCGAGGCGGTGATCTCCTCCCCGGCCGTGCGCGCCCGCCGGACGACCGAGTGCCTCGTCGCCGGCCTCGGACGCGAGCTCCCGGTCTTCGAGGACACCGCCCTCTACGGCGCAGGTCCCGACGCGATCCTCGCCGTCGTCGCCGGGCTGGACCGCTCCGTGCGGTCCGCAGTGGTGGTTGGCCACAACCCCGGCCTCTACCAGACCGTCATGCTCCTGGCCGGAGGCGACCGTGCAGGCGACGTGCGCGCCCGCCTGGCCGACGGGGGCTTCCCCCCGTGCTCCCTGGCCGTGCTCCGGATCGGTGGGGCGTCCTGGTCCGATCTGGCACCGGCGGGAGCCGCCACCGGGGAGCACCCGTCGGCGCTCGTCGCGTTGCTGCGCCCGCCCTACTGAGCCGGACGGGTCACCCGGGATGGTGCCGCGTGCTCGCCGGGCCCGGCGCGCCGGGCCCGGCTCAGCCGAGGGTGCGGAGCACGGCGGCGTCACCCTGGCCGCCGCCACCGCACAGGCTGACGGCGGCGACGCCGCCGCCCCGGCGCCGGAGCTCGAGCAGCGCGCTCAGGGCCAGGCGGGTTCCCGACATCCCCACCGGGTGGCCGAGCGCGATCGCCCCGCCGTTGACATTGACCTTCTCTTCGGGGATCTGCAGGTCGTCCATGGACGCCAGGCCGACGGCGGCGAAGGCTTCGTTGATCTCGAAGAGGTCGACGTCGCCCACGGCCAGCCCGGCCTTGCCCAGCGCCTGGGCGGTGGCCCGGGAGGGTTGGGTGAGGAGGGACGGATCGGGCCCGGCCACCTGCCCATAGCTGACGAGCTCACCGAGCGGGGCGACGCCGAGCTCGTCAGCCTTCGCACGGGACATCACGACCACGGCGGCCCCGCCGTCGGAGATCTGCGAGGCGTTCCCGGCGGTGATCGTGCCGGCCTTGTCGAACGCGGGACGCAGGCTGGCCAGCGACTCGGCGGTGGTCCCGGGTCGGACCCCCTCGTCGGTGTCCACGACCACCGGATCGCCCTTGCGCTGGGGAACGCTCACCGGGACGATCTCCTCGGCGAACTTCCCGTCCTTGATGGCGGCGGCGGCCCGCTCGTGGGAGCGGGCGCTGAAGGCGTCCTGGCGCTCCCGCGAGACACCGTCGGCCCCGTTGTAGCGCTCGGTGCCGAGGCCCATGGCGCACTGGTCGAAGGCACAGAACAGGCCGTCGTACATCATCGAGTCGACCAGGGTCCCGTCCCCGAGCCGGTACCCGGCCCGGGCACCGGGGAGCAGGTACGGGGCCTGGGTCATGGACTCCATCCCGCCGGCGACCACGATCTCGGCCTCGCCCGCGTTGATCAGGAGATCGGCCAGGTAGATGGCGTTCAGGCCCGAGAGGCACACCTTGTTCACGGTGGTGGCGGGGACGGTCATGGGGATGCCCGCCCTCACTGCCGCCTGGCGGGCGGTGATCTGCCCGGCGCCGGCCTGGATGACCTGTCCCATGAAGACGTAGTCGACCTGCTCGGGCCGTACGCCGGCGCGCTCGAGGGCGGCGGCGATGGCGAAGCCGCCGAGATCGGCGGCCGAGAACCCGGCGAGGCTCCCCGACAGCTTGCCGATCGGGGTACGGGCACCGGCGACGATGACACATCCGGACATGGAAGACCTCCGCGGTCTCTCGGGAGGGAGCACGCCCTCCTCCGCTGACGTCGGCAGTCTAGGCCAAGGCGGCAGTGTTCCCGATGGGGTTCGGGCGCTCGCCTGGAGCAGGCCCGGAAGCGAGCTCCCGATGAGGGTCCAGAGCGCGGCCCAAAGGCGTCTCCACCTCGGGAGCCGAGTAGTCTCGACGGCCATGCAGGCATTCCTCGACGCCATCCAGGCGGGAGCGTCCGGCGACGACATCGCCGCCCTGCCGCTCCCCGACACCTACCGTGCCGCCTACGTGCGCCGCGACGAAGCGCAGCTCTTCGACGGGCTCGACTCCGCCGACAAGGACCCGCGCAAGTCGCTCCATGTCGGGGAGGTCGCGGTGCCTGAGATGGCGCCGGACGAGGCGGTCGTCGCCGTCATGGCCGGCGCCATCAACTTCAACACGGTGTGGACGTCGATCTTCGAGCCGCTGCCGACCTTCGGCTTCCTCGACCGTCTGGGCAAGGAGTCGGCGTGGGGGGCGCGCCATGCCCTCGACTACCACGTGGTCGGCTCCGACGCCTCGGGCGTGGTGGTGCGCACCGGGTCCGCGGTGCGCAATTGGAAGCCGGGTGACCGGGTGACCATCCACTGCAACTACGTGGACGACCAGGACCCGTCCTCTCACGACGACTCCATGTTGGGCGCCAACCAACGGATCTGGGGCTTCGAGACGAACTTCGGCGGCCTGGCCGACCTCGCCCTGGTGAAGGCCAACCAGCTCATGCCCAAGCCGGCCCACCTCTCCTGGGAGGAGTCGGCCGTCAACGCCCTGTGCAACTCGACGTCCTACCGCATGCTCGTGTCGCCCAACGGAGCGGCGATGCAACAGGGCGACCGGGTACTCGTCTGGGGCGCGTCCGGCGGGCTCGGTGCCTACGCCGTCCAGTACGTGCTGAACGGCGGGGGCACGCCCGTGGGTGTCGTGTCGTCACCGGAGAAGGTGAGCCTCCTCCACGATCTCGGTGTCGAAGCGGTGATCGACCGGAAGGCGGCCGGGTACCGCTTCTGGAAGGACGAGCACACCCAGGACGAGTCCGAGTGGCGTCGGTTGGGGAAGGACATCCGCGCGCTCGTCGGCGACGACGTGGACATCGTCTTCGAGCACCCCGGGCGCCAGACCATGGGGGCATCCGTCTTCGCCGCCAAGCGGGGCGGCACCATCGTGACGTGCGCCGCCACCTCGGGGTACATGATCGAGTACGACAACCGGCACCTGTGGATGAAGCTGAAGACGATCAAGGGCTCGCATTTCGCCAACTACCGGGAAGCCTGGGACGCCAACCAGCTGGTGTGCGACGGGAAGATCCTTCCCCCGCTGTCGGCCGTCTACCCGCTCGGCGAGGTGGGGGAGGCCACCTACCAGGTCCATCGGAACCTCCACGAGGGGAAGATCGGCGTGCTCTGCCTGGCACCGACGGAGGGCCTCGGGATCGACGATCCCGAGCTCCGGGCCCGGGTGGGCGAGGACCGGATCACCCTCTTCCGGCGGCACGGGGCATGAGCGAGGACGGGACCGGGGAGGACGGGACCGGCGTGCACGTCGGCGCTCCCGGGCTCCTGACGGAGATCGACCACGTGGCCATCGCCGTTCGGGATCTCGACGCCGCCGTCGCCTACTACGCCACCACGTTCGGCGCCACGGTCGCCCATCGTGAGCGGATCGACTCCGACGGGGTGGAAGAGGCGCTCATCAAGGTGGCCGACAGCTACATCCAGCTGCTGACACCGACCAGTGAGGTCTCGCCGGTGGCGAAGTACCTGGAGGCGAGAGGCGAAGGCATCCACCATGTCGGCTACCGCGTCGCCGACTGCGCCGTCGCCCTGCAGGCGGTGAAGGACCAGGGTGGGAGGACCATCGACGACGCCCCGCGGCCCGGGTCCCGGGGGACGACCGTCGCCTTCGTCCACCCGAAGGCCGCATTCGGGACGCTCATCGAGCTCGTCCAGGAGTAGGCCCGCTTCGGTCGCCGCCTGGCCGGTCCGGTAGCCTCGGGGCGATGGAGCACACGATGACCGAACGCCTGGCGGAGTTGGCCGACCGGAGGGAGCAGGCCCGGCACGCGGGGGCGCCCCACGCGGTGGAGCGCCACCACGCCAAGGGCAAGATGACCGCCCGAGAGCGCCTCGACTACCTCCTCGACGAGGGGTCGTTCCAGGAGCTCGACATGCTGGCCCGGCACCGCGCCTACGGGATGGGCCTGGAGGACAACCGCCCGTACACCGATGGGGTGATCACCGGGTTCGGGACCATCGACGGTCGCCGGGTGTGCGTCTTTAGCCAGGACTTCACCGTGTTCGGGGGCGCGTTGGGTGAGGTCTTCGCCGAAAAGATCCACAAGGTGATGGACCTGGCGTCCTCGATCGGCGTCCCCATGATCGGCCTCAACGACGGGGCCGGTGCCCGCATCCAAGAGGGCGTGGTCTCCCTCCATTCCTACGGCGGCATCTTCCACCGAAACGCCCAGGCGTCGGGCGTCATCCCCCAGATCAGCGTGATCCTCGGGCCGTGCGCCGGTGGGGCCGTCTACAGCCCGGCCATGACCGACTTCATCTTCATGGTCCAAGGGACGAGCCACATGTTCATCACCGGTCCCGACGTGGTCAAGACCGTCACGGGGGAGGAGGTGACCCTGGAGGAGCTGGGCGGGGCCATGAGCCACGCGTCGAAGTCCGGGGTGGCGGCGTTCGTGGCGCCCGACGAGAAGGCCTGTCTCGACGACGTGCGCTACCTGCTCTCCTTCCTGCCGTCCAACAACCTGGAGGAGGCGCCCATGCTCGACACCGGGGACGATCCCGACCGGGCGACCCCCGAGCTCGTGGCGCTGATGCCCGACTCCCCCAACCAGCCCTACGACATGAAGAAGGTCATCGAGGCGGTGGTGGACGACGGCGAGTTCTTCGAGGTCAACCACCACTGGGCGATGAACCTCGTGTGCGGCTTCGCCCGCATCGACGGCCGGTCCGTCGGGATCGTCGGGAACCAGCCCCAGATGCTGGCCGGTGTCCTCGACATCGACGCCTCGGAGAAGGGCGCCCGCTTCGTGCGGACGTGCGACGCCTTCAACGTCCCACTCGTGACCTTCGTGGACGTGCCGGGGTTCATGCCCGGCACCGACCAGGAGTACGGGGGGATCATCCGGCACGGCGCGAAGCTCCTTTACGCCTACTGCGAGTCGACCGTGCCCCGGATCCAGGTGATCACCCGGAAGGCGTACGGCGGTGCCTATGTGGTGATGAACTCCAAGTCCATCGGGGCGGACCTGGCGTACGCCTGGCCGTCCGCCGAGCTGGCGGTGATGGGGCCGGAGGGTGCCGTCGAGATCGTCTACCGCCGGGAGCTGGCCGAAGCCGCCGATCCGGTGGCCCGCCGGCGGGAGCTCGTCGACGAGTACACCGAGCGCTACGCCAACCCGTACGCAGCCGCCGAGCGGGGCTACGTCGACGACGTGATCGACCCGACCGACACCCGTCGGGTGCTGGTCCGGAGCCTGGCCCTTCTCATGTCCAAGCGCGAGGAGCTGCCCAAGCGCAAGCACGGGAACATGCCCCTGTGAGCGTCCCCCCCAGCCCCTCCGTGACGCCCACGCCCCCTCCGACACCGGCCGGAGCGCCGCCTGCGACCGCGGGTCCCCTCGCCGAGGGACTGGCGGGACTACGCCCCCGGCCGACGACCGATCCGGCGGTGGTCGCCGTGGTGGCAGCGGCGTTCGCTGAGGTTGCCCCGCCCCGCCCCGCCCCGCCTGCCGCCCGGCCTGATCCGGGTCCGGCGTGGCGCTTCAGCGGCAGGTGGTGGTCGCGCCCGACCGTGGCCCGGCGCGACCGCCCGTGGGCGAGCCGCTGAGCTGCACAACTCGTACCGCCACCGGGCCATCTCCGCGCCGGCCCGTTGGCGGACCGGGCCATCTCCGCGCCGGCCCGTTGGCGGACCGGGCCGGACCGAGGTCCCTCAGGGGGCGACCTTCAGGAGGTCGATGACGAACACCAGGGTCTCGTTCGAGGTGATCGGGGAGCCGGCAGGCGGCGCGGTTCCGTACCCCAGGCGGGGCGGGATGATGAGCTCCCGACGTCCGCCCACCTTCATGCCGACGACGCCTTCCACCCAGCCCGGGATGACGCTCCTGGTCGAGAGCGTGAAGCTGAACGGGCCGCCGCCGCTCCCCCACGACGCTCCGAACGGCTTCCCCGTGGCGTAGTCGACGCCTACGTACTGGACGGTGAGGGTGTCTCCGACCTCGGCGGTGGCGCCGGTGCCGGCGATCAGGTTGGCGCTCTCCAGCCTGGTCGGAGGCGGCCCGGAGGGCACGGTCACGGTGGGCTCGGTGCCGAACACCCCGGCGGGGGAGGTCTCGGCGGCCGGGATGCTGGCGATGGCGCTGGCAGCCCCGTTGGACCCACTGGCCGGAGCCGTCGTCGTGGAGCTCCCGTGTGCCGGGGCGCCGGCGGGGTGGGACCTGCTCGTGGCACTCGTCGTCGAGCTCCCGCATGCCGCCAGGCTGGCGGCCAGCACCACGATGCAGGTGGCGGCGGCGATGCGGTGGAGATGGGCACGGGAAGGCACGGCGGTGGTTCCTTTCGGGGGGTCCGGAGGTCCGGACGTCTGGAGACCCGGGGACACGATCAGGCAGGCACGGAACGGTGGGCGATCACCAGGTCGACGAGCTCGTCCATGATCCGGCCGAGCTCGAAGTCCTTTGGCGTGTAGACGCGGGCCAGTCCCTTGCCGAGGAGCACCTCCGCGTCCTCGGGCGGGATGATCCCGCCGGCGACCACCGGCACGTCGACCCCGGCGTCGCGGAGCCGGTCGATTACCTCGGGGACCAGCTCGAGGTGGCTCCCCGAGAGGATCGACAACCCGACGACGTCGACGTCCTCGTCGCGTGCGGCGGCGGCGATCTCCCGGGGCGACAGGCGGATGCCCTGGTAGATGACCTCGAAGCCGGCGTCCCTGGCGGCGACGGCGATCTGCTCCGCACCGTTGGAGTGGCCGTCGAGCCCCGGTTTGGCCACGAGAAGGCGCGGCGGCCCACCGGGTCCGGCGGCCAGCTCCCGGGTCCGGACCACCACCGACGACAGCTCCGCCCCGCGGTGCCCGACACCGCCCGCCACGCCGGTCGGCGCCCGGTACTCCCCGAACACCTCCCGGAGGGCACCCGCCCACTCGCCCGTGGTCCCCCCGGCATGGGCCAGCGCGATGGTGGCGGGCATGAGGTTGGCGGTCCCCTCGGCCGCCCGCCGGAGGTCGTCGAGGGCACGGCGCACGGCACCGGCGTCGCGTTCCCGGCGCCAGGCGGCCACGTCCGCCCGGAGCTCGGCCTCGACGGCCGGGTCCACCTTGAGGATCGACGCCCCGCTCCCGCTCCCGCTCCCGCTCCCGGTGCCGTCGCCGTCCCTCGCGTTGTCGGTCGAAGCCGTGAGCGGGGAGTCCGCCGTCTCGGTGAAGCAGTTCACCCCGACCACCTGGAGCTCGCCGGTCTCGATCCGGCGCACCCGCTCGGCCTGGCTCCGGACCAGGCGGGCTTTCAGCTCGTCGATGGCCTCGAAGGCTCCGCCCAGCCCGAGGACGTCGTCGAGCTCGCACCACGCCGCGTCGGCCAGCTCGGTGGTCTTCGCCTCGATCACGTGGGACCCGTCGAAGATGTCGTCGTACTCGAGCAGGTCGGACTCGAAGGCCAGGATCTGCTGGATCCGCAGCGACCACTGCTGGTCCCACGGTCGGGGGAGGCCGAGTGCCTCGTTCCAGGCCGGGAGTTGGAGCGCCCGGGCGCGGGCCCGCTTCGACAGCGTGACCCCGAGCGCCTCGAGCACGATGCGCGGCACGTTGTTCTCGGGCTGCGCCTCGGTGAGGCCGAGCGAGTTCACCTGGACGCCGTAGCGGAACCGGCGGAGCCGCTCGTCGGTCACCCCGTAGCGCTCGGCGCAGATGCGGTCCCAGAGCTGGGTGAAGGCCCGCATCTTGCACGTCTCCTCCACGAAGCGGACGCCGGCGTTCACGAAGAACGAGATCCGACCCACCACCGCCGGGAGCATGTCCGGGTCCACCTGCCCCGAGTCGCGCACGGCGTCGAGGATGCCGATGGCCGTCGCCAGGGCGAAGGCCACCTCCTGGGTGGGCGTCGCCCCCGCCTCCTGGAGGTGATAGCTGCAGACGTTGACCGGGTTCCACTTCGGGACGTGGGTGACGGTGTAGGCGATCGTGTCGACGGTGAGCCGCCGGCTGGGGAGGGGGGGGAAGATGAACGTTCCCCGGGACAGGTACTCCTTCACGATGTCGTTCTGTGTCGTCCCTTGGAGGATGGTCGTGTCGACGCCCCGGTTCTCGGCGTTGGCGATGTAGAGGCCGAGCAGCCAGGCCGCCGTGGCGTTGATGGTCATCGACGTGTTCATCGAATCGACCGGGATGCCGTCGAGCAGCTGGGCCATGTGGCCGAGGTGGGCGACGGGCACGCCGACCTTGCCCACCTCCCCGGCCGCCTCGGGGGCGTCGGGGTCGTAGCCGATCTGGGTGGGTAGGTCGAAGGCGATGGAGAGGCCGGTCTGGCCCTTGGCCAGGTTGGTGCGGTACAGCTCGTTCGACGCCTTCGCCGTCGAGTGGCCCGAGTACGTCCGCATCACCCAGGGCTTGTCCCGCCGAGCCGGCGGAGCCGAGCCACCCCCGTCCGTTGCTCCTGCCGTCGTCGTCTCAGTCACCGGTCTTCACCTCTGTGGTCGGATCGGCCCTGCCGTGGCCGGGACCGCCTCTTGCATCTGGCTGGGCCCGTCGTCCGGACCCCCGCCCCGTGGACGGACCCGGGCCGCCCGGGCCTGCCCCCATTGTGGCCCGGTTCTGCCGCCCCGTGATGGCCGGTCCCCGGGGGTGCTCGTCACGGCCGGTCCCCGGGAGGGCGGTCGGGGGGCGGCCGGGCTCAGCTCCGGTAGTCGAAGAAGCCCTGTCCCGACTTCCTCCCGAGCAGCTCAGCGGCGACCATCCGCCGGAGGAGGGGGACGGCGGCGTAGTTGGGGTCTTTGAACTCGTGGTAGAGGGCGTCGAGGATGGCGAGGGACGTGTCGAGACCCACGAGATCGAGGAGGGCGAACGGCCCCATGGGGAACCCGCACCCTCCTCTCATGGCCGTGTCGATGTCCGCGATCGACGCCACACCCTGCTCGTAGAGCCGCACGGCGTTGTTGAGGTAGGGGAACAGCAGGGCGTTCACGACGAAGCCGGCCTGGTCCTTCACGGTCACCGGGGTCTTTCCGCAGGCCTCGGCGAAGGTCCGCACCGCCGCCAGCGTCTCTTCGGACGCGGTGATGGGGCGGACCAGCTCCACCAGGCTCATCACCGGTGCCGGGTTGAAGAAGTGCACGCCACAGACCCGGTCCGGCCGTCCCGTCTGCATCGCCAGCTCCACGACCGGGAGTGTCGAGGTGTTGGTGGCCAGGATGGTCCCGTCCTTCGTGATGCGGTCCAGCTCGTTGAAGAGCTCTTTCTTCACGGCCAGGTCCTCCACGACCGATTCGATGACGAGATCGGTGTCCTTCAGCGCCGCCAGGTTCGACGTGCCGCTCACCCGGGCCAGCGCCTCGTCCCGTTCGGTCTCGGTGCGCTTCCCCTTTTCCACCTGCCGGTTGAGCGACTTCTCTATGGCTGCCAAGGTGGCGTCGGCGGTCGACTGGTTGCGCGACCGGAGCACCACCTCGAACCCGCTGGTGGCGGCGGTCTCGGCGATCCCCGAACCCATGATCCCCGAACCGACAATTCCGATGCGCGCGATTGACATGAGCGCACATGGTACCGGTCAGTTCTGCCCGGAGTGGGCGAGGCGCGCTTGTGCGCCGTCCCGGATGACGCAACGATGGCGGGCGATGACGCCGCCTCCACGGACCCCGCCGACGCCCCCTGCCTCCGGCGAGACCGGCTCGAGGGCGCCGGGGGCACCACCGGCTCGCCGGCCCTCTCGCCGGGCGCCGGCGGCCTCCAAGCCGGTCGGCGACGCCGGACGGGGGAGTGTTCCCGGGCCCGATCGGGTTCCGGGGCTCGATCCCGGCACGATCGGCGCCTGGGCTGGGTGGGGTGGTGCTCGGCTGTACCGCCGGGATCACCAGCGCTCCCAGGAGCACTGGCCGTTACCTGCCCGGATCACCGCCCTCCTCCTGCGGCATCCCGAGATCGTGCTGGCGGCCCTGGGACACCGAGCCCCGGTCCGGATCCAGGGTCGGGTGCTGAACCGCAGCGTCCAGGCCCTGCTCGCCCTGAGCGAGCGGATCGGATCGGCGCCGGGCACCACGTCCGGCTCCGGCTCCGGCTCCGGCTCCGTCGGGCAGTTCGCCCTCGATGACGTCGGGCGGATGCGGTCCCAGATGCGGTTGATGGCGGCCCTGGCCATGCCCCGGCGCAGGGACGTCTACGCCGTGGACCGGGACATCCCCGTCCCCGGCCCTGGTGACGCCCTGCCGATCCGTGTCTACCGGCGCTACGGCAACCCGCCCGGCGCCTTAGCGCCGGGGATCGTCTACCTGCACGGTGGCGGTTGGGCCACCGGCGATCTCGACACGCACGACGGGTCGTGCCGGCTGCTGGCTGCCGTGACCGGATGCGTGGTGGTGGCCGTCGACTACCGGCTCGCTCCCGAGCATCCCTATCCGGCGGCGGTGGAGGACGCGCTCGGCGCCTACCGGTGGGTGCATGGCCACGCCGGCGAGCTCGGGATCACGGCCGGGCGGGTCGGGGTGGCCGGGGACAGCGCTGGTGGCAACCTGGCCGCCGCCGTCGCTTTGCTCACCCGGCCCGGGGCCGAGTACCCGGACGCGCTCGGCCCCGGGGTGCACGGTGCCCTCGGTGACCGAGGCGTGCCCGTGCCGCCGCCGGTGGCGCAGGGGCTGATCTACCCTGCCCTCGACGCCCACCTGGACACGGAGTCGGTGACGCGGTTGGGGACCGGGTTCTTCCTCACCAGGGAGGGGATGGAGTTGTTCCGCTCGGCCTACGTACCCGACCCGGCCACGTGGGACCTCCCGACCGTCTCGCCGCTCCTGGCGTCGGACCTGTCCGGGTTGGCGCCGGCGGTGGTGGTCACCGCCGGGTTCGATCCGCTCCGGGACGAGGGGAACGCCTATGCGGAGGCGATGCGCGCCGCCGGGGTCGACGTGGTGGCTCGCTGCTACGACGACCAGGTGCACGGGTTCTTCGGCATGGGTGTGCTGCCGGACGGGATGACCGTCGCCACCGAGGTGTGCGACGCCATCGGGCGGGCGATGCGGGCTGGCACGCCGGCATGACGCCCGAGGCGCGATCCGCACCGGTAGGGACGAGTACCCGGGCACCCAGGCCGGCGAGGGCCGGGTTCGCATGACATCCGGAGCGGCAGGACCAGAGGCGGCAGGCGGGCGGCCCGGGGCTATCGCGCTCATCGGCGGCGGTGAGTGGCAGCCCGGGTGCTCCTTCGATGCCGAGCTGCTGGCCGCGTCGGGGGGCGATCGGGTGGTGGTGCTGCCGACGGCCGCGGCCTACGAGCACCCCGAACGGGTGGTGGCCCGGGCCGGCGAGTGGTTCGCTCCCCTGGGGGGGCGCGTCGAGGGACTGATGGTGGTGGCGCGCCCCGACGCCCAGGACGCCGGGATGGCCGCGGTGCTCCGCCACGCCCGGTTCGTCTACCTGGCCGGTGGCTCGCCGATGCACCTGCGCTCGGTGTTGAAGGACTCGTTGGCCTGGGAAGCGTTGGTTGCCGCCTGGCGCTCGGGAGCAGTCGTCGCCGGTTCGGCCGCCGCTGCCATGGTCCTCACCGATCCGATGGTCGACGCCCGGGGCGGGGGGCTGACCGTCGGCCTCGGGCTCGTCCGTGAACTGGCGGTCGTCCCGCACTTCGGTGACCCGACCGAGGACGCTCACGGCGAGAAGCTCCACCGGTCGCTCCGGCTGGCCCCCCGCGGGGTCCCGGTGGCCGGGATTCCCGAGCGCACTGCGCTCATCCGCGACGGGGACGGGAGCTGGCGCGTGTCGGGGGCCGGGTCGGTCGTCGTCTTCATCGACGGTTCTGCCACCGATCGAGGCCTGGCCGCGCTCCCCCGTTCCTGAGGTGCTCTCCCGGCCTCGGCTGCCGGGCGCGAGGAAGGGCGGTGCGGACGGCCGGGAGGCCCGGGCGCGGGCCTTGTCCGGTCGTCAGTCCGCTTCGGTGATGGTGACCGTCTCGATGGTCACGCGCTCGGAAGGGGCTCCGGAGCGGCTCCCGACCGCCTCGATGGCGCTCACCACGTCGAGGCCCTTGACGACCTTGCCGAACAGGGAGTAGTTGGGCGGGAGCCCCACCCCGTCGGGACCGCTCACGATGAAGAACTGGCTCCCGTTCGTGTTGGGCCCGGCGTTGGCCATGGCCACCGAGCCGATCTCGTACCGACCGGGCGCCGGGAGCTCGTCGTCGAACCGGTAGCCCGGGCCCCCCCGTCCCGACCCGTCGGGGTCGCCGCCCTGGAGCATGAAGCCGGGGATGATCCGGTGGAAGGTGATGCCCTCGAAGTAGTGGAAGCGCGCCAGGTAGACGAAGTTGTTCACCGTCCGGGGGGCGGCCAGAGGGTCGAGGGAGATCACCATCGTGCCCTTCGACGTCACCATCTCGGCCGAATACCGCTTGGCCGGGTCGATGACCATGGGAGGCGGTGCGTCGAACCGCTGGGTCTTCGGGCTGGAGCCGTCTGCTGCGGGGACCGTGCTGCTCATCGTGGGGTTCCTTTCCCTGTCTGGTCGTGTCTGGGCCTGTCTGGTCTTTGCCGACGGCGGCGGGGCGTGGACGAGGGCCGGGCCGCCCTGTCGGTCCGGCGCGCCGGGTATGCCGGCCCGCCATGACATGGTCGTGCTCAGGACACCGTGACCTTCACCGACACAATGCGGTAGAGCTTGGTCGGCGTTCCCGCCGAGGAGGTGGCGGGCGCGCCGCCGGCGTTGATCGTCTCGACGACGTTCATGCCCGAGGTGACCTTCCCGAAGAGCACGTAGTCCGGGGGGAGCGTCTCCCCGGCGGGCCCGGCCACGATGAAGAACTGGCTGCCGTTCGTATTGGGGTCGGTGTCACCCTGGGCGTTGGAGTTGGCCATCGCCACCGAGCCGAGCGGGTACTGCGGACTGGCCTTCGGCGGACCGTGCTCGGTGAAATGGTAGCCGGGACCCCCCTCTCCGGTGCCGGTCGGATCGCCGGTCTGGTCGACGAATCCCTTGATGACCCTGTGGAACGTCACGCAGTCGAAGAAGTGGTGGTCGGCCAGGAACACGAAGCTGTTCACCGCCTTCGGTGCCTCCTTGGGAAGGAGCTGGATGGTGAACGACCCGATGTTGGTGGTGACGTCGGCCGTGTAGGTCTTCGCCGTGTCGATGGTCATCGGCGGGAAGGACGGGTACGACGGCTTGTTCAGGGTGGCCGTGAAGCTGGCCGGGCAGTCTGCGGACGTCGTCTCCGCGGCTGGGCTGGTATTTCCCGATCCTCCGGCCGTGGGCGGCCGGGTGGTGGTGGTGGTTGTGGACGGCTTCCGGGCCGAGGCCTGCTTCTTCGACTTCGAGCTGCCGCTCGTCAGCGCGACCGAGATCCCCACCACCACGGCGGCCACGATGACGAGGGTGATCCCCCGACGCACCAACCGCCTGCGCTTCGCCGCCTTCTCCTCGGCCGCCTTGCGCGCCTGACGGCCGGCCTTCTGTCGCTGACGTTTCGCGGTTGACACGGGGGCTCAGGGTACTCGGTCCAAAGCGTGCGGTTCGGTTCGGGTACCGTCGACCGGCCGATCCCGGTCCTCGCCGGCTGGCAGCCCGGGCCGTGCCAGGGGCGGCGACGCTGGCCGGGTCGTGGTGCTGCGCCCAGTAGCCTTGCCAGCCGTGTCGGTGGTCGTGCAGAAATACGGAGGGTCCTCGGTGGCCGATGCCGATCGGATCCGCGCCGTGGCGGACCACGTGGCCCGGACGCGCCGTGGTGGTCGTGAGGTGGCCGTGGTGGTGAGCGCCATGGGCAAGACGACCGACGCACTGGTCCGGATGGCCGAGGACGTGAGTGCGAAGCGTCCGCTGCGTGAGATGGACATGCTGCTGAGCTCGGGCGAGCGGATCTCCATGGCGTTGCTGTGCATGGCCCTGGCCGACCTCGGCGTCGACGCCCGGTCGTTCACCGGGAGCCAGGCCGGGATCATCACCGACACCGTGCACACGAAGGCGAAGATCCTGGAGATCCGCTCCGACCGGATCCGGGCCGCGCTGGACGACGGCGCCGTCCCGGTGGTGGCCGGGTTCCAGGGGGTCTCGACCGACCGCGACGTGACCACGCTCGGCCGCGGCGGGTCGGACACCACGGCGGTCGCCCTTGCCGCTGCGCTCGGGGCGTCCGTGTGCGAGATCTACACCGACGTGAGCGGGGTGTACACCGCCGATCCCCGGATCGTGCCCGCCGCCCGGAAGCTGGCCCGGGTCAGCCACGAGGAGATGCTGGAGATGGCGGCCACGGGTGGCCGGGTCCTGGCGCTGCGGTCAGTCGAGTTCGCGCGGAACCACGGTGTACCGCTGGAGGTCCGGTCCAGCTTCACCTGGGAGCCCGGCACCATCGTCGAGGAGGAGGATCCTTCCATGGAGCAGATGATCGTGACCGCCATCACCCACGACGTCTCGGAGTCGAAGATCACGGTGGCCGGCGTTCCCGACCGGCCCGGGCTCGCCGCCCGGCTGTTCCGGGCGCTCGCCGACCGGGCGGTCAACGTCGACATGATCGTGCAGAACACCTCGCTCCACGGCACGACCGACATCTCCTTCACCGTGCCCACGGCCGACCTCGAGATCAGCATCGCCGTGGCCGAGTCCATGATCGGGGCCCTGGGCGCGACCGGCGTGTCGGCGGACAGCGACGTCGCCAGGATCTCGGTCATCGGTGCGGGGATGAAGACCCATCCCGGCGTGACGGCCCAGATGTTCGAGACGTTGGCGGCGCTCGGCATCAACATCGAGATGATCTCGACGTCGGCGATCAGGATCTCGTGCCTGATCCGCTCGTCGGCGGCGGAAGAGGCGGTCCAGGCGCTCCACACGGCCTTCGAGCTCGGCTGACCTACCTCCGCGTCGTGGGCTGCTGACCTCCGCCCAGTGCCCGGTGTGCTGGCACCGGCGGGCGGGAGTACCGGACGGTGCGGGCGACGCGGTCGGGCGAACGGGCCGGGTCGGCGGGCGAGCGGGCCGCTGGTCCGTAAGATGGGGGGATGGTGCGTGTGGCTGTCGTCGGAGCGACCGGGCAGGTGGGGTCGGTGATGCTGGCCGTGCTGGAGCAGCGGTCGTTCCCGGTGGACGAGCTCCGGTGCTTCGCCTCGTCCCGGTCGGCTGGCACACGCGTCCACTTCGGTGGCGCCGACGTCCTCGTCGAGGACGCGAGCGGGGCGGACTTCTCTGGTATCGACGTGGCGCTGTTCTCGAGTGGAGCATCGGCGTCCAGGGCGCTGGCGCCACTGGTGGCGGCCGCCGGAGCCGTCGTGGTGGACAACTCCTCGGCCTGGCGGATGGACCCCGACGTGCCGCTCGTCGTCCCGGAGGTGAACGAGGGCGCGCTCGCCTCCCTGCCCAAGCGCATCGTTGCCAACCCCAACTGCACGACCATGGTGGCGATGCCGGTGCTGAAGCCGCTCCATGACGAGGCCGGTCTGGAGCGGATCGTGGTGTCCACCTATCAGGCGGTCTCGGGTGCCGGCCGGTCCGGGGTCGACGAGCTGGCCGGTCAGCTCCAGGCGGCGGGCGGAAAGGCGGCGGAGCTGACGTTCGACGGAGGCGCCGTGCCGTTCCCCGATCCTGCGGTGTTCGCGGCCGTGATCGCCCACAACGTCGTGCCGTTGGCCGGGAAGGTGGTCGACGACGGCTCCGGGGAGACCGATGAGGAGCAGAAGCTCCGCAACGAGAGCAGGAAGATCCTCGGGCTCCCGTCGCTGGCGGTGAGCTGCACCTGCGTGCGCGTGCCCGTGTTCACCGGCCATTCGCTTTCGGTCAACGCTGCCTTCGGGCGGGACCTGTCGCCTGCTCGCGTCCGCGAGCTCCTGTCCTCGGCGCCGGGTGTCGTGGTCGACGACCTCCCCACGCCGCTCCGGTCAGCGGGCACGGATCCGACGCTCGTCGGTCGGATCCGTCGTGACCCGACCGTGGAGCACGGGGTGAGCCTGTTTCTCTCGGGCGACAACCTCCGCAAGGGGGCCGCGCTCAACGCCGTCCAGATCGCCGAGTCCCTCCTGGAACGGGGTGTGATCGGCTGACGGTGGTCCGGCGCGGCGCGGGCCCTCGACCGGCGGGCCCGTCCACCTGTGGCGGGCGCCTCGCGGTGCGCAGGCCGGCCCCGCCCGCTCGCGGCGGCAGGTCAGCTGTCGGGCAGGTTGGACGCCAGCGACCCGATGCGGCGAGCCAGCTTCACGGCATGATCACCGAAGCGCTCGTAGAACCGGCTGACCATCGCCAGCTCGATGGCGACGGGGAGGGGCATCGTGCCCGACACGATCTCGGCGATCAGGCTGACGTGGAGATCGTCCATCTCGTCGTCGAGCCCGTCGATCACCTCGGCGGCGTCGACCAGCCGCTCGCCGTAGGCGTCCGCGGTCACCCGCCACATGCCGGTCGCCACCTCGCCCATGCGCTCGACCAGGCCCCGGCTGCGCGGCGAGAGCTCGGCCCCGAGCCCCCGGGCGGCCCGACTCGCCACGTGCTCCACCAGGTCGCCGTTGCGCTCCAGGTCGGGGAGCATGCGCACGATGGCGACGAGGAAGGGGACGTAGCGGTGGTCGAGGTCCGGCGACGTCAACAGGCGCATGGTCTGGAGGTCGATGTCGCGGTAGAGCCGATCGACGACGGCGTCCTGGTCTGCCAGGAGCTTGGCTGCCTGACGGTCGCCGGCCAGCAAGGCATGGGTCGCTCCGGCCACGCCTTCCCCCACCATGGCGAAGAGCTGGACCATCTGGCGGTCCATCCTGGCGACAAGGTCGTCCACGCCGCCACCGTAGTCGGTGCCGATTGGGCGGGAACGTGCCGGTCGGGCGCGCGCCGAGGGCGCGCCGAACGGTCAGCCGGTGGCCTGCATCGGATCCCGCCAGATGTGGCGCCGTTCGCTCGGTCTCGCCTCCAGGTCCCGGTGGTCCATGCCGGTGGCGGCGGCCAGAGCCTCCCCATAGACGAGATCGGGATCGAGGCGCCGGAGCTCCTCTGTCAGCAGCGCACCAAGCTGGCGTCGCGGAAGCGGGAGCTGATGGTCGAGCTCGCCGGAGACCGACAGCACCGCCGAGCGCCCGTCGGGCCGGTGCACGGCTACGACGCGCTCGGCACCGGAGGGAGGCTCGACTCGGATCTCGGCGCTCGTGATCCCCGGCCCGCCGTCATCGACGCATTCCGCGTCGACGCCGAGCCGGGCGGACAACCAACCGCGCAGGAGCGCCGCGCTCGGGTTTCCGGCCTCCGCCGTGACGCGGACGGAGGTGACCGTACCCGCCACGCCGTCGAAGGCGTCGAAGGCCCCGGCGAGCAGCGCCCGCCACGGCGTGATCCTCGTCCAGGCCAGGTCGGTGTCGCCCCGGGCGTAGTCGGCGGCCCGCTGGTGGAGCGCAGCGATCGGATCGTCGGCCAACGAGCAGTCGGTGACCCGGCGCCCGGCCAGGATCCCGAGCGGGTCGGCGGCGATCTCGTCGGGCGGCGGACCGTGCCACCAGGTCACGACCGGGGCATCCGGGGCAAGCAACGGGAGGACCACGGACTCGGCGTGGAGGGCCAGGCGGCCGTACATGCGCATGACGACGGCTTCGGCCGGTCCCAGTCTCCCGCCGATCGCGACCTCGGCGTCGAGACGGTTGGGTGTGTCGGGTTGCCGCCGGACGACGATGAGGAGGCGGCTCGGGTGAGCCTCCGCCGCCGCCGTCGCCGCCCGTTCTGCCGCCGAGACCTGGTCTTCGGCCGCCACGATCACCAGGGTGAGCGCCTGGCCGGCGCCGATCGCCCCGGCCTGGCGTCGCTCCGCCGCCAGGGCTGCGGTGATGGCGTTGCCCGTCGTGTCCCACAGGGTGGTGCTCACGGACGGCGCCACACCCTTCCGTCGCGTTCCACCATCGTGTTGGCGGCGATCGGACCCCACTCCCCGGCCCGGTAGGTGTGCGGCGGTCGGCCGGACCAGAACTCCTCGAGGGGGTCGATCACCTCCCAGGAGGCTTCGACCTCCTCCCGATCGGGGAAGAGCGTCTTGTCGCCGAGGAGGACGTCGAGCACCAACCGCTCGTAGGCCTCGGGGGAGGACTCGGTGAACGCCTCGCCGTAGAGGAAGTCCATCGACACCTCCCGGACCTCGACCGAGGGCCCGGGGACCTTCGAGCCGAAGCGCAGGGTGACGCCCTCGTCGGGCTGGACCCGGATGACGAGCTGGTTCTGGCCCAGCTCGACGGTGTCGGTGGCGGCGAAGGGGAGGTGGGGCGCCCGCTTGAACACGACGGCGATCTCGGTCACCCGTCGGGGGAGCCGTTTCCCGGCGCGGAGGTAGAAGGGGACTCCGGCCCACCGCCGCGTCTCCACGCCCAGGCGGACGGCGGCATAGGTCTCGGTGGTGGAGTTGGAGGGCACGTCGGGCTCGGCCAGGTAGCCCGGAACCCGGCGGCCGGCCAGCCACCCCTGGAGGTACTGGCCGCGCACCGCGTAGCGCTCATGGTCGGAGGGCAGCGAGATGGCGTTGAGCACCTTGCGCTTCTCGATCCGCAGCGACTCGGCGTCGAAGGAGACGGGCTCCTCCATGGCGCACAGGGCCAGGAGCTGGAGCAGGTGGTTCTGGAGCACGTCCCGGGCGGCGCCGGTGGCGTCGTAGAACCCGGCCCGGCTCTCGATGCCGACGTCCTCGGCCATGGTGATCTGCACCGAGTCCACGTAGTGGGCGTTCCAGAGCGGCTCGAACAGCGTGTTGGCGAACCGGAGGGCGAGGAGGTTCTGTACCGTCTCTTTCCCCAGGTAGTGGTCGATGCGGAACACGTCATGGCCGGTGAACACGTCGTCGACGAGGGTGTTCAGCTCCCGAGCCGACTTCAGGTCGTGGCCGAAGGGCTTCTCCACCACGACCCGGCGCCACCCTCCCAACGGGGTCGTGTCACAGAGCTTCGTGCGCTGGAGCTGGCGAAGGACGGGGGGGAACGCGTCGGGGGGGACGGCGAGGTAGAACGCGGCGTTGCCTCTGGTCCCGTGCACCGTCTCGAGCTCGTCGAGGGTCTTGGCCATCTCGTCGAAGGCGTCGTCGTCGTCGAAGGAGCCCGAGGTGAAGCACAGGCAGTCGGCCAGGCGCGACCAGACGTCCTCGGAGAACTCCGTCCGGGCATGGGCGATGACGGCGTTGCGGGCGAATCGCTTGAAGTCCCGGGTGTCCCAGTCCCGACGAGCGAAGCCGAAGAGCGCGAACCCCGGCGGGAGGAGGCCCCGGCTGGCGAGGTCGTAGACGGCGGGGAGGAGCTTCTTCGTGGCGAGGTCGCCGGTGACGCCGAAGACCACCAGCGCGCAGGGGTCGGGGATCCGGGGCAGGCGCCGGTCGCGCGGGTCGCGCAGGGGGTTGTCGGCGCGGGAGGCGACCGGTCGGCTCATCGTCCGCTTCCGAGTCGGCCGGGGCGGACCGAGTGGGTAGTCGGCCGGGGGGACGCGGTGGCAGCTGGCCGGGGGGAAGCGGAAGCAGCCTCGATCGGGGAAGAAGCAGCCTCGCCCGGGGAGGGGGTGCACCGAGCTCGTCGCATGCACCGATTGTTGCACCCCGGGGCCGGTCATGGGTGCCGGATGGAGGGCGCCGTCGCCGTTGGCCGGCAGTTGAGGCTCGGCACCCCTCTCCGGGCGATCGCCCGTCGCTGTTCGGAGCGCCGTCATAGCCGGTCGGTACGCTGCGCATGCATGGTGCGTCCGGATCGGCCGGACGGACCGGTCCGGACGGACCAGGGGGTCGCGACGATGACGACGATTGGTCTGTTGGTTGGCCTCGCGATCGGCCTCGTGCTGGGGGTGGCGATCGGCCTCGTGCTCCGCTCCGGGGCGCTGGCGGCCGCCCGCACCGCCGAGGCGAGGCACTCCGATCTCCTCGTCCGGCACCAGCAGGCAGAGGCCACCGTCGCCGAGCTGCGAGCGGCGCTGGCGACGGCCCAGGTGGAGCAGGCGCAGCTGGCCGCCCGGGCCGCCGGCTCCGAGCAACTGGCCGAGGAGCGCGCCGCCGCGCTCGACGAGGTTCGCCGGCAGCTCACCGGAGAGTTCGCCCGGCTGTCGGCCGAGGCGCTGCGGGCGAACAACGAACAGTTCCTCCAGCTGGCCGGGGCGAAGCTCGAAGAGCGCCACCAGGTGGCCGACAGCGAGCTGGCCGGTCGCCAGTCGGCGATCGAGCAGATGCTCGTGCCGATCCGTGACCAGCTCCGGCACTACGACGAGGGAATCCGCGCCCTGGAACGGGAGCGTCAGGGGGCCTACGGCGCGCTCAAGGAGCAGATGCAGCAGCTCTCCGCCTCCCACGAGCTGCTCCAGAAGGAGACACGGCACCTGGTGACCGCGCTGCGTGCCCCTCAGGCCCGGGGGCAGTGGGGAGAGCTCCAGCTCCGCCGGGTCGTGGAGATGGCCGGCATGCTGGCCCACTGCGACTTCGACGAGCAGGTCTCCTCCGACGCCGACGGGAGCCGCCTCCGACCGGATCTCGTCGTCCACCTCCCGGGCGGGAAGAACGTCGTCGTGGACGCCAAGGTGCCCATGCAGGCGTTCCTCGACGCCAACGACGCCACCGACGAGGCGGTCCGCCGCGCCCACCTCGCGGCTCACGGACGCCAATTGCGGAGCCACGTGGACGCGCTGGCGAAGAAGGAGTACTGGCAGCGGGTGCACCCGTCACCCGAGTTCGTGGTGGCCTTCGTGCCCGGCGATCCACTGCTGACCACCGCCCTGGAGCAGGACCCTGGATTGATGGAGCATGCCGTGGCCAACAACGTGCTCCTGGCCACACCGACCACCCTCATCGCCTTGCTCCGGGCCGTGGCCTACGGCTGGCAGAACGACGCGCTGAGCGAGAACGCCCGCGACGTGCAGCGGCTCGGCGCCGAGCTCTACCGACGGCTCTCCGTGTTCGGCGACCACCTGGCCAGCGTGGGGCGATCCCTGGACGGTGCCGTCGGTTCCTACAACCGAGCCGTGGGATCCCTGGAGGGGCGGGTACTGGTCACCGCCCGCCGGTTCTCGGAGCTGGGTGTGGTCGGCACGGCGGAGAAGGCCCTCGCGTCCCCCACCCCGGTGGACACGGCGGTCCGGCATCTCCACGCGCCCGAGCTGGCGGGCGGCTCGCCGCCGGAGGAGGTGCGCGGGCCCGGTCCCGCCACCACCGGGCTCGATGGCACCGAGCCCGCTCCCCCCGCCTACCCGTCGTAGTGGCCGGCAGACGCGATGGCAGAGGCCACGAGGCCGTGACCGGGGCAGCGGGTTGCTTGTGACGAGTGCCGGGGTACCGTCATGAGGGCGGAACGGTCGAAAGCGGGCGGTCGCGAGTGGGAGGCAGGTCGATGATCGAACGGATCGGTGTCGTCGGGTGCGGGCTGATGGGGTCAGGGATTGCCGAGGTGTCGGCACGGGCGGGGTTGGACGTGATCGTCCACGAGGTGGACGAGGAGAGGGTGGCGGCCGGCCGGCGTCGGATCGAGTCGTCGCTCGGGCGGGCAGTCAGGTCGGCGAAGCTCGATCCCGAGGCCCGCGATCGGGCGCTGGATCGCCTGCGGTTCACCACTGATCTCGGGTCGTTTGCCGACCGGGACCTCGTCGTCGAAGCAGTCTCGGAGGACGAGGCGACGAAGGTCGCCGTCTTTGCGCGCCTCGACGGGATCGTCGAGGCGCCAGATGCCGTGCTGGCGTCGAACACCTCGTCGATCCCCATCATGAAGTTGGCGATGGCCACCGGGCGCCCCGAGAACGTCGTCGGCATCCACTTCTTCAACCCGGTGCCGGTGCTCCATCTCGTCGAGCTCGTCGCCTCGCTCCTCACGAGCGAGGCGACCGCCGAACGGGCCCGGAGCTTTGCCGCCGAGCAACTCGGCAAGACGGTCATCCATTCCCGGGATCGGGCCGGGTTCGTCGTGAACGCGCTCCTGATCCCCTACCTACTGTCAGCGATCCGGATGTTCGAGTCCGGGTTCGCCACCGCCGAGGACATCGACAGCGGGATGGTCGAGGGCTGTGCCCACCCCATGGGCCCGCTGGCGCTTGCCGACCTGATCGGGCTGGACACCACCCAAGCGGTCGCCCAGTCTTTGTACGAGGAGTTCAAAGAGCCGCTCTACGCTCCGCCACCGCTGCTGTCCCGGATGGTCGAGGCGGGTCTGCTCGGGCGGAAGACGGGGCAGGGCTTCTTCCGCTATCCGGCGGAGCGCTCCCGGTAGGGATGTCCCGCCGGACGGGGACGGCCACGGGCCGGGCTGGGTGGGTTGGTGGTGGTCGTCGGGCTTTCCGCGGTGGGCCTCTTCAGCCTCGGCCGACCGGGGCGACCGTGGGCGTCGAAGCACCCGCACCCGGCCCGCTATCAGGGCACCCGGCCCGCCAGCCCGGCACTACGCCGTGGGTTCCTCCACGGCGCCGCTCGGGGTCGGGACCGGCCTGCCGGCCCGGCCACCATGGAGCTCGAACACCGCCCACATCGCCGCGTACCTCCCGCCCCGCGCCAGGAGCTCGTCGTGCGAGCCGAGCTCGACGACGGTGCCGGCATCGAGGACGGCGATCCGGTCGGCGGCCTGGGCCGTCTGGAGGCGGTGGGCGATCACGACCGTCGTCCGGCCGAGCGACACCCGGCGCATGGCGGCCGCCACCCGAGCCTCGGTGGCAAGGTCGAGGTTGGACGTTGCCTCGTCCAACAGGAGGATGACCGGGTCGACCAGCTCGGCGCGGGCGAGGGCGATGAGCTGGCGCTGGCCGGCAGACAGCGATCTCCCCCGCTCGGTGAGCACGTGGAGGTACCCGCCCGGAAGGGTGGCGATGAAGTCGTGGGCACCGACGGCCCGGGCGGCCCGCTCCACCTCGGCGTCGCTCGCCTCGGGCCGGCCGTAGGCGATGTTGTCCCGGATGGAGCCCGAGAACAAGAACGCCTCCTGGGGCACGTAGCCGAGTTGCCGGCGGAAGGCCTGGAGGTCCAGCGTCCGGAGGTCGTGGCCGTCGACCAGGACGGCGCCTTCGTCGGGGTCGTAGAAGCGGGCCAGGAGCTTCATGACCGTCGACTTCCCCGCTCCGGTCTCACCGACGAGGGCGACCGTCTCTCCCGCGTGGATCCGGAGGTCGATGCCGCGGATGGCCTCGGGGGGCTTGGCCCGGCCCGCGTCGGACGTGAGCAGCAACCTCGGGTCCGACGGGCCCCGCCGTTCGCTCCCCGGTGCGCCCGGCCGCGGCACCACGGTCGGGTAGGAGAAGCGGACGTGTTGGAGTTCGATGTTCCCCGTCAACCGACCGGGGTTCACCGGCTCGTCAGCCAGCGGCGTGCGGGTATCGAGGCGCATGAGGTCTGCCGTGCGCCCGACCGACACCCGGGTCTGCTGCCACGAGTCGAAGACCTGGGAGAGCTGCTGGACGGGGGAGAAGAACATGTCGACGTAGAGGATGAAGGCGATGAGCACCCCGGTGGGCAGGTGGTCGCCGGCGACCAGCCCGGCGCCGACGCCGAGGACGATGGCGTCCGCTCCGCCGGAGAGGAACTGCACGAAGGGGAAGTAGAGCGCCACCAGCCGTTGGGCCGCCACGCGGGTCCGCAGGTAGTCGTTCCCGAGCCGGTGGAACTGGGCCTTGGTGGCGTCCTCGTGCACGTAGGCCTGCGACTCGCGTACGCCAGAGAGGCTCTCTTGGAAGTCGGCGTTGACGATGGCGATCCGCTCGCGTGCCTGGTCGTAGAGGCGGGCGGCGCGCGCGCGGAACACCGACGTGGCGACGGCCAGGGGGAGGACGACGGAGAGCGTGCACAGACCGAGCTCGAAGTCGATGGCGAGGAGCGCTGCTCCCACCCCGACGAAGGTGACGATGGAGACCAGGGCGGAGAGCAGCCCGTTCTCGATGAGCGACTCGAACTGGTCGACGTCGGTGGTCATCCTCGTCATGATCCGCCCGGCCATCTCGCGCTCGTAGTAGTCGAGCGAGAGCCGCTGGAGCTGGGCCCAGATGCGGATGCGCAGCGACAGCATGACCCGTTGTGCCGCCCGCCCCATGACGAACGTCTCACCCATCTCGTCGATGAAGTCGGCCAGCGTGATGACCAGGTAGATCGCCGACGCGATGAAGAGCACGGCGACCGAGCCCTTCGCCACGCCCCCGTCGATGCCGGTCTTCACCAGGATGGGACCGGCCAGACCGGCGAGGGCGTCCAGGACCACGAGGACGAGGCCGAGCAGCAGGGGGCGCTTGAACTCCCGGCACAGCCGCAGGAGGCTGAATTGGGGGTCCCGGCGCGCCTCCCGCTCGACGTCCAGCGTGGCGCGGTCCCGAACGGGCCGGAGCGCGGCCACGCGTGCCAGGAGCTCGGGGGTCGGCGCCAGGTTCATCCGCCACCCGTGCCCCCCGCCACCGCCGAGCCCGGCGCCGATGCTCGGCGCGCCGAAGGCTCGTCCGGCGGTCCCCTGCCGGCCCGCGCCGCCGGGACCGCTCCCCGCGCCACCCTCCCACGCCGATGCGGTGACCCCGGCCCCGCCGCCCCCGGCCGACAGCGAAGCCAACGCCTCGATCCGATCCCCGGCCTGGATCGCCTGCTCCTCGTCCAGGCCCTCCAGCAGGGAGCGGTAGACGGGGCACCGGCCCAGGAGCTGGTCGTGGCTGCCCTGGTCCACGATCCTCCCCTCGTCGAGCACGACGATCCGGTCGGCCAGATGGAGCGTCGACCGCCGGTGGGCGATCAGCAGCACGGTGCGATCCCCCATGACCTCGCCCAGGGCACGGTGGATCGACTCCTCGATCCGTGCGTCCACGGCGCTGGTGGCATCGTCGAGCACCAGGATGCGGGGGTCGGCGAGGATGGCGCGCGCCAGGGCGATCCGCTGGCGCTGGCCACCCGAGAGCGTGAGACCGCGCTCGCCGACCACGGTGTCGTAGCCGCGGGGGAGCTCTTCGATGAACCCGTGGGCCTCGGCGGCCCGGGCGGCGGCCTCCACCTGGGTGTCGGACGCGTCGGGCCGGCCGTAGGCAATGTTGGACCGGATGGTGTCGGAGAACAGGAACGCTTCTTCGAACACGACGGCGATCTGGCTCCGGAGCGTGCGGAGGGACACGGTCCGCACGTCGTGCCCGTCGACTCGGATCGAACCTCGATCGGGATCGTAGAAGCGGGGCACCAGCATCGCCATGGTGGACTTCCCGCTCCCGCTCGGCCCGACGATGGCCACACGCTCACCGGCCTCGACGTCGAGGTCGATCCCGCGCAGTACCGGTGTGCCCTCCCCGTAGTGGAAGTGGACGTCCGTGAAGGTGATGTCCCCCCGTAGGCGGGGAAGGTCGATGGCACCTGGGGGGTCGGCGATCGTCGGCGTGAGGTCGAGCAGCTGGAAGATCCGCTCCACGCCCGCCCGTGCCTGCTGGGCGATGGTGAGCACGCCGGCCAGCTGCCGCGCCGGGGCGACGAGCTGGGCGATGTAGGTCGAGAACGCCAGGAAGGTGCCGAGCGAGATCTCGCCCCGGAGGGCCAGCCAGCCCCCCAGTGCCAGGATGGCGACCTGGCCCAGGGCGGGGACCATCTCGAGCAGCGGCTGGTACCGGGACTGCAGCCGGACCGCCCGCATCTGGGAGCCGTAGAGCGCTTGGGACGCCCCCACCAGGCGCTCCAACTCCCGCTGCTCCTGGCCGAATGCCTTGACCACGCGGACGCCGTTCACGTCCTCGTCGACGATCTGGGCGACGTCCCCCTCTCGTTGCTGACCGTCCCAGGTGGCGGGAAAGACCCGCCAGCGCATCCGATAGGAGATGACCAGGAGCACGGGAGCGACGACGATGCTCACCACGGCGAGCAGTGGGGACAGATAGAACATGACGGCGATGGAGAGCAGCATCATCAAGACGTTGCCGCTCATGACCGGGAAGAAGGCGAGGAGGCCCTGTACGAGGGACGCGTCCGAGTTCGTGCGGGCCACGAGCTGGCCGGTGGGCATGCGGCCGAGGTTGTCGAAGTCCATCGTCTGGAGATGGTCGTGCATGGCGTTGCGGAGGTCGTACTGCACGGACAGTGCCAACCGCCCACCCCGGTAGCGGCGGATGTAGGCGAACCCGAACCGGACGGCGGCAAGGCCGACGAGGACGACCAGCCAGGGCCAGAGCGCGGAGGTGTGCCGGAGGATCACCCCGTCGACGATCTGGCGTTCGACGAGCGGCACGATGGTCTGGACGCCGCTGGCCAGGACGGCGGCGCCCAGGGTGATGATCAGGTCCCGGCGGTGGCGCAGGGCGTAGCCCCACAGGCGCTTGACCCACCCGGGCTTCGGCGGACCCGATCCGCTCGCGGTGGCGTCCCTGGTGTCGCGAGCGTGGCCGTTCGGGGCCGGGGTCACCGGTCGACACCCGCTCCCGAGCGATCGGCGAAGGCGTCGTCCATGGCCTGGCCCAGCGCCACGAGCGCGTCGACCACGCGATCAGCGTTCCCGGTCCGGGCCCAGAGCGTCTCGAATCGACGGACGATCTCCGTCTCGACCCGGTCGAGGAGCTCGGCGCCCGCCGGTGTCAGATGGAGGGCCACTGCCCGCTGGTCGCCTTGGACCTCGAGACGCTCCACCAGGCCCCTCCGGCACAGCGCGTCGACGGCTGCGCTCATGGCCGGCTTCCCGACCGCCAGGCGGGTGGCGATCCGGGACGCCCGTTCGTCGCCGGACCCGATGGCCGAAAGGACCCGGTAGTGGGCCAGGCTCAGCTCATCGGAGGCTCGCTCGATGAGCCGGGAGGCGCGGGCGAGCGTCCGTACCGCCTCGACGGCACCGGCGTGTGCCTCCGGGGAACTGCTTGCAGCCGGCTCCGGAGCACCCATTCCCACCCAGCATACCAAGATAGTTCATTGGTCGAACCATCCTGGTGCCCGCCGCCGGGTCGCCCGCCGGGATCGTTCGCTGCTCCCGGTTCCCCGTGGTGGTCGGCCCGATCGACGTTGGCGGCGCGCCCATCCGAACCTGTCGGACGCGGAGGATGCCGCACCGTCGAGACGGAGCCGCCAGAGGATGCCGCTCGCCCCGGTACTCCCGGTCGCTACCGAACAGACGGACCCGAGGCGGTGCGGGTGCGGCAGTGCCGGTCCGCCCGAGAGGTCGACGAGGTCGGTAACGTTACTGATGGGGTAGCCGGAAGTACCGGGGTCGAGCGGCGGTGCCGACGCCGGCCGCCCAGGAACGGGGAGACCTGGGCGGCCTGAGGGGGGCCCCATCGGCGCCGGCACATCATTGCGCCCGACTGCCTACAGGGCGCTCGTGATGCTGGAGATGCCGGGCACGCTCGGCAGCGACGAGGCGCTCGGCAGGCTCGGCAGCGACGACGAGCTCGGCACGCTCGGCAGCGACGACGAGCTCGGCACGCTCGGCAGCGACGACGAGCTCGGCACGCTCGGCAGCGACGAGGCGCCGGGTCCGGTGACGCACAAGGTGATGCCCTTCGACGTGGATGCCGACAGCGATCCACCGTCGCCGTTGACGCTCAGCGAACCACCGCCGGAGGCCGAGCCGGGAAGTGGCGATGCCGGAAGGCCCGGCGTCGACACGCACTTCGTGCTCGTTGCCGGCAGCGACGGGATGCTCGACCCCGATGCCGACCCCGACCCGGAGCCCGATGCCGACCCGGATCCCGACCCCGAGGACGGCAGGGACGGAGCAGATGGGAGCCCGGAGCTCGTGAGGCAGATGGTGATGCCCTTGGTGCTGGAGAGCGTGACCGATCCCCCGTTGCCCGAGAAGCTCATCGTGCCGCCACCGGACGCCGATCCGGGAAACGGGAGCGCCGGTGGCGCCGGGGTCGAGAAGCACTTCGTTCCGGCCAGGCTGGACGGGCTGGGTATCGACGAGGCGCTGGGCAGGCTCGGCAGGGACGAGGAGCTGGGCAGGCTCGGCAGGGACGAGGAGCTGGGCAGTCCCGGCAGGCTGGGCAACGACGAGGCGCCTGGCAAGGTGGGCAGCCCCGACAACGATGACAGGCTGGTCAGTGCAGTGGGGCTGGGCGCACTGTTGCTGGCTCCGCTCGGCAGAGCGCCTCCGGCCACCAACGCGATGCCGACCGCTCCCGCCGCTCCGCCGGCAAGGCACACCGCCTTCAACGATCTCATGCTCTACCTCCCTTGGTCTCCGTAACACCGCCGTTCGGTGCCTCGGTTCTGGAGTGGGAACGGCCCGGCGGGGCGAAACCTGCGGTCGGATCGGAAGAAAATTTCGGCCAGCGGCGACGGCGTCGCGGGACCGCCGCGGCCGAGTGAGCCGTCGTCGACCACTCGCGCCGCACCCCTTCCCGGCCAGGGCCGTCGCTCACCCGGCCGGGTTCGAGGAGGTTCCCGACGCCGGCGCCGGGCTCGAGGACGGGTTGTTCAGCACCGTGACGGCCGAGATCTTCCAGCCCGCCGCCGTGTCGGTCAGGTTCACCACCACCCGGAGCACGTCGGCGGCAGGCGAGCGCATCTTGTCGTTCACGTAGGTCTGGTCGACCACCGCGTACACGCTGGCCGTGCTGGCCGCGGCCGACTGGACGTACAGGTTCCGGATCTGCCCCCGCGACGAAGCGAGTGCCGCCTCGAGTTGCTGGCGGATGGACGAGCCGAAGAACTGATTGGACTGGGACTCGAACGAACCGGTGGCGAAGCTCTGGACCTCGTTGAACTGGGTGTCCACGTTTTTCGACGTGAAGTTGGTGAGGGCCAGGAGGAAGTTCTGCGCCGTCGTCCGAACCACCGCCTCCCGGTCCAGCGTGGTCCGCTGGACCGCCCAGGCGTGGCCGAACCCGACGGTTCCGACAATCCCGAGGACCGCCACGACGGCCAGGGCGCGCCGTCGCCGTCGGGTCCCGAGAAGCGGTGCGTGCCGCCGCTTGTCCGGCGCGCCCTCGGCTCTGGCATCGTTCGTCTCGGTGGCTGGCGTCTCGGTGGCTGGCGTCTCGGCCCGCCGCGACGCCCCTGTCGTCCGGTCGCCACCGGCCACGTCCTCCCCTGCCGGCCCGGTCGCCGCCTGTGACCCGGCGCCGCTCTCGGGAACCGGACCGGTGGCCTGGCGGATCGCCGACCCCGTCTCCCGGTCCACCGTCGCCACGCCTCTGCCCGCCGAGTGCTCCCTTTTCGTGCTCATCCCCGTTGCTCCTTTGCTGTCGTTGCTGTTGCTCATCGGTGTCTCCGGCGCTGCGCGTGCCCCTGGGCGACGCGGGTCACCGCCGTCCCTGCCGTGGCCACAGGCGCCGCGCCCGCCACTTCCGGCGCAGCGGGCCCGGGAGGGCGATGGCGGCCACCCCCAGCGCCGGGAGCACCGGGCCGCCGCTCGGTCCCGCGCTTGTGTGCCGGTCCGCCGCCATCGTGGCGGGCGGTGGATCGGCGATGGGGGTGCCCGACCCCCGGACCTGGGCATCGGCGGCAGTGGGCGCGTCCACCGGATCCCCGGCCACGGCGGGTCGGAACCCTGGTTGCGTCGCTGCCCCGACCCCGTTCCCGAACTCCGTGTCACAGGCGGCGCCGGGAAGGATGGGCGGCAGGGTCCGGGGGGTGGCGTACGTGGATGCCGTCGGTGACAGCTCGGGCGGCAGCAGCAGCCTGACCCGGAGCGACAGCTGGTCCGGCGTGGTCGAACCGCCGGTGGTGAGCGCCCGAACGGGTCCGGGCACGGTCACGGCGTTCAATGGCCCGAAGAACTCCTGGTTCGTCGCCAGCGCCGTGGCCAGGTTGTCGAGGTTGGCGGGGAGCGACAGGTTCGATGTCGTCGCTCCGAGGTCGTGCACGATACAGGCCAGGTTGGGCCGCTCCGCCTGGACGAGGGTGTTCAGCTGGGTGGCGGTCTGCGATCCCGAGTCGAGGAGCTCGACGATGGCCTGCTGATGGGTGGCGAGCACGGCCAGGATCGCCGCCGTGTTCGTCAACGAGTCCTGGAGTGCGGGGCCCGCTGCCGTGAGGGAGCTCAGCACGGGCGGGGCGTTGGACAGGAGTGCGGTGAACTGCTGCTGGTACTGGAGCAGCTCTCTGGAGAACTGCGTGCCGGCGTCGATGATGGTGTGCACGTTGCCCGACTCGCCGCGCAACGCCACCGAGGTCTGCTCCAGGACCGTGTTCAGGTTCTGGGCCGGGATCGACTGGAGGAACTTCGTGGCGGTGGTGATCACCTGGCCGATGTCGGCCGGTGCCCCGCCCGGCGCCACCGGGACGCTCGCGCCGTCGGTGAGCGCGGGGTCCCGGCCTCCGCGTTGGGGCACGAGGTCGATCTGCTGCTGGCCCAGGGCGTTGGCCACCTCGACCCGCGCCGCCACGTCGCTCGGGACGCGGACGCCGGGATTGATCGCCATGGTGACCCGGGCACCGCGAGCCGTCAGCGCGATGCCGCTCACCGAGCCGACGACGACACCGTTCAGGGTGACGGTGAAACCGGGGTAGAGCCCGTCGGCGTCGGGGAGCGTGGTGGAGATGTCGGTCGGTGAGCGGAAGGGGTCCCCGAGCAGGTTGTAGACCCCGAAGCCGATGAGGACGGCCGAGATCACGAAGAAGCTGACCAGGTTGGTGACCACGCGGCGGGTGATCATCCGGCACCTCCGCAGGAGAGAGCGGGTTGGGAGGCGTTGGAACCACCGAGCGGGAGGCCACAGACGACGAGGTCGGCGAGGATCTGGAGCGAGCTCCCTGAGGTGACGGATGCCAAGGCGGCGTTGTTGCCCGGGAGGGCATCGACGAGACCGACGAGGTCGTGCTCGCTGGCGCGGAGGGCCTGGGCGGTCGAGGCGAGCCCGGTGAGGTTGGCGTCGATCTGGCTCACATAGGTCTGGAGGATGGCGCGGCCCTGGACGGAGAGGTTGTCGAGGGCCTGGAGGAGGTTCTCGAACCGGGCCGATTGGTTGGCGAGGACGGTCGTCGTCGTCGCCAGCGTCGAGACGGCACGGGCGTCCTGGCCCGACGACGGCGCCAGCGAGGCGGTGAGGCGGTCGATGTTGCCGACGAGCCCCGAGATCTCTCCGGTCTGCCCTGCGTAGCCCTTGATGACCGTCCCGAAGTCGTCGAGGAGCGTCCGGAGCCGGGCTCCCTGTCCGCCGAGCCCGTGGGCCCCGGTGGCGACCAGCTGTGCCAGGTCGGTGCTGTTGACGGCGCCGAAGACGGCCGCACCGGACGAGAGGAGCTGGCTGAGGCCGGGGACGACCTCGGTGTGGGCGATGACCGCGCCGTCGGTGAGGAGCGGCTGCCCGGGGCCGCCATGGTCGACGACCAGCTCGATGTACTGCTGGCCGAGGATCGTGGTCCGTCGCAGCTGGGCGGTGAGGTCGGCGGGGACCCTCGCGGACCGGTTGACGATGAACTGGACCCGGGCAGCCGATCCGTCGAGCGTGATGGCGGTGACCCGGCCGACCGGGAGGTCGCCGAGCTCCACCGGGGCACCGGTGACGAGGCCGCCGACATCGGAGAAGACCGCGGAAGCGGTCACCGAGGGGGGGGTGGTGAAGGGCACGGAGCAGGCCGTCGTGGTGCAGGCCACCATGACCAGCAGCGCGACCAGCAGCGCCCGGCCCCGTGGTGCCCTCGTGGCTCGGCGCTCGCGTCTGTCGTCTCTCATGTCACAGACCTCCAAGGAGCCCGCTCAGGAGCCCACTGACGCCGCCCGACGAGGTGCTCCCCGAACCCGACGGCGCGGATGGCATCGGTGGCAGCTGCGAGGCGGCGGGCGCCGTCAGCGACGGAGCCGCGCTGGACGTCGTCGAGGACGGCGAGGACGGCGAGGAAGCGGGGCTGGAGCCCGAGCCCGTCGCTGGAGCCGCCGTCGATGTGGAGGATCCGGCCGCCGGGAGCTTCAGGCTGGAGATCCCCGGGATCATCGCCAGCCCGTGGCTGAACATCGTCTCCAGGGCGGCCGGTGAGGGTCCACCGTCCGGTCCGCTGGTCAGGGCGTTGGTGATCTCGGGAATGAGCCCGAGCAGGGGATCGAAGAACCCCGACGACGGATTGCCGCACGTTGCCAGGGTCGAGAGCTCGCTCGCCGACAGGCCGGTCGAGTGGTTGGCGGCGATCCGCCGGCAGATGCCGGCCAGCTGGTCGCGCAGGAGCCCGGCCACGTTCGCGGCGGTGAGACCGGGCGCCAGCTGGTTGTTGAGGTTGATCCAGTTGTTCTTCGGATCGAAGGAGCGTTCCGTCGCCGCGAAGAGCAGGACGGCTGAGGAGAGCAGTTGGTCGATGGAGGCGAGGTTCCGGGAGACGGTCCGGCCCACCCGGGTGATCCCGGCAACGTCCGACTCGATGGGGCCGAGGTTCGGGGTGAGCAGGTTCGACAGCTGTGTGTTGGCGGTGGCCAGATCGGTCACCGCCGCGCCGAGCTGGGTGCTGTGGGACGCCACCACGCCCGAGACGGTGTCGTAGTTCTCGATGAGGCTGGTGATGAGGCTGGTCTGCGATCGGAGGGTCCCGGTGATGCGGGCCAGCGTGCCCTCCAGCTGCCCCAGGTCGTTGCCCTTGGCCGCCAGGAGCCGGAGCGTCCCGGCGGCGTTGCCGACCAACGCGTGCAGGCCGGCTCCCTCTCCGGTCAGGTCGGCCGCCAGGTTGGTGACCAGGCTGCCGGTCTGGTGGGGGTTGATCTGGGAGAGGAAGGACTGGAGGTCCTTCAGCAACTGGTCGGTGGAGACGGGGACGGATGTGCGGGACAGCGGGATCGTCGCGCCGGCCGGCAATGCCGGCCCACCGGCATAGCCGGGGGTGAGCTCCACCGACGGCTCGCCGAGGAGCTGCGGTGAGACGAGGGCGGCGGAGGCGCGGCGGGGGAGGACGTGGCCGGACTGGATGGCCATGGTCACGAGCACGGTGTCGCCGGAGCTCTCCACACCCTCGACGGTCCCGACAGGCACGCCGAGCGATTCGACGGTGTTCCCGGCGAAGAGCCCGTCGGCGCTGGTGAACCGGGCGTGGACGACGTAGGTGCTCGGGGAGCGCAGGGCCACCACGAGCACGCCGGCCACCAGGGCGAGCGCCACGGCCGTGGTGGCCGCGGCGAGCAGGCGGCGTTTCGTCACGTCCCACCTCCCAGGATCGATTGGATGAGCCCGCCGATCGACGAGCCGGCAGGGTCGCCTCCGCCGGCCGAGCCGGCCGAGCCGGCCGATGCCGGAGAGCTCGGCCCAGCGGTGCCGGTCCCGGTGCCGGCGCCAGAGGCGCCCGAGCCCGCCGTCGGCGTCTGCCCGGTGCCTCCACCCGACGATGACGGGGCGGATCCCGCCGGCGACGACGTGGTCGTGACGGGCGGCCCCGTCTGCTGGTCGCAGGGGAGGGGGTCGGGCCCGAGCGCTTCGTTCAGGACCTGGTCGAGCGTGCCGCACGCACCGAGCACGTTGAGCGCCCCCGTGGTCGTGAGCATGTTCGTGTACACGTTCGCCCACGACGGGTTGGGAGTGGAGCCCGACGATCCGATGGAGGCGAAACCGGTCACGGCCGAGGCGGCCGACGAGATCCCTTCGGCCAGGTCGAGCTGGTGCCTGGACAACACCGACAGCACGGAGTCCAGGTGGTTGACGAGCTGGCTCAGCTGGGGTTGGTTCGACCCGACCAGGGTGGAGAGCTGGGCGGCGGCCTGCTGGGTGTTGTCGATCAGCGACCCCAGGTCGGTGCTCCGCTGCGCCAGGCCCTGGACCACGGTGGACAGGTCGGTGATGGTCGACGCCAGCTGCCGATCGCGCTGGGCGACCGTGGAGGAGAGCGTGTTGGCGGCGTCGATGAGCTGGCTGACCTGGCTCCGGCGCTGGTCGATCACGCCGGTGAAGCCGTTCAGGCCGTTCACGATCTCGGCCACCTGGCGCTGCTTCCCCTTGGTGATGGTGGCGAGGGAGGTGATGAGCTGGTTCAGCGCGGCGGCATCGGTCTTGGAGAGCAGGCCGCCCGCCTCGTTCTCGACCTGGTAGAGCTCGGTGGGGACCGAGGTCTCCGGCACGGTCGCGCCCGGGCCGAGCGGGTGGCGCCACCCGCCGATCGGCTGGAGTGTCACGTCGAGGTTGCCGAGGACGGTCTCCACGCTGATCGCCGCTTGGGTGCGCGCCGGGAGCACGACGCCGTTGTTGATGTCCAGGGTCGCCTCGACCGCGTTCCCGGCGAGCCGCACCGTCCCGACGGAGCCCACGTCGACGCCGGCCAGCAGCACCGGCGTCCCCGGATCGACGCCGGCGGCGTTGGTGAAGCGGGCGTGGAGCTGGTAGGTCGACTCGAACATCCCGCGGTTCACCAGGAGGACGGCGGCGATCGCCGCGGCGGTCAGCGCGGCGACGATCGCTCCGACTGCCTTCGGGCTCGCCTCGGTGAACGACCTCACAGCCCGCTCCCGCTCCCGCTCCCGCTCCCGCTCCCGCTCCCGTTACCGGCGACCATCCGGAGGATGGACCCCACCGTGCCCGGCGCAGCGCCGGTCCCCGCACCCGAGGAGCCCGTCCCCGAGGGGGCCCCACCCGAGGAGGTCGTCGTCGAGCTCGGACCCGGAGCGAAGGGGTCGGGAGGAACGAGGCCCCCGGGCAGCGATCCAGCCGGTGTCGCGCCCGGCTGGTTGTAGGTGCAGGTGGTCTCGCCGGCGAGGCAGAGGTAGACGGTCTGGATCTGGAAGAACTGCCCGTAGGACGAGATCTCGGTGTACGGGGCGAGGCCCGCTCCCAGGGTCGACAGCCCCGACGAGAGCTGCTGCTCGTTCTGCTGCACGGCGTTGGTGACCGAGTTGAGGTCGCCGATGGCCGTGGCCAGGTTCCCCTGGTTGGCCCGGGTCAGGTTGGCGAGCTCGCCGGTGACCTTCGACAGGTTCGACACCACGCTGTCGAGCACCGAGTTCCGGCTGGCGAGCGACTGGGAGACGGTCTGGAGGTTGTCGAGGAGGGTGCCGACGTCGCCACTGCGCTTGGCCAGGGCGGTAAGCACCTGGTCGAGATCGTCGATGACCGATCCGACCTGGGTGTCCAACGATCCCACGGTGGACGAGACGGTAGCGGCGTTGTCGATGAGCGAGTTGACCTGGAGCTCGTTGCCCTGGAGGGCGGCGTCGACGCTCTCGACGAGAGTGTTGGCCTCCTTGGGGTTGATGGCCGAGAGGAACGGACCCAGGGCGTTCAGCAGGGCGCCGACCCCGGCCGTGGTGAGGCTGTTCTGCAGCGGCAGCACGCCCCCGGGGCGGAGGATGCCCCCCGTCGTCCCCGGATACAGGTAGAGGAACTCCTGGCCGAGGACGTTCTGCGACCGGAGACCCGTCTCCGTGCTCGTGTGGAGGTGCACGGTGTCGTCCACCGTGAACGTCACCACGGCGTGGCCGTGGCGCACGCCGACCCCGGTGACCTGGCCCACGGTGACGCCCGCGATCTTCACCGGGTCGGAGGAGATCAGGCCCGTCACGTCGGCCATGTCTGCCTGGTAGGTCGTCTGGTGCCCGAAGAAGGTGAGGTTCCCGATCCTCTGGGTCAAGGCGGCGAGCAGCACGAGCGAGACGACGACGAACACGCCGAAGGAGATCGCTGCGCGCCTGGTGCGCGCCGCGCCCTTCCGTTTCAGCCGCGGCTCCCCGGGTGTCGTGGAGAGCTCCTTCCGCCGTCGCATCACGAGCCTCCGAGCAGCATCGACATGAGGCCCTGGAGCGACTGGCCCGCCTGCGTCTCGGGCTGCCCGATGGACTGGTAGAGGCTCCCCGCCGCCTTGGCGGCCGCCTGGGAGATGGCGCTCGAGGGCACGGGCGCCGTGGTCGCCGACGGTGTGGCGGTGGCCGCCGGCGCTCCGGTCGTGGTCGACGGGGTGGGAGACGAGGCTGCCTGCGGGAGGGCATCGAACCTGGCCAGCTCGCTCGAGCAGTTGAACGGGCTACCGCTGTAGTGGAGCGCCTGCTGGAGGGGTTCGAGGAACGACATGTTCGCTGCCGCCGGTGCGATCAGGTTGCAGACCAGGTCGTTGACGTTGCTGAAGTCGACGAAGATCTGGAAGTAGGCGAAGTGGGACCCGTTGGGAAGCGTCTGCGCCGAAGGAGCGTGGGCGATGTTCGAGACGTACTCGTAGAGGCCCTTGATGAAGCTCTCGATGTTCTGCTGGTTGGCCAGCAGCACCCGGGTCACGTTGGTCCCGGTGTCGAGGAGGGTGCCGATGTTCGGCCGGTACCGGCTGAGGAACTGCGCCAGGTTCTCCGACAGCGGTGTGAGCGTCTCTAAGAGGCGTTGGTAGGCGGCCTCGGACCGGTTGATGGCGGGCAGCCCGGCGTTGGTCCGGGCGGCCAGCGTGTTGAGGACGGGGCCTTCGGGGGCGAGGACCCCGGACAGCGAGGTCAGGGAGTCGAGCGCGGTGAGCTGCGCCCCGATGGTGCGGGCCAGGAGGGACGCCAGCTTCCCGCCCTCCTGGATGCTCGACCGGATGGCGGGTGCCTGCCCGACCGTGGCCTGGTTGAGCTCGGCGATCGAGGAGGACAGGGCGGAAGCGTTGATGGTGGAGAGCAGGGGATCGGCGGCGGCGAACAGGTTGTCGAGCTGGCTGGAGACGTCCGTGTGGGCGATCGTGGCGCCCGCCTCCATCCACGGGCCCGACCGGTGCGGGAAGGTGAAGGTGACGTCCTCGGCGCCGAAGAGGTTCTCGGGCTCGATGGTGGCAGTCGTGTCGGCGGGCACCCGGAACCCGTGGTCGATGTGCAAGACGACCCGGACGCGCTGGCCGGAGAGCGCGATCTGGCCGACCTGGCCGACCTGCACCCCCCGGTAGTCGACGTTCGACCCCGGGTGGAGCCCCTGGCCGGCGGAGCTGAACAGGCCGACGAGCGGGTAGCTGCCGTCATAGGCGCCGTCCGATGCCCGTACGGCCACCTCGACGCCGGCGACGACGACGGCGATGACCAGGAGCAGGATGCCCGAGCGGAACGCCAGTCGGCCGACGGTGCGGGCAGGGGAGGCGCTCATCCGACCAACCGCGCCGTGGAGCCGGGCCCACCGAACATGATGGTCGACATGAGGAAGTTGAGGAGGACGATGACGATGATCGAGATCCGGATGGCCCGTCCCGCCGAGACACCCACACCCGCCGGCCCGCCGGTGGCCCGGTAGCCGTAGTAGCAGTGGATGAAGGCGACGGCGACGGCGAAGACCATGGCCTTGATGAACGAGTCGAAGACGTCGATCGGCGGCAGGAAGAGGTGGAAGTAGTAGCTGTAGGTGCCGGCCGACTGGTGGAAGAAGTCGGTCACGATGAGCTGGGTGGCGATGAAGCTCGAGAACAGGGCGGCCAGGTAGAGCGGGATCATCGTGATGAGGGCCGCCCAGACCCGGGTGGCCACCAGGTAGACGATGCTGTTCACGCCGAGGACCTCCAGCGCGTCGATCTCCTCGGAGATCCTCATGGCGCCGAGCTGGGCCGTGAACCCGGCGCCGACCTGGGCGGCGAGGGCCACTCCGGCGACGAGCGGGGTGATCTCGCGGGTGTTGGCCAGCGAGGAGACCACACCGGTCAGCGCCTGGGCCCCGATCTGCTGCAGGGCGGCGAAGCCTTCCAGGCCCACCTCCGTCCCGGTGAAAAAGGCGATGCTGGCGACGACGAAGAACATCCCGCCGCCGATGATCAGCGCCCCGGCGCCGATGGTGATGTCCGAGATGAGGGCGATGATCTCCTTGCGGTAGCGGAGCGCCTTCGGGAGGGAGCGGAGGGTCTGGCCGTAGAAGGCGAGCTGGCCGTAGAGGTCGTCGACCACGGCGGCCGACTTCGTCGTCACGGGCGTCACGGTCAGAGCCCCTTCTGGGGGATGAACTTGAAGTACATGATGGTGAGCACGAAGTTCACGAAGAAGGCGAGGATGAAGGTGGCGACCACCGCCTGGTTGACGGCATCGCCGACCCCCTTCGGTCCACCCTTGCAGGACATGCCCTTGTAGCAGGCGACCATGGCGGCGATGAACCCGAAGACGCCGGCCTTGAACAGGGCCACCCAGATGTCGGCGAGCTGGCTCAGCTCGCCGAAGGTGGCGAAGAAGGCGCTGGCCGAGATGTGGAGGTTATGGGTCCCGAAGTAGAGGCCCCCGGCGATACCCGCCACCGAGACGATGCTGTCGAGGAGGATGGCCACCACTGTGGCGGCGACGAGGCGGGGAAGGACGAGGCGTTGGAGCGGCTGGACGCCCATCACCTCCATGGCCGAGATCTCGTCACGGATCCGCCGCGAGCCGAGGTCGGCGCACATGGCCGATCCGCCGGCGCCGGCGATGAGCAGCGCCGTGGCTACCGGGGCCTGTTCGCGAACCACCGCCAGCACCATGGCCGCGCCCAGTTGGGACTGGGCACCGATCTGTTGGAGGAGGGAGCCGACCTCCAGGGCGATCACCATCCCGAAGGGGATCGACACCAAGATGAGCGGGAGGGTGGTGACCCGGACGAGGAACCAGCACTGGTCGATGAGCTCACCGACCGGGACGCCGTGGCGCAGGCCGAGCCGCAGCGACTCGAGCGCGGTGGCCACCATGGCGCCGAGCTCGCTCACGGTGCGCACCAGGCCCGCAAGGGGGTTCGGCATCGGAGGACGGTGCCGCGGGAGCACGGCGCTCGGAGGTAGCCAGGGTGGCTCGCCGGTCCGCCGATCCCCAGGTGGACGACTCCTGCCACCGGGGCCCCCGCCGGTCGTGCCCCCGCCGGTCGTGCCCGGAGCCACCGTGCCCTCGGGCGCTCCCGTGCCGCGGCCCTGGAGCGTTCCCACCCCTTCGACCACTTTGCCCCCCTCCGACATCGCTCCTCCTGATCTGCCGCTGCCGCCCGGACCCCCCGTGACCCGGCGCCGGCGGCAGTGCTCTGAAGCCCGAGGCACTGCCGGCGTCCCTGCCGGCTCGCTCCCTGGCCTCCCCCGGTTCCACTTGTGTGAGGAGAACGACCGTGGCGGCGGAACCTTGCGGTCGGATCGGGAGACGTCGGCGTCCCGCCGGGGCTCGATCCGCCGGCGCCCGGCCGCCCGGTTCAGAGGCCGCCGAGCAGGCCGGTGACGAGGGATCCCAACCCGCTCGACGGGGAGGCGGGACCGGTCGGCGAGCTCCGGGTTCCCGTGCCTCCCGAGCTCGTCGCCGATCCGGTGCCGGTCCCACCGGCGCCCGTGCCTCCCGAGCTCGTCGCCGATCCGGTGCCGGTCCCACCGGCGCCCGTGCCTCCCGTCTCCGCCGGCGGCGATGCAGCCGAGCTCCCCCCGGCGCCGGTCGCTCCCCCCGGCGACGGGGAGCCATCCTCAGCCGGAGCCGTCGGGGATGCCGACGTGGTGGCCCCCGGAGCCGTCGTCACCGGGGAAGCACCGGCCGCGCCTCCCGAAGCAGCCGAGGCGTCGCCGGTCGAAGTCGTGCCGTTGCCGGCGCCGTGAGCGCTGGCGGTGTCCGGGGTCCGCTGGGCGGGCGTTCCCGGGCTGGCCGGCGGTGCGGCGGTGGCCGCGAGGGTCCTGGACGGCAGCGCGACGACGAGGGCGGTCCGGCCGGTCGGTGGGCGGCCGTCGACGGGGACCGGCGATGCTCTCCCGGCAAGCCGGGCGGTCGTGCGTGTCGGGTCGACTCTCAGGGCGTGGACGCCGGGGAGGGAGACGGCGACGGGAGCCGCCAGCCCGCCGAGCAGTGCCCCGCCGCCGAGGCAGAGCAGCCCGCCGGCGACGAGCACGGTCGTCGCCGTATGCCTGCCTGCCCATCGGGCCCACCGTCGGAGGCGCGACCGCAGCCCGCCTCCGGGCGTGAGGAGGCTGATCGCCGGCTCGGGAGACGTGACCGTCGGCCCGTGGCGCTCAGGCACGGCTCATCTCCCACGACCCGATGGTGACCGTGCCGTTGTCCACGGGAGTGGTCACCGACTCCAGGTACTCGCCGGGGGCACGACCTCCGGCCACCGTGATCTCCGTGGTCAGGGTCACCGACCGGGGTGTTCCCCCGATGGCGTCGATGGTGACGTCCAGGGCGGTGTCGTGCCCGACGATCTGGGCGCCGATCAGCGGCGCAGGCATGGGGACGCCGGGGGCGATCGCTGCCCACCACGCCGCCTGGCTGGCGGCGGTGGCGTGGATGCCCCCGAAGTACGCCTCCAGCGACGCCGCCTCCAGCGCCAGGGGCCCCGGGGACTCCACCCAGCCCGGCGAGGGATCCCCCGTCAGCGTCATCGTGCCCATCGGCGCCTCGTTGAGTGTCAGGGTCAGGCCCTCGGCGACGAGGGCCGGCGGTGCCGGCACGGTGTAGCCGATGGCGTCTCCGGCAGGCGTCTCGATCGGGTTCGCCGTCGTCCCGGTGGCGGTGGTGGCCACCTCGGTCGCCGTGACCAGCAGCCGGTGCGACGTGAAGAACAGCGCATTGGTCGGCCAGCACGTGTCGAGCACCAGGGTGCCGACGCCCGGCGTGTTCTCGACGGGCGCCCCCGCGGCCACGACCTGCTGGCTGACGACCCGGTAGGCCACGGTGGCGCACTGGTCCACGAACCGGATCACCGCGCCCGGACGGAGCTCGCCGATGTGGACGAAGTAGCTCACGTCGTGGGCGAGGAGCACGGCGGTGCCGCTGGCACCGGGAAGGACGGACGCCGGTGCGTGCCCGACGGCGACGGCGAGCTCAGCGTTCCCGGTCCCCTCCTCCACCGGGGCGTCGAGCCCGATCGAGGGAATCTGGAGGATGCCCTCCAGCTGGCCGACGGACGGAGTCCCCTCCACGCATGGGGCCCGACGGGAACGGACGGCGGCGTGCGCCTCCTCGGTGGCGACCAGCCGGGCTCCGGCACGGTGCTGGTGGACCGTCCAGCCGACCGCGTAGCCGACGAAGCCGAGCGACGACCAGACGAGCAGGGCCCCGACCAGAGGGACGAGATGGCGCGTTGCCAGTCGGGCGCGGACGCCGGTCGCAGATCGGGGGCGCTCACCGACAGACGGGTCCACCGGTCAACCCTCCGGACCGCTCGGCCGCCGGCCTGTACCTCCTGGCGGCTGGGCCTCCGGCCGGCGCGCCCCACCAGCCGACATCCCGGGCCCACCCGTCCGGCCTGCTCTGCCCGTCCGGCCGACCCGGCCGAGGGCGGGGACGAGGGACGTGAGGCGCTTCCGGTAGAACAGGGCCAGGCCGAGCCCGAACGCCGCTCCGACGAGGGGGAGCGATCCCCCCCACGGCTCCCCGGTGTGGACGGTGGTGACGTCGGGGATGACCGTGGCCGGCGCCGGCGCCGGAGGGGCGCTGAAGGGCAGGGCGGCAGAGGGCGTCGCCGCGGCGGGAGCGACACCGCTCACCGACGCCGTCCCGCTGGCCAGGTCGACCTCGATGCCGCCGTCGATGCCCTGCCCCAGGTCGAGTGTCACCCCGGTAGCCGAGGCGCCGGCGCTGCCGGTGCCCTGCGTGACCGTGCCCGCCCCGACGCTGATGGTGCTGGCAAGCGGCGTGCCGGCCAGGAACGTCTGGGACTGGCCCGGGGCGATGCTCACGGTATGGGCCCCCGTCGCCGGTGATCCGACCGTCACCGAGACGAGCGCCGGGCTGTCGGTCGCCGTCGCCACTGCCGTCTGGCGGTCGAGCGTCGCCGTCGCCTGGGACGCCCCGACCTGGACCGAGAGCAGGGGGCCGCCGGAGACGCCGACGCCCGGCAGGAGGGCGATCGTCGCACCGCTGGCGGCGACCGACGAGGTGACGGACGCGCCGGTCGCCGTGACCGAGGAGGTGGTCGTCCCCGCCGCCACCGACACGAGACCGGTGGCCGAGGTGGCCGACGCCCCGAGCTGCGTGAGCAGCGAGGTGAGAGAGGTACCGCCGGCGGGCAGGGCCGGCAGCTTCCCGAGCACGTTCCGGAGCGCACCGGTCAGGGGAGCGCCGGCGGTGACGACCTGGTCCAGGAGCGATCCCAGGCCCACCGAGACTGCGGCCGCGCTCCCGGTCCCGCTGGCCGAGGGCGCGCCGGTGCTGGCCACCGACGCCGTGGCCGACCCGCACGCCACGCCGAGGGAGACCAGGCTGGCCAGCGGCGCCGGGACCGAGAGGCCGGAGGGTGTGCCACAGGCCTGGGGAAGGGTCTCGGTGGAGCCCGCCGTGCTCTCGGTGGCGGTTCGGGAGCCGACGAGGGTGGGCAGGAGCTCGCCCGCCCCGCTGCCGGACGCCGCCGGAGCCGAGCTGCCCGAGGCGGAGCTGGCACCGGTCGTCAGCTTCTGGCCTCCGAGGGACACGACGAGGGCCGATCCGCTGGCCGCACCCCGGTACGAGCCCGGTCCCGACGTCGCCGCGTCGGCCGGGCCGGCACCGGCCCACCCGGCGAGGAACCACGCCAGGGTCGCTCCCCCCATCATTGCCGTCGTGATGCGTCGCAGTGCCATGTCACCCGCTGCCTTCCTGCCCGCCCCCGGGCCTCTCTCGTGACATGACAACGGGCGGCGGCGCCGAACCTTGCGGTCGTCGTGGAGTTACCGGCTGGGCAACTTCGGCGCGATCCCCTACAATGACGGAAGGGACAAGTGGCCGGCTCGGACCGCGGGCCCCGGGTTGCGGCCCGGGAGCGGGCGGGACGGCCGCCGCGGCTGAGGGGGGAACACGGGGATGGCGCTTCGCAGTGACAGTCTTGAGCTCGGGCAAGGGCTGTTCGCCGACCGCTCCGGCGACGTCGATCTGGAGCGGGACCGGGTGCTCGTCGAGCGGTGCCAGGCCGGTGACCGCTCGGCCTTCGACGCGCTCTACCAGCGGTACCATCGCCGGCTCACCCGGTTCTGCCTCCAGCGCCTCCGGTCTCCGCACGACGCCGAGGACGTCGTCCAGGAGACCTTCGCCCGAGCGTGGCGGGCCCTCCCCGGCTTCGCCGGCGAACGGCGTTTCTACCCGTGGCTCACCGTCATCGCCAACAACCTGTGCGTCGACGTCCAGCGCAGCCGGAGCCGCCTGACCCCGGTCGACTCGAGCCAGCTCCAGGTCGGCGATCCCGGGTGCTACGACACCGAGGACGCCGTGCTCCACGAGGTCGATGCCCAGATGGTCACGACTGCCTTCGCCCGCCTCAACCCCCGGCACCAACGCATCCTGCAGCTGCGCGAGGAGTCGGGCTGGTCGTACCAGCGGATCGCCGACCACGAGGGTGTCGGCGTCGCCGCAGTGGAGACACTCCTGTGGCGTGCCCGGCAGTCGCTGAAGCGGGAGTTCGCGTCGTTGGCCGGACCGGAGGGAGGGGCCGGCGTGCTCTCCGGGCTCCTGGTCGTGTTCCGGAACCGGGTGTTCCGGGCCTTCGGCCGGCCGGTGCGGGTTGCGGCCGCATCGGTCCGCCATGTCGGGGCATGGCTGAGCCCCGTCCTCACGCCGGCAGGTGCCATCAGCGGGACGTTCGCAGTGGGCATGATCGCCGCCAGCATCGGCATGGCCGTGCCGTCCCCGGCCACAGCGGCTCGGTCCGGTCCCGCCGCGGCCTTCGCCGTTCCGACCCCGGGGTCCGCCTCCGGCCTCTTTCCATTCCCATTTGCCGCCCCGTCCGGTGTGGCAAATGGCCTCGGCGTGTCGTCGTCCCTGACGCCACGGTCGGCTCCGGCGTCCGGCTCCACCGGCGCCGTGACCCGTGGTCCCGGCAGCGTGGAGCCAGCAGGACCGGGTGGCCCCACGCCGTCGGGCGGGGAAGCGTCGCCGGGCGTGCTCGGGTCGCTTTCGGCCGGTACGGGCCAGGTGGGCGGCGCGCTCTCGGGCGCGGCCCAGGCGGTGACCACCTCGGTCGGCGCTGCCGCCGATGCCCTGAGCGGGGCCACCACGTCGCTCTCTACCGGTGCGGGCTCGGTGGGCGGCGCGCTCTCGGGCTCG